>NZ_FMAC01000007.1 GCF_900094555.1 Martinezella hainanensis
CCCTGGCACGCCAGAGCTTCACCTTTGATCGCGGCACGGAGTTTGCCGGCTTCCGGGCTCTGGAAGATGGTATCGGCGCGCGCAGCTGGTTTTGCGATCCCAGCGCACCGTGGCAGAAAGGCGCTGTGGAGAATGCCAATAAGCGCATTCGTCGCTTCATGCCCGGCGATACCGACCTGGCGGCCGTGTCACAACGCGACCTTACCCAACTTGCCCGCCATCTCAACGATCAACCACGAAGATGCCTGGGTTACAAGACGCCGGCGGAGGTGTTCATGACCCATTTGCAAGAAGCGGGGTGATCCCCTACCCTCAACACCGGCACGATGCACTTGGGTTAGCTTCTCCAGTCCTTTACGATCACTATGTCGCAGAAAGAATTGCATCGCCTCGAAGTCATTCAGAAGATCCGTGATTAACGCCTGAGCATCGTCCGGAAGGAAAACACTTACGAGGAGGTAGGCACGTCGCCGTGATCGACCCGGCGCGAGAATTCTGTCTCGATGCCCTGCGCGAGCTTGCCGGCCTGACCGATCCAGTCCTCGCGCTCGATGCGCCCGGGAAAGGCCATGTAGCTGCCGACCCATTCGGCATTTTCATGTGTCCAGGCCGCGACCTGACGGAAGGTCCAGATGCCGAGCTCGTTGAGCTTTTCCTCGTTGACATGACCGATGCCGGAAATGCGTTTCAGATTATCCGGAGCGACGCTAGGTCTTGCGACGCTCGGCGGACGTTTGCCGGGATGACCGTCATCGCCAATGGGAGAAGCTGCCATCTGCGATGTGCCGGTGGTGGCTTCTGTCGCAGCCTGCGATACGGATGCGAGTGGCGGCGACGCGGTTGGTGCCGATGAAATGGCAGCCGATGAGGAAGTCGAGTTGTCCGACGACGTGGGCACTTCGCCACGCTCGACCCGACGTGAGAATTCGGTTTCCAATCCTTTTGCCAGTTGCCCTGCCTGACCGATCCAGTCCTCCCGCTCGATGCGTCCGGGGAAAGCCATGTAACTACCGACCCATTCGGCGTTTTCATGCGTCCAGGCCGCAATCTGGCTGAAGGTCCAGATGCCGAGCTCGTTCAGCTTCTCCTCATTGACATGGCCGATGTCGGAAATGCGCTTCAAATCATCGGGCACGATGCTAGCCCTTGCCGCAGCCGGCGGGCGCTTGCCGGGATGCTCGTGCTCGCCGGAAACAGGGCCAGGCGCCACAGCGGCCGATACAGGCGGCGAAGCCGCAGAGGCCGGTGCAGGCGGAACCGGTTTTGGCGACACCGGCGTTGGCGTGGACGCGGGTGTCGCAACCGCCGCCAGCGTCGGCGCAGGCGCTGGAGCGGATGACGGCGCGGGAGTTGATACCGGTATTGGCGACGGTTGCGGCGCAGTCCCGCCGGTCGAAGTCGCGGCCACTTTGTTGTCCGCGTCGAGCGGCCGTGTCGCGCGCAAGCTTGCGAGCCAGCTACCGAGGAAGCAGCCGACGATATAGCTGCCAACGAAGAGCAATGCGGTCTCCAGATAATGACCCGTCAGGCCCGGAAGCCACTGCAGCACAGCCACGACGAGGCCGATCACGAACAAGACGCACAACAGCTTGAACCAACCGGGCCAGGACTGCGGCCACCAGCCGCTGGCCGACCGCAGGAATGAGGTGAAACCGACGATGCCGCCGAGCACCAATGCGAGCAGCATCCACAACCAGTACGTTGACAACAGATAGGTCATTGCCGCTTCTCCTATTTCACAGAGAATTCGATACGACGATTGAGTGCCTTGCCTTCCTCGGTATCATTGGAAGCGAGCGGGTGTGAGGAACCGAAACCGACCGCAGTCAGCCGGCTCGACGGCACGCCTGCATCGGTCAGATAGGTAAGGACGGCCTTGGCGCGCTGTTCGGAGAGGACGATGTTCGCCTTCTCATCCCCGCTCGAATCCGTATGCCCCGACACCTCGATGTTTGAACCCGGGCAACGATTGATCGTAGCGACGATCGTATCCAGCAGGCCGGAGGATGCGGGAGAAACCCGGGCCTTGCCCGTCTCGAAGCCGATCTTCGATTTGGTCACGATCCCGTTGAGCATCGATTGGCAATTGACGGCGTCGACGGCCGGGGCCGGCGTACTGACTGTGATCGTTGCGGAAGCCGCTTTGAAGCCGTCGGGAAGTGCGGCTGCAAATCCGCGTTGGACACTGTTCACGGCGCCATCGTAAAGCGCCTCGCCCGAGAGCGTCGCATTCGTGCCGGCGAGCGAAAAAGTCCCTTTTGCGAGACGCGACAAGGCGCTCAACCCTGCAAGCGCAGCGTTTGCAAAGCCGTTCGGAGCGCCGGGAGCAGCGGTCATCTGATCATTGACGACGTCACCCGGAAAGAGGCTCTTGGCCGTATCCAGGATCTTGCCATGCGTATCATCGTCCGGATAGTTGCCCGAAAGGGTGAGCTTGTCGGTGTCCCTTGCGGCATCGAAACCATAGGCAGCGGCGGTCGTGGCCACAGTAGATGTTGCGGTAGCTGCGGCCGAGGTGTCCGTCGAGGATGACGCCGTTGCGACGGCTGGCGCGGCTGGAGTTTCCGTGGTGGGTGTCACCGGCGCTGCGGGCTCTGGCTTGGGTGCCGTAATGTCTGATTTGGCAAGCGTAAGGCCCTCCGGCAGCGTTTTGAGCGCCGTGGTGATAGCGTTGTAGGCATCGCTTGTGTCGGCGCTACCGGAAATCGTCAGACCCGTATCGGACAACGAGGCGCTGCCTTTTGACAGCTTGCCCAATTGATCGATGCCGAACTGCACGGCGCCGGCATAGCCGGCCGCAGCACCGCTGGCATAGTGCATTTCATCCTTGACATCGGCTCCGGCGAAGGTCGCTTTCGCGGTGGCGACAATCTTTTCACGCGTATCAGGATTTGGAACGCTGCCAGACAGGACAACGCTCGGACCTTCATGGGATATGGCCCAGTTGAAGGGCTTGGCGACCTCGGGCTCCTTGGCGTCGACCAGAACCCGACGCACGCCCCAGACCTGCCCTACCGAAGCGGCGACCTGGTTTGCAGCATCCGGGGAAAACACCACTCCGGCGAGAGCGACGTCCCGGCCCGCCACGCTGAACACCGGACTGACAACAGCCGATCCGAGGGACGCGGTCGCCCTGTTGTTGAGATCGCTGTTGATGGATTTTCCGGTGATGAAGGTCGCGAGGATACAGAGAATCGCAAGCGGAATCAGGCCCCACCACCATTTCGAAGGCTGACTCATGACTACCTCCTGAAACCAGGTCGCAACGATTTAATTATTTAATCCGAATATACTTTAAAAGCTTATGGTTGCAATGAAAATGATCATAGGCGGCTTGCATGCCATGACGGCCCTAAAGCTACACGCCAAATGTGCAGCATGTTGCATGACATGCCACGGCCGATCCCAGCCCAGATAAAAGATAGGGGATAAAAGAGGAGAGAATATCTGCAGTGGGTCCACCGCATATCAATCGGCGCGCCCTTGTAGGCGTATGCAGCCCGATGCCCGGCGCGTCATCGGGCTGGCAGGCTCAAAAGAGCATTTCGCTGCCGTTGTTCGGCAAAATCAAAGGCCGTGCAACGAAACCTCGGCGTGGTTTCGTCCCAGAGTTACTTCGGGGTCACGTCGAAGCCGAACCACTTCTGCGACAGCTTTGCGATCGTGCCGTCGGCTTTTGCCGCCGCGATCGCATCGTTGAACATCGCCTTCAGCTGGGTGTCGTCCTTACGCAGGCCGACGGAACTGCCACGGCCGAGAAGGCCGCCCTGGAAGCGCGGTCCGGTCACGGTCATATCTTCATTGCCGGGCTTTGCCGCTGCCGTCGACAGATAGGCCATGGATGCCATGATCAAATCGACGCGGCCGGCCTTCAGGTCGAGATCGTGCTGCTCGGTTGTCTTGTACTCGCGAATATCGGCAACGCCCTTCAGATACTTGTCGAGGAAGGTCGCCGCGATCGATGCCGTCTGCACGCCGATCGTCTTGCCCTTGAGCATCGGTTCGAGCTCCTTCAGCGCCTTGGCCGCGCCGGCTTCGTCCGTTGCGAGAGAAAAAACCTGGCCCTTCATGGGAAGGTCGACAAGCGGGGAATCCTTCAGCGTTGCGAAAGTCTGGCCGGTCGTGCCGTAGGAATCGCTGAAGGCAATGACTTCCTCGCGCTTGGCGGTTGCCGACATGCCCGAAATGATGGCGTCGAATTTACCCGCATTCAAGGCGGGAATCATGCCGTCGAAGGGCTGGATGACAGTCGTGCATTCGACCTTCATATGATCGCAGAGATATTTGATCAGTTCGATCTCATATCCGTCCAGGCTGCCATCCGCCTTGGTGAAGTTCCATGGGCGGAAAGCGCCTTCGGTCGCGATGGTGACATGCGTCCACTTCTTGTCCTCCGCGCGCACGACGCTTGCCGTCGCGAGCGTGGCGACCATCATGATCGCAGTCAGAAGTCCAGTCAGGTATTTCATGATCGAGTTCCCCATTGTGATTGAGCTTGAAATTATTGGCTGATGAACTGGCGGAAGCGTTCGGAACGTGAACCGGCAAATACATCCTGCGGCTTGCCGTCTTCCTCGACGACGCCCTTATGCAGGAAGACGACGCGGCTGGAGACATCTCGCGCAAAGCCCATCTCATGGGTAACGACAAGCATGGTACGCCCTTCCTCGGCGAGCGCGCGCATGACCCTCAGGACCTCGCCCACGAGTTCGGGATCAAGCGCCGACGTCGGCTCGTCGAACAGCATCACCTTAGGATGCATGGCGAGCGCACGCGCGATGGCTGCGCGCTGTTGCTGGCCTCCCGACAGGTGAGCCGGATAAAAATTGCGCTTGTCGCCGATGCCGACCTTGGCGAGCAGTGCCTCCGCTTCCTCGACACATTCGGCGCGCGAACGACCCTGCACATAGACGGGCGCTTCGATTACGTTCTCCAGCACGGTCTTGTGGGACCAGAGATTGAAGCTCTGGAAAACCATGCCGAGCTGGGAGCGGATGCGGTCGACCTGCTTTCCGTCAGACGGGCGATGGGTGCCGCGGGCGGTGCGCTGCATGCGGATCGTTTCGCCCGCCACGGTCACTTCACCGGAATCGGGTGTCTCCAGCAAATTGATACAGCGCAGGAAGGTCGATTTTCCGGAGCCTGACGAGCCGAGAATCGAGACGACGTCTCCTTCCAGCGCATCAAGCGAGATACCCTTGAGCACTTCGACCGGCCCAAAGCTCTTGTGCATGTCGCGCACGCTGAGTGCGATTGGCGTGGCCGTCATTGCGGATCTCCTACGGGCGCCGCCACAGCGGCAGTATCGCGCGTCACCGGAACAGGCGGGCGCAGATGCGGGCTCAGCCGGTATTCGGCAAGCTGGATAAGACGTGTCAGCACGAAATTGATCGCGAGATAGATGGCGCCTGAGACGACGAAGACCTCAATGGCGCGGTAGGTTTCCGAAATGATTTTCGCCGCAACACCGGTGACTTCCATCAGCGTGATGATCGAGGCGAGCGATGTCGCCTTCACCATCGAGATCATCTCGTTGCCGTAGCCCGGCAGGGCCTGGCGGATGGCGAGCGGCAAAATGATGCGCCGGAACATCATGAGACGGTGCATGCCGCAAGCGCGCGCAGCCTCCACCTGCCCGTGCGGGACAGACAGCAGTCCACCGCGGATGATTTCGCTGGCATAGGCTGCGGTATTCAAGGTCAACGCCAAAACCGCGCACCAGTAGGGATCGCGCAGGAACGGCCAGAAAATACTGTGACGGATGGCGGGAAACTGGCCGAGGCCGTAGTAGATCAGGAAGATCTGAACAAGCAACGGCGTACCGCGAAACACGAAGACGTAGAGCCTGGCGAACCAGTCGAGGACGACGAAGCCGGACAGACGTGCGAGCGCCAGAAGCAGGGCGAGGATGGCGCCGAGGCAGATCGACGTTACCGCAAGCTCGATCGTCAACGGGATTGCCGTGACAAGGCTCACAAACGTCTCTTCAAGGAATTGCCAATCCATCAGCGTCTCCTCACGCCGCGCGACAGATGCCGCTCGGCCTGCTGGATGATCAGGCTGGAAAGGGTCGAAATCATCAGATAGATCACCCCTGCGATCAGGTAGAAATCGAACGGCAGTCCCGTGGAGCCCGCGCCGACCTGCGCCTGACGCAGCAGTTCGGCAACGCCGGTGATCGAGACCAGCGCCGACTCCTTCAGGACGACCTGCCAGACATTGCCGAGCCCTGGCAGCGCATGCCGCAGGGTCAGCGGCGCGATAATCCGACGCAGCCGCAGCCAGCGCGGCATTCCGCAGGCAATGGCCGCTTCGATCTCGCCGGGATGCACGGCCTTGAACCCGCCACGCAGCACTTCGGTGAACTGCGCACCGGAGGTGACGCCGACGGCAAGGGAGCCGGCAAGGAAGCCCGGAAAGCCGAGGAAGCCTTCCGCTCCGAACATCTTGCCGATCGCGGTCACGACCGCGCTGCCGCCGAAGTAGAAAAGATAGATGACCAGCAGATCGGGGATGCCGCGAAGAACCGTCGTGTAGGCATCCGCCGTCGCCCGTGCAAAGCGGTTGCCGGCGATCTTGCCCCAAGCACCGAGCGTTCCGATGCAGGCGCCGACCGCATAGCCGGCGATCGCGACGAGAATTGTCATCCAGGCGCCGGCGAGCAGAGCGTGGCCCCAGCCATCCGGACCGAAGCCGGCCAGCTCGAACAGGGTTGGCTGATTCATGCGCTTGACCTGAAAGAATGGGTGTTGGCAACGGATGTCATGGTCTTAGCCTCGGCCGGGAACGATGGTTGCAGGGCGCTCAATTCGCGTCGAAGGTCGGCGTGAGGTCGATCTTGCTCCATTTTTCGGAGAGCTGCTTGATCGTACCGTCCTTCGCAGCCTGCTTGATGGCATCGTCGAATTTCGCCTTCAGATCAGTCTCTCCCTTGCGCATGCCGAGCGCGACTTCCGTTGCCAGCATCGCGCCCTTCACCATGGGACCCGACATTATCAGATCGTCGTTGCCGGGTTTGCCAAGCACGGAGGTTTCATAGACGCCGCTGTCGAAGCCGGCATCGATGCGGCCAGCCTTCAGGTCGAGATCACGCTCTCCGGAGTTCTTATAGGCCCGCACCGTCACATCGGATCCGAAATAGGAATTGATCAATTGCTCCTGGCTGGTCGACTGGACGACGCCGACCGTCTTGCCCTTCAGAGCTTTGCCGATCTCCGCCGTCACAGGATCCGCCTTCGCCTTGTCGTTCAAGTTCAGACGTTCACCCGTCATCGGCAGCGGGGAAACCGGCCCGTCCTTCACGAGCAGGAAGCTTGCGACGCCGCTCGCATAGGGCACGGTGAAATCGACCACCTGCTTGCGCTTCTCGTTGATGCCGAGCGTCATCACCAGATCGAATTTTCCGGCATTCAGGCTCGGGATCATCGCATTCCATTCGCCGGCGATCAGCTCGCAATCGACCTTGCCGCGCTTGCAGAGATCATTGATGAGATCAACGTCGAAGCCCGCGAGCTTGCCGCTCGAATCCATCAGGTTCCATGGCGGGAAGGCACCTTCGATGCCGACCTTCACGTGGGTCCAGTCCTTGGCGCCGGCGGTCAGCGGAGCAAGGAAGGCAATCGCGCCGAATACGGCGGCAAGCACTTTTCTGTTTTTCATGTTCGTTCCCCTTACGACCGCTTAAGCGGCCTTTTGTCATGTTCGGTATTCGCTGAGGGTCAATCCTCCAGAGCCGCCCGCAAGGCCGCATTGGCTTCGCGCAACGCATGCGCGATACGGTTTCTCACCTGACGCGCGTGGACAACATAAAAGGCCGTATCCGGCGCGCCCTCGCCCAGTCTCGCCAAAGCGCGCAGCCCTTCCAGGGATGGCCAGGCGGCGTGGGGGAGCGCGGAATCGGGATGGAAGCGTTCGCCGCTCGTGTAGTTCAGCGGCACGAGATGCCGCCCCGCGCGCATCAGCAAACCATTGATGCGCGCGGCTCTTTCGGGTGAAGGGCCTTTTACCCGCAGAAGCGAATTTGCGTTGATGCGCAAGTCTTCGACCGCCTTGGACAGGCCGGAGATATCGAGGCGGTCGGCAAGCGTTGCCTGCAATTGTCCGATCTGGTCGCCGAGGCAGGCGGCATATTCGGTATAGTCCAGCGGCAGGACGGGTGAGGTCAGCAGCCGCCAGAGGACCTCGAGAACAATCTCCGTGTCGCGGCAGAGATTATCCGCATCGATGTGCTCGACGGTGTCGTGCGGCGTATGCCACCACCATCCGAGCGCCGTCAGCATCTTGACGGGGCCAGGCGGCTGATGGCTGAGGCTGCCGAACATGGAGGGGATGCCGACGCCCCAGAAAGACTGATCGGCAGCTCGGCCATGACGCCTGCCGGCATGCTTCTGCCCGGTCACGCGGGCGATCACATCTGCAGCCAAAGGCCTGAGCTCGTCGATCACGCCGGAATTGGTAAGGACGGTCGCGCCCTCGCCGCCGGTGGAATCGACATTGACATGGACGGCGCAGCGGCGATCGAGTTCATCGAAATACTCGTCCGCATACCAGGCAGAGCCGGAATAACGGCCATGCGAATGACCGGACCAGAAGCATATGCGCAAGCCTCGACGCCACTCGTTGCTGCGAAGAGCAAGGAGGCGTGCCGCCTCCAGCATGGTGGCGTTGGCGCCGCCATTGTCCATGACCCCGAAATGCCAGGTATCGTGATGGCCGGAGAACAGCACGAAGGGCGCATCGTCGCCCTTCGGCTGAAGGTCGGCAACGAGCAGCGGCGTCTTGCGCCAGCCCGTATCGACTTCCGCGCAAAGTGTTGCGGCCACGGTTTCTCCGCGTGCAAGCCTTTCACGCAGCCGGTCGCCATCATCCCTCACGATCGAGCAGATGACTGTCGTCGGCAACCTGTGGCGCGTGTGCTGCGAGGGACTGCCCCAGACCGGCGAGACGCACATCTCGTAAAGATGCTCGTTCGGGCTGATATGAAGTTCGCCAAGAGCGCCGAAAGCGCTCGCAAGAGCGGCCACTTCCTCCGTCGCGATACCATCGACCAGGACGATCTTGCCGGCAACATCCGTGCCTGCAAAGTCAGCTTCGGTTCCCTCGCCGACATGGATGAGGTTGCCGGTTACCCCCGCAACTGATGTCGAGACCGACATGGAATGCGTGATGCAACGAAGGTTCTCGCCATCGATCCCGACCCTGGCGGCACCTGGCAGACTGATGAAGGCGTCGTGCGACAGAAGCTGCGTGCGATAGCCAAAGCCATCCATCTCAGCCTGGAGATAGCGGAAGCTTTCCAGCTCCTCGGCCGTTCCTGACAGCTTTACGCGGCTCGCGAATTCGCCGATATGCGCCATCAAACGCGCGCGGTCGGGTCTCAGATCGGCCTCAGCCATTGACCTTCTCCGGCAGCGGCGGCTGGACATCGTCCGGGATCGGATTGACGAAGGGCGTGCCTTCAAGGCGTGCCCTGTGATCTTCCTTGGCAGCGGCGATGAGCGCGGGATTGCGGATGAGTTCGGCGGCCGTGCTCGCCATCACCTTGGCGGCATGTTCGGTGCCCTTGTGAGCGACGGGCAACTTGCCCTGCGCGACGAGTTGCCAGGAGTGGCCAGGCGTGCCGATCGCATAGGTGGCGCCGCGCATCTGCACGGTCGGGACGACCCAGCTGACCGTGCCGACATCGGTCGAACCGACCAGCGTGCCGTCGCCGGCATTCAAGGGAAAGATTTCCTCGCAAAGCGCCTGGCCCTTCTTCGGCTTCAACGCAAAACGGCCGTAGGAAGCGGCAATATCCTCCGCACTGAAGGTCTGCTGGAACTTCCGCGCCATCTCGCGATCTGCGTCGTCAAACACCGGCGGTCCGAGCCGATCCAGCTGCGAGAACATGCATTCCTCGAGCGGTGTATTGCCGACGAGATTGGCGTCGCCGCTGATGATCTCGCTGCGAACCTTCGTCTCCGTCATCAGGGCCGCACCCTCGGCAACCTTCTTGACACGGGCGACCAGCGAGAGAAGCTCCGGCAGGGTGCGTGCCCGAACGAGATAGCGCACGGTAGCGCGCGCCTGCACGACATTCGGGGCCGCGCCGCCGGTATCGGTGACCGCATAGTGGATGCGCGCCGTCGACGGCATGTGTTCGCGCATATAGTTGACGCCGACATTCATCAGCTCGACCGCATCGAGCGCGCTGCGGCCGAGATGGGGCGTGGCCGAGGCATGCGATGCACGGCCGGAAAAGTGAAAGTTGATTTCGTTGCAGGCAAGCGAGATAGGATTGTTGACGCCGGCAAAGGCCGCCGGATGCCAGGAAATCGCAATATCGACATCGTCGAAAACGCCGGCACGGACCATGAAGCCCTTGGAGGAGCCACCCTCCTCGGCCGGGCAACCGTAATAGCGCACCCTGCCCTTCAGGCCGTTCTCCGCGAGGAAATCCTTGACCGCGGCCGCGGCTAGCATCGAGCCGGCGCCTAGCATGTTATGGCCACAGCCATGGCCATTGCCGCCGTCTATCAGCGGCCGCTCTTCCGCAACACCTGCCTCCTGGCTCAATCCCGGCAGCGCATCAAATTCGCCGAGGATCGCGATGACAGGACCGTCTTCACCCGCCTCGCCCATGACGGCCGTCGGCAAGCCGGCGACGCCGCGCTCGACGCGAAACCCTTGGCGCTCAAGCATCTCCGCATGCTCTTCGGCAGATCGGTATTCCAGGTAGTTCGTTTCCGGAATGTCCCAGATCCGATCGCTGAGTGCGAAGAACTCGGCGCTTTTCTTTTCGACGATGTCCCAGACCGCATCGGAATTTTGCATGGACTTGCCAACCGCCTCATGTAATGGATACTAAATTGGTACCAATTTATGTGCCAATAAGAACGGATGCGCAAGAGATGAGCATGAATATTTTTTCGGCAGCGATAACGAGCGTCGTTGTTGAAAAATACGGACCTATGATAGTCATCGCCAACTTGGGAAGGTCTGGGAGAGCTGCATGAACTCGCTGGAAGCTGAAGCGGCGGCGCCATCACACGAGGGAGAGACGCCCGACGTGACCGAGCTCATTCTCCAGGACATCCTTGCGGGCAGGCTGCCGCCGGGAACATGGCTGAAACAGATCGATCTCGAGCGGCGCTACAACTGTACCCGGCCGCAGGTGCGGCGGGCGCTCGACCGCCTCGTGCAGAAGCGGCTTGTCGAGCATATTCCCAATCGCGGTTATCACGTACACGAACAGGACGGGCGCCGCGCGCAGGAGGTGAGCGACATCCGCGTGATCCTCGAAGTGGCGATCAGCGACCGCATTGTCGCTAATGCCGGCGATGCGGATATTGCCAATTTGCGTATGCTGGCTTCGCGTTTCGACGATCTGGTGCTCAATGGCACCATGCTCGAACTCTATGAAGCCAACCTCGCTTTTCACCGGTATTTGCTGGAACTTGCAGGAAATCAGGAGCTTGTCGAGCTCATCACCGAAATCCGTCAGCGCACCTCGTCAGCGCCGGTGTCGCAGTGGCGCACCCGAGCCCGCATCGAGCAGTCCGGCCGCGAGCACCAGCAGATGATCGACGCGATAGAGAAGCGCGACGTCGATGTGCTCAAGGAGCTGACCCGCAGGCATATTTTGCAGACATAGCTGATATCGACCGCAGCCTGAAAAACGGAAGACTGGCCTGCTGGCCGAGCTTGTGATCCAGTCGCGCATGGCAGGGCTGGTCACGAATGCTTGGCGCCGGCTCCGACCTGGACATCTACCCCAATTCAGCCCATCCGTCTTGCGACGAACGGAATGATGGCGGCCGCCAGAAACAGAACACCGCTGTAGGCCAACGGACTCCACCAGCCAACGCCGTCGAACAGCATCCCGCCCGTGAAAGCGCCGGCGGTGATTGCCGCCTGGATCAGCGCCACCAGCAGTCCGCCGCCTGCCTCGAGCTTATCGGGGATGGTGCGGGTCATCCAGGTGTTCCAGGCCACGGGAATGGGCGTGACAAAGAACCCGAACAGGCAGAGGAGTGCGGCGATCGCGATCCCTGAGGGTGCCAGCGGGATCAGCAGCAGAGCGATTGCGGCAAGCGCCGCAGGGAACCAGGCGAGGACGGCATCCAGATGCGTTCGCAGCAGGAAACCGATCAAGGAGGTGCCCAGCAGGCCGAACAGGCCGATGCCGAGAAGAACGACCGAGAGTTCGTTCACACCAAGCCCTGTCACGTCTCCAAGGACCGGCCGAAGATAGGTCGACAGTGCAAACTGACCCATGAAGAAGAAGGACATGGCCGCCATGCTGATTGCAAAAGTGCGGTTTCGCAGCAGCCCGAGCGGGCCGCTCCCGGCATTCTTCGAACCGCCGGGCATCCGCGGCAAGGCGAAAATCTGCCAGATGAAGGCGACGATGCCGACCGGAACGACGATGAAGAAGGCGCCGCGCCAGCCTATCAATCCGCCGAGGAAGCTTCCCAGCGGCTGAGCGATGACGGTGGCCAGAGCAGTTCCGCCCTGGAGCATGGCGAGCGCCTTCGGAACATCCTGTTCGTCAGCGATGCGAGCGACGATGGAGGTGGACAGAGACCAGAAGCCGCCGATCGCGATGCCGATCATCGCGCGACCGAGCATGAAGACGAGATAGTTGGGCGCGAATGTGATCGCCAGGCCCGAGAGCACCATCACGATCGTGTAGAACAGGACCACCGTCCGGCGATCCAGCCGCCACAGAGCCATGTTGCTGAACAGGCTGGTGACCACCGCGAAAAATCCGGATACGGAAATCGCCTGGCCCGCCTGGCCCGCGGTAATGCCGAGCTCGTCGGCGATCGGGGTCAGCAGGCTGACGGGCAGAAATTCAGAAGCGACGAGGGTGAAGGTCATCAACGTCATGCAGACGACAGCAGCCCATGGGCTGGCCGCACGCTCGACGGCGCGGTCATAGGTGGTTTCCATATCAATTGTCCAAAATTGCTCGAAACGAGCTGTTCAGCGGATATTCTCGATGGTGACGGAGGCGCTCTCCGGGATCGTGCGGATCTCGTCGACGCTGGCATGAATGCGCCCCAAAGGCACCTTTCCGGGCCAGTAGCCGATCGGGCCATAATAGAGTGCGATCCATCGGCCGGGCTCGTAATAGCCTACCTCCGGAATCTCCGGTTCGTCGCCCTTCGGCGCCCCCTTCATCGAAAGGCCTTCCTTCAATCGAAGGAGCTTCTCGTCATAGCCGGGATAGTCGCTCACCTTCACTGTTAGCGGCAGCTTCGTGACCAAATCTCCCGCCGTCGCATTGTCGTATAGGTCGATCGTAAACATCTTTCCTTCAATGCGTATCGCAATCTTGTTGCCGCTCGGTTTGCGAAGCTCCTCGTGGATCGCAGCATCTCCCGACTGCGCGCGGAGCACGTCCACCGTGCCGACGCCGGCGACCGAGAGGATGCTCGCCGCAGCGATGAGTTGTCTCTTCGTCATGGCCTGCTCCTCACATCCTGAGCAGCGTCTTGATGGCGATGCGCTCATCCATGGCCTTGTAGCCATGAGCGACATCGGCAAGCGGAACTTCGAGATCGAAGACCTTTCCGGGATTGATTTGACGGGTCATGATGAGATCGATGAGATGAGGGAGGAAGCGACGCACGGGAGCCGGGCCGCCGAGCAGGTTCTTCTGCTGGAAGAACAGCATCTGCCCGTCGAGTTCGACGCCATGCGGAACGCCGACATAGCCGATCGAGCCGCCGGGTCGGGCGCTATTGATCGCCTGCAGCATGGATTCCTGGGTGCCGACACATTCAAGAACAGAATCGGCTCCGATCCCTCCCGTCAGCTCCTTGATCTTCGCCACGCCCGCATCGCCGCGCTCGGTGACGATGTCGGTTGCGCCATATTCGAGGGCAAGCTCCTGGCGTTGCTTGTGGCGGCTCATGGCGATGATGCGCCCAGCACCCATCTGCTTGGCGGACAGCACACCCATGAGACCGACAGCGCCGTCGCCGACCACGACCGCCGTGCATCCCGGAGTAACGCGTGCCGCGTCCGCCGCATACCAGCCCGTGCCCAGAACATCCGAGGCCGCAAGAAGGCTCGGGATCAAATCATCCGATGGCATGGTGTCCGTCGCAACCAGGGTTCCGTCGGCAAGCGCAATCCGTGCATAGGGTGCCTGCGCCGCAGACATGAACTCGCGATGTTCGCACGAAGACTGAAAGCCGAACTGGCAGTGCGGGCAGGTGTTGTCCGAAAGGCAGAACGAGCCGACGACGAACTGGCCTGGCCGGATCGTCTTCACCTCACTGCCGACCTCCACGACGACGCCGCAGTATTCGTGCCCCATATGCTGCGGCCCCGCCACCGCCTGAATGCCGCGGTACGGCCAGAGATCGGAGCCGCAGACACAGGATGCCGAGAGCTTGATGATGGCATCGGTCGGCTTGAGGATCTTCGGTTCCGGAACTTCTTCACAACGAATGTCACCGGGGGCGTAAAGGACTGTTCCGAGCATGGCATCGTCTCCCGTCGGGCGCATTGCGCCTGTCTGTTTCGTGGCGCCTACTGTTTCGTGATTGGGAGATCAGATAGCATTGCTCGATAAATCGGATTAGATAGGGTAATTTGCATGAACCTATCGAAAATTGATATTAATACGTCCTGCGAATTTGGGGTAGGACAAGGCTATGGCACGGGAAAATTTCAACGAACTGCTGGTATTCCTGGCCGTCGCCGAGGAGCGGAGCTTCACGAAGGCGGCCGCTAAGCTGGGCACATCCCAATCGACGCTTAGCCACGCGGTGAAGAAACTTGAAGAACGTCTGGGTATGCGCCTGCTGACACGCACGACGAGAAGCGTCGGGCTGACCGAAGCGGGCGAGCGCCTGCAACAATCCCTGTCGCCCCGCATTGCCGAAATCGAAGCGGACATCGAAGCCTTGACCGTCTATCGGGAACGACCGGCCGGAACCGTCAAGATCACTCTTTCCAACCACGCCATGGAAAGCGTTGTGTGGCCGAAATTGTCGTCCATCCTTTCCGATTATCCTGACATCAAGTTTGAACTCAGCGTCGATGGCAGCTTCCGTAACATCGTCGAGGACGGGTTCGATGCCGGCGTCAGACTTGGCGAAAGCCTCGAAAAGGACATGATCGCAGTACGCATCGGCCCCGACTGGAGGCTGGTGGCGGTCGGCTCGCCAGAATATTTTAGAATCCGATCCGTACCGCTGACTCCACAGGAGTTGATGCGTCACAACTGCATTCGCCGACGCCTCGACCGCATCGGCGGTCTTTACGCCTGGGAGTTCGAGAAGGACGGAGAGGAGATCCGGGTCAGGGTCGAAGGTCAGCTTACATTGAACACCGACCGCGAGATGATATCGGCTGCCCTCGACGGGCACGGCATTGCCTACGTTCCGGAAAGCTATGTCGAGCACCATCTGGAAGCGGGGCGGCTTCAGCTTGTCCTGGACGACTGGTGTCCGAAATTTGCCGGCTACTACCTCTATTATCCCAGCCGCCGACAGAATCTTCGCGCATTCTCCGTCGTCATCGATGCCCTTCGGGAAAAGAGCTGAAGCAGCTCGAAAGGCAATGACGGCGGCCGCCATGATGGGCACGTCACATCACGGCTTCAGTTTCAAAATCCGTCTCGACCGAGGTCACTGCGACCGCGAGCTGATAACCGCCATTGCGGATCGTCCTGAAGATCGGCTCGTCAGCTGTTTCGCCAAGCTTGCGTCGCAGCCGGCTGATGAGAACATCGATCGAACGATCGGCGGGATCGCGGTCGCGCCTTTGCGTCAGGTCAAGGAGTTGATCGCGCGACAGCAATCGGCCGGCACGCTCCAAAAATGTCTTGAGAAGATCAAATTCGGCCCCGGTCAGCGCGATCAACTCGCCATTGTTCCTCGTTACCCGGCTGCGCTGTGGATCAAGTATGATGTCCGCAAACCGAAAGCATTTCGCCTGGGATTCCGATGGCGTCCTGAAGTTCATACGACGCAAGACAGCACGGATCCGCGCCGTCAACTCGCGAGGATTGAACGGCTTTCCGAGATAATCGTCGGCGCCGATCTCGAGGCCGAGGATGCGATCGATTTCTTCCTTTAGCGTGGTCAACAAAATGACGGGAACCCGACGATGATGGTTCTGCAGATCGCGGCAGAGGTCGAGACCCGATCCGTCGGGTAACATGACCTCCAAGACGATGAGATCGGGAGGGCATCGAGCAAGAATCTCCCTGCAGCCATGAAGATTGCTTGCCGTCCTGACGCCAAAACCCTGATCGCCGAGATGTTCGCTCAGAAGGTGGCGAATCTTGCAGTCGGCATCAACGACCAGGATATCGGGGACTATCGTTAAACTCATGAATCTCCCCTATCTCCGATCGGGTTATCGAGGTCGCTGCCAAAGAGGACCGTCAGCGCTACCCATGCCCTCGCCGGGCATGGTTGGACCTGAATGCGACGGCTCCCTGGTCCGCGGGCGCGGGAGTTTCTGCGGCAGTTTCATGGGATAGGCCGAGCCGGCGCAGGAGCCGTTTCAGCATGGTTTCCAAGTCATCGACGAAGGTAAAGATGACAGGGATGACGATGAGGCTAAGCAGGGTCGACATCGTGACGCCACCGATCACGACGATGGCCATCGGCTGCCGGAAGCTTGAATCGCCCCCGGTCAGGCTGAGGGCAACGGGAAGCATGCCCGACGCCATGGCAATGGTGGTCATGACGATCGGCCGAGCACGCTTGTGACATGCGTCGATAAGTGCGTCGAACCTGGACATGCCTTGCTGTCGCGACATGATCGCATATTCGATAAGCAGGATGGAATTCTTCGTCACAACGCCCATCAGCATGAGCAGCCCGATAACAGCAGCCATCGAGAAGCTCGTTCCTGTCACGACGAGCGGCAACAGCGCACCTCCGAGCGAGAGCGGCAAGGCCATCAGAAGCGTGAGCGGCTGCAGAAAATCGTGGAACAGCAGGACGAGGACGGCATAGATGCAGAACACGCCGATCGCCATGGCAAGCCCGAAGCTCTGGAACAGTTCAGAGCTGCGCTGCAATTCCCCCTGCTCCACCAGAGTGACGCCCTGCGGCAAGTGCCGGAGCGCCGGCAATGCCTGCGCCTCGCGGTTGACGTCGCCGAGAATGCGGCCGTTGAGTTCGACGGAAACGGTGACATTGCGCATGCGGTCGATGCGGTCGATCTCCGAAGGGCTGCCACCGATGCGGATATCGGCAATCGATCCGAGATCGACGCTGCCATTCGTTCCCACCACCCGCATATTCTTGATGTCGTCGAGATTGGTGCGCGTTTCCGGCGAGAAACGCACGACAATCGGGATCTGACGCTGCGGCAAGGTGAGCTTTGGCAGATCGGAGGAATATTCCCCGTTCGTCGCCACGCGCACGGCGCTGGCGATAGCGTTCGACGTTATGCCGAGCGCAGCGGCTCGCGCAAAATCGGGCGTGATCTGGATTTCAGGTGCTTGTCTGGCCGCCGTGGATGTGACCGCTCCAATCCCCCGAAGCGTGCGAAGCTGCTCCTCCAGCGCCGTGCTTGCGCTGTCGAGTACGCCAGCGTCATCACCGGCAAGAGTGATATCGAGCTTGGTGCCATTGCCACCACTGCCGACCTCCACACGCACTCCCGGAAGGACCGAAAGTGCCTGCCGAATGTCGTTTTCGATCTCCGACTGCTTTCGATCCCGCTCGGAGATCGCTGCCAGGACAACCGTGATCGTCGAGGAAGCGACATCACTCGTGGAACTGCTGTCGATCCCGCCACCGGAAGATGAAGAACCAACCGAGGAGAAGACATGCGTGACGTCAGGCAGCTCGCCAACGATATCGGCGGCCTTGCGGGTCATCGCGGCGGTCTGCTGGATGCTGGAGCCGGGCTGCATCGTGAGCGTGATCTGCGTGCGAGCGTCGTCCGAAGCCGGCAGGAAACCGGACTTCAGGAAGGGAATGGTGGAAAGTGAAAGCGCGACGATGACAACCGTTATCGCAACTGTGGTCTTCCTGTAATTCAGGGCAGCCTTCGCGATCCTCATATAGCTACGCATGATGCGGCCATCCTTCTCCTCGGACGGATAGGCCTTCATGAAATAGGCTGCCATCATAGGTGTCAGCAGGCGAGCAACGACGAGAGAGGCAAGGACTGCGACCGCAGTGGTAATTCCGAACTGCCGGAACAGAAGCCCCGGAATACCGCCCATGAACGCCGTCGGCAGGAAGACCGCAACAAGCGTAAAGGTGGTAGCAATGACAGCAAGGCCAATTTCATTGGCCGCCTCCATCGCGGCATCGATCGGCCGCTTGCCCATTTGCAGGTGGCGGGCAATGTTCTCGATTTCGACGATCGCATCATCCACGAGGATGCCAACCACCAATGACAGGGCAAGCAGCGTGATGATGTTGAGGCTGAAACCGGCAAAATACATGGCGAGAAATGTCGGGATCACCGACAATGGCAGCGCCACCGCCGACAGAATTGTCGCGCGCCAGTCTCGAAGGAAGATCCAGACAACGACGATTGCGAGGATGGCGCCCTCGTAGAGCATATGCATCGAACCATGGTAGTTCTCCATGATCGGTCCGATCGTGCTATAGGCCTGATCGATTTGCACATTGGAATGAGCCGCAGCGAATTTCTTTATCGCCACATCGACAGCTGCGGCGACCCCGCTGTCTGAAAAGCCTTTCGAGCGCTTGATCTCAACCGCCACCACCGGTTTGCCATCGAGATAGGCCATCGACGTTCGAGACGCGAAACTGTCCCCGACCGATGCGACATCGTCGAGACGCACGGCCTGCCCGTTTGCCAACGGGATCCTGAGCGCCCGCAGCGCTTCGACGGACGGCAGGTTTCCAAGGGTACGCAATGTCTGCCGCGTCTCCCCGATTTCTCCAAGACCGCCCGACGTATCGGCCTGCACGGCTTTGAGCTGCGAGGACACCGTTGCCGCGGTGACCCCGAGCGATGCCATGGTCGAAGCATCGAGATCAACATGAACCTCGCGGTCGACGCCGCCAATGCGGTTGACCTGGCCGACACCCGACACAGACAGCAACGCCTTGGTCAGATCGTTATCGATGAACCAGGACAACTCGGTCTCGTTAAGATTGGTCGAGCGGACCGCATAGGTGACCAGCGCGGAGCTTTGGACGGTACTCTTTGTGACGCTCGGCGTCTCCATTTGCGCCGGCAGGTCCGCCTTGACGCTATCGACGGCATTGCGAACCTCGTTGAGAGCCGCCTCGCTGTCCTTGTCCAGTTTGAAGGAGACCTTGATCGACACGGTGCCATCGGTGATCGTCGTCGTGATGTGATCGAGATAGCTCAGCGTGGCAAGACTGTCCTCGATGGTGCGGGCGACTTCCGTCTCGAGCTGCGTCGGTGCGGCACCGTCGAGCGTAGCGGAGATATTTATGGTCGGAAGATCCATGTCCGGGAAGTTCTGGATCGCCAACTGTTTGAACGCCCAGAGCCCACCGAATCCAAGCATCACAAACAGCAAGATCGCCGGCACGGGATTGCGAATGGACCATGCGGAAAAATTCATCGGTTCGTCTCCGCAATCTTTACAAGATCATTGTCCGACAGAAATGCGCCGCCCGACGTCACGACCTTCGCGGTCCGGTCCAGGCCGGACAGGATCTCGACCTCGCCATTGTTGCGCCGACCTGTTTCCACCCGGACTCGTCGCACCCGGCTGTCGTCGCCGGCCGTGAAAACGTAGCTGAGGCCATCCCGGAAAACGATCGCCGTTTCGGGAACAGTCATGGCCGGCGTCGTGCGCAGCTCTATGTTGCCTGTGACGTAGAATCCGATCCGCGGCTGCGTGTCTGCGGGTAATGCGACATAGATGATTGCGCGGCTGGTATCCGTACTTACCGACGGCCCCACCAGCCGTACCCTACCCTCGATCCGGCGGCCGTCAGGGCCGTCGATGATGGCCTTCAAGCCTTCCGAAATGCTCGGAAGATAGCGTGCCGACACTTCCGCCTGCCATTCGATGCGCTGTTGGCGAACCATGCGGAACAGCTCGGTGCCAGTGGAGACGACCGCACCCAGATCGGCTGAGCGCGAGGTTATCAAGCCGTCGTCCACGGCTGTAATCGTCGTTTGCCCAAGCTTGATCTTTTCGCTGTCGAGTGCCGCCTCCTCGGATGCGAGACTTGCGGTTGCTGTCTGCTCGTCGGCGAAATATTCGGTGATTTTCTCCGCGGACAAGGCGCCGGAGGTGCGAAGCTGTCGCGCCCGATCTGCATTGGCCGTCGCTTTGGCAAGGCTAGCCTTGGCCGTCGCAACGGCAGCTTCCTGTTTGCGAAGCTCGGCCAGAACACTGTCCTGCGATAACCGCACGAGCGTCTGCCCCTTCTTCACCACAGAACCGACATCGACCAGAACCTCCGTGATGCGCAGGCCACTCGTTTCCGAGGCTATGATTGCGTCCTGCCATGATTTCAGCCAGCCGCTCGCCGGGATGGTTTCGGGCCAGCTCCGCAGCTCAGGCGCAGCCAGAGAAACGGTGAGAGCGGGCGCTGCGGTCTGTTCCGCCGCGGCATTTCGGACGGGAAAGGAAAGGAGAAGCGTAGCCGCGAAGAACGCGGCTACGAATCTGACGGACGGCTTTTTCAACAATGCATTCCTTGCGGTTCCTGACAGGAGCGCGAGCTGTTCCAATCGAGCAATCGATCACAGCTCATCGGTATCAATCAGTAGCCGGGCGAATGTTAAGTGCGGTCAAGTGAGTGTTAAGTTATGTAAAACTTGGCCTGAACTTCGGCTTTATATTGTATGCATTGCCGATACGAATGGTGGACAGGGTGAATGAGCAAGGTTCTTCTCATCGACGATGATGTCGAGCTAACGATGCTTTTGCAGGAATATCTCACCGAGGAAGGATATGACGTCGCAACCGACACGGACGGGCGCGCCGCCATTGCTGCGGCGGCCGCAAATACGGTCGACATCATCGTCCTTGATATCATGATGCCCCGGATGAACGGGATCGAGGTTCTGCAAAGGATCCGCAAGCTCAGTGAAATCCCTGTGCTGATGTTGACGGCAAGAGGCGATGACATCGACAGAATATCCGGTCTGAACCTTGGTGCCGACGACTATGTTCCAAAGCCCTGTTCGCCGGGCGAACTTGCGGCGAGGCTGCGCGCGATCTTGCGCCGGACGCACCAGCCGGCGGGTGCTTCGATTGATGCGGTGAAAGCGGGTCAGCTCGTGATCCATCCGGGCAAAAGAAGCGCCGAATGGTGCGGCGAGCCGCTGGAGTTGACCGGCACGGAGTTCGGCCTGCTGGAAGTCCTTGCTCGCAACGCCGGCCAGCTGGTGTCAAAGCAGGACATTTCCAAGCAGGCGTTCGGAAAGCCGCTTACGCCCTTCGATCGCCGCATCGATGTTCATATCAGCAGCGTTCGTCAGAAACTTGGTCTGCGAAAGGACGGGCAATCCTGGATCCAGTCGGTGCGAGGCCTAGGCTATCAACTGCTCGTGGATTGACCATGCCAAAACTCTTCTGGAAGTTCTTCACGATTATCTGGTTGACGCTTGCAGCAACCGTCGGCGTCGTCATTATCACGGTCAAGCTCATTCAGGCGGTCCCCTTCGCACATGAGCTGGAACAGGACCGTCGGACGCTCCTCGTCAAGCTTACCGCGAACATCCTGATCGAGGACGGCGAAGACGCCGCCAGACGCTTCGTATCCAGGAGCGAAAAAACACAACCGGTTGGCCTTTCCCTGTCGACGACCTCGAACGCCAACACATGTCCGCAGGAGGACGCGGCCGATGAACGTTCCATCTTAAAGGATGGAAATTGCTACCGAATTTTCGCGGCGACACCGATGAGTTTCACCTTTGAAAATCTGGCTCCCATATTGCCATGGCTCACGATCCTGATTTCGAGCACGATTGCGGCAGGTGCGCTCGCCCGATATCTCATCCGCCCTGTCGTGCACCTGCGAAACGGCCTGAGCGCGCTTGCAAATGGCCGCTTCGACTTCCGCATCGGCGACAAGATGGCCGGACGAACGGACGAAGTCACGGCGCTCGCGCACGACTTCGATGCCAGCGCCGCGCGATTGCAGGAGCTTCAGAATGCGCAGCAGCAGTTGTTTCATGATGTGTCGCACGAATTGCGCTCGCCATTGTCCCGCCTGCAAGCCGCCGTGGGCGTTCTGCGGCAAAGCCCGGCAAAACTCGATGCCATGCTGGACCGCATGGACCGGGAAGTCGAACGCCTTGATGTGCTGGTGGGTGAAATTCTGACGCTTGCCAGGCTGACCGCCACCTCAAGCATGCCGTTGAAAACCCAGTCCCTCGATGTCATCGAACTCCTGAACGAAATCCTGGGCGACGCCGCATTCGAGGCGCAGGCGCGGGATGTTTCGATCACCACCAGCATCGGCGGCTCGTTCCCGGCTGACGTCGAGGGGGAATTGATCTACAGGGCGCTGGAAAACGTCGTGCGCAACGCCGTCAAATACACGGATGTCCACTCACATATAGCCGTGCTTTGCGAGATAAGGGACGATCTCCTCAATATCCGCGTCGCCGATCAGGGGCCGGGCGTCAGGCGAGATGAGCTGGAGCGCATCTTTCAACCCTTTTCGCGCGGCAACGATGCCGTGACCGGAGACGGATACGGCCTTGGCCTTGCCATTACCCGGCAGGCAATCGAGCGCCATGGCGGTCGGGTGTTTGCGTCGCTGCCTGCTGCCAGCGGCCTTACCATTACGCTCGAAATACCTCGAAAGCCGACGAGCCACAGCAGATTAGGAAGTGGTTCGGAGGCTATACAGACCGCTAAAATCGGCTAGGCGCCGCGGGATCAATCCCCGTACTTGCCCCAGATGCAGGACGGGCGATCAGGTTCGGACAGCTTACGCGACGATGGAACCGTTGTGCATTCATTCGGCTCCCTCGCCGATTTCCATATAGCGTGCCAATGCCAGCGCCGCATTCAGCATGTGCTCGCGCATGACCAGGGCCGCTTCCGTTGCATCGCCGCGCATCATGGCTCGCAGGATCGCCTCGTGCTCAAGGAATGAAGCTGTCAATCGCTTCGGTTGACGCAGCTGAGTCCTGCGGAATGGCAGGAGCCTTGCGCGCAGCCGCATCAATTCATCATACAGAAACTCGTTATGCGCGCTGCGATACAATGCTTCATGGAAGGACAAGTTGAGCTTGTCATACTGTTCGAAGTCGTCCGCCTTCGCCGCGAGTTCGGAACGCTCGTGAATTTCGGTTAGAACCGCGCGCTCCACGCCTGTTATCCGATGGGTTGCCAGACGGACGCACATGCATTCCATCTCTGCGGTCACTTCGAACATCTCCATCAGCCGCGGCAAGGTCAGCGGCAGAACCGTTGCACCGCGTCGCGGCCGAATCTCGACCAGGCCGATCGCCTCCAGCTGACGCAGAGCGTCCCTCACCGGCGTGCGGGAAGCACCAAAGCGGCTGCTGAGCGTTGCTTCGTCCAAACTTGAGCCAGGCCTTATGGCGCCGGAGGAGATCTCATCCATCAGCACCAGTTTAATGCGCTGGCCAATCGATCCAGCTTCGTCGAATTCTGTCATTTCAAACCTTGCTTCCGATTTGGCAGGCAATCATTCAGTTTTACACCATCCAATTCGACAGATAGCAATCGATATGAAGCATCAACTCACATCCGGCTTGCTCTGGCGGTTGGCGGCCAAATCGTCGACGAAAGCGGGGACCGGCGCACGTCGAGGTATCGCCGATCCCACCCAAATCGTCCTTGGCGATCCTGTGCAGGATGCGGCATTTGAGAGCCTTCTCCTGCACTGATCATCGGCTTTCCCATATTGTTTCACCCCCCTGCAAGTGCCCGTACGGCAAGGTAAAGGATCGAAGGTGCGACGAGGCAGCCCAGCCCCGTATGAAACGTTGCCGTCAGTGCGCCATAGGGAACGAGACGGCGATCGGTCGCTGCCAAACCGCCCGACACACCGCTGACGGTTCCCATCAGGCCGCCGAACACCATGGCGCTGCGGGGATTATCGAGGCCGATCGCCTTGGCCACGATCGGTGTTCCGACCATGACGAGAACCGCCTTGAAAACACCGGTCGCAATCGACAGTGCGATCACGGCCGAGCTTGCGCCCAGAGCGGCGCCCGTCACAGGCCCCACGATGTAGGTAACGGCACCGGCGCCGATCGTGGTGATGGATACGGCATCCGTGTAACCGAAAGCGACGGCGAGCAATGAGCCGACGATGAACGGGAGCAGCGTGCCGAGGCCAAGGGCCAGTGCACCGACGGCACCAGCCTTTCGCGCCTGCGCAACGTCCACTTCAAAGGCCGTGGCGACGATGGCGAAATCGCGCAGCATAGCTCCGCCCATCAGGCCGATGCCGCTGAGGATGGGAATATCCACAACCCCTTTTTCGCCTCCGGTCCACAGACCAGCGGCAAAGGCTGCCGCGAGCCCCAGAACGATTGCAATGGCTGAGCCGTGGACGCGGCCAAACAGGATATGTTTAGAAATGGCGTTCGACAGCCACATGACCAATCCAACGATCGCAAACGCGGTGAGCAGACTGTTGGCGGTCAAGCCGTGTTTCAAGATCTCCATGAAAGCCTCCCTCAGACCGGGTTGCCGGAGGCGGCAAGCTCGCCCCTGGCCCTTGCTTCGATTTCATCCATCGTTTCGCCGCGCTCGCCGATACGGCTCATCAGCGCGACGGTTGCGAAGCAAACGAAGACCGTCGCGATGCCCGCGATCAGCACCAGCGGGCCGCTGCGCGCAGCCACCAGCACGTTCTGCTGCGCCGCCATGGCGACGACGATCGGAATGTATAGAGCTCCCCAGAACTCGACGCCGAGTTTGAGCGGCAGCGTCAACAAGCCTCGTCTATTCAACCAAAGCCGCGTGGCGATCAGCAGGATCATGGCAATGCCGACACCGCCGACATTCGCCTTCACGCCAAGCGCCACCCCCAGGAGATCGCCGAGAATGCTCCCCAAGAGGGTGCAAAGCGCAAGCATTGCAACACCGGAGATCATCATGAGCGACCCTCCCCGCATGCGCCTCGATAAAAATACAAGTACACCATTTCTCCTCCTCCAATGCATACAGATAAACCGCATGACAATTTTAAAATACACGTTGTTGCAGTTTTCGCAATTGTGTGTACATTATATTTCCAGAAACACGCTCTTGCGCATACAAAGGGCAATCAGATGCATGATTGGAATACGAAAGGTCGCGACAGGCTGGCGCGCCTTGAAGCCGGCCAGCACTTCTCTGCCGGCAAGCTTGTCGACCCGCAACGGCTCGTCGCTTTCCTGGAAGCGATCCTGAAGCCTGGCGACCGAGTTTGCCTTGAGGGCGACAACCAGAAGCAGGCCGACCTGTTGGCCAAGGCGCTGTCAAAAGTCGATGTCGCCAGGATACACGACCTGCATATGGTACAGTCGGGCGTGGTCTTGCCCGAGCATCTCGATATTTTCGAAAGCGGCGTCGCCCGACGGCTCGATTTTTCCTATTCCGGCCCGCAGTCGGCCCGCATCGCGCGTATGATGTTCGGTGGCCAGATCGAACTAGGTGCCGTTCATACCTATCTGGAACTCTTCGCCCGCTACTTTATCGATCTGACACCACAGGTAGCGCTCATTGCCGCGGTCAGCGCCGACAAGGAGGGAAATCTCTACACCGGGCCGAATACGGAAGACACGCCAACGGTGGTGGAAGCGACGAGCTTCGGCAAGGGACTGGTCGTCGCCCAGGTGGGCGAGATCGTCGATCGCGTGCCGCGCGTCGACATTCCCGCCGACCAGGTTCATTTCGTGGTGGATGCCAAGCGCCCCTTCTATGTGGAACCGCTGTTCACGCGCGACCCCGCAGCCATAACCGAAACGCAAATTCTGACGGCGATGCTGGCCATCAAGGGATTGTACGCACCCTATAGCGTGCGCCGCCTGAACCATGGCATCGGCTTCAATACCGCGGCCATCGAGCTGCTGCTACCGACCTACGGCGAACGGTTGGGATTGAAGGGCAAGGTCTGCACGCACTGGGCGCTGAACCCCCACCCCACTCTGATCCCCGCCATCGAGGCCGGATGGGTGGAACAGATCCATTGCTTCGGGTCCGAAGTGGGCATGGAAGACTATATGCGGGCTCGTCCCGACATTTTCTTCACCGGGCCTGACGGCTCGCTGCGCTCCAACCGCGCCTTCTGCCAAACCGCCGGACTCTATGCCTGCGACATGTTCATCGGTTCGACCTTGCAGATCGACCTTTCCGGCAACAGTTCGACCGTGACCGGCAGCAGGGTCGCCGGTTTTGGCGGTGCCCCCAATATGGGATCGGACGCACGCGGACGACGCCATCCGAGCGAGGCCTGGCTGCGTGCGGGCCAGGAAGCCGACCCTGCCGCAGTCACCCCTGCCCTGCGTCGCGGGCGCAAACTGGTCGTTCAGATCGGCGAAACCTTTGGCGATGGCATGGTGCCGATGTTCGTCGAGCGACTGGCGGCGCTGGATCTGGCCGACAAGCTGCAGCTCGAACTGGCTCCTGTGATGGTTTACGGTGACGACGTGACGCATATCGTGACGGAAGAAGGGATCGCCAATCTACTGCTGTGCCGTAACGGGCAAGAGCGGGAGCAGGCGATCCGGGGGGTGGCCGGCTACACCGAGGTCGGCCGCGCCCGGGACCGCAAGATGGTGGAGCATTTGCGCGAACGCAAAGTCATCCAGCGTCCCGAAGATCTTGGAATCGATCCGTTGGATGCCGATCGCAGTCTGCTGGTTGCGCATTCCATCAAGGATCTGATGCTTGCCTCCGGCGGCCTGTACAGGCCGCCTTCCCGGTTCCGCAATTGGTAAGGCCGATGCCATGGAAAATCTGCTCTATGAATTGAAATCGACGCAGACCGGCGGAACCCGCGCCGTGGCTCTGGTGGGCGTCGTTGCTTCGGGCAACCTCGAAATATTGCTTGAACGACTGGAGGCGCCCGACCGTTGCGTCATCGAGATCGCCACGCCCGCCCATGGTTTCGCCGAGCTCTGGGCAGCGGTCACCGAGGATTTCGCGGCGCGCTCCGCTGCCGGCGGTCTGCGCATCACGATCAATGATGGCGGCGCACGGCCTGACATGGTGGCGCTGCGTCTGGCCCAGGGCGTGCGGCTGATGGAGAAGCCAGAATGAACGATCCTCACAAGCTGCACCGAAGCTGGTATGAAGAATCTGCTCGCGGCCGGTTGCTGCATCTGCTCGATGCCAACAGCTTCACCGAATTCCTAGGCCCGGAACGACGGGAGACGAGCCCTCACCTTGCGCTCTTCGATCTGCCTCGGCAGTTCGATGACGGCATCATCGTCGGTGCCGGCCGCATTGACGGCCGCGCCGTGCTGGTGGCTGCCCAGGAAGGGCGCTTCATGGGCGGTGCGATTGGCGAAGTGCATGGCGCCAAGCTGACGGGCCTGCTGCATGCCGCCGCCAAGTTGCGGCGGGATGTCGTTATTCTCTTCGATACGGGTGGCGTGCGCCTGCAGGAGGCCAATGCCGGCGAGCTGGCGATCTCCGAAATCATCCGCGCCGTGCTGGAGGTGCGATCCGATGGTGTTCGCGTCATCGGCCTTCTTGGCGGGCGGGCGGGCTGCTATGGCGGCGGCAGCCTGATTGCCGGCTGCTGTTCGGCGCTCGTCATCTCCGAGCAGGGTCGTTTATCCGTTTCCGGGCCGGAGGTCATCGAGACGAACAAGGGCGTGGAAGAATTCGACTCCCGCGACCGGGCGCTCGTCTGGCGAACCATGGGCGGCAAGCATCGCTACCTGATTGGCGGGACTGATATCTTCGTCGAGGACGATATCGCCGCCTTCCGGGCCGGTGCGATTGCCGCGCTGCAACGGCCAGCCATTTTGGATGAGACAGTGCTTGAAGCCGAACAGACACGGCTCGAACAGCGATTGCGCCATTTTGGCGATGCCCGTGACGCCACCGAGATATGGGCGCGGCTGCATATTGAAGAGCCTGGGCAAATACCGGAGCGGGACATCGGGACTTTCCTCACCACAGCCAATATCCATCGGGAGAGCGCCGATGCAGCTCGCTGATATCCTGTCCTCACTCTTTCCCGTTGGCCACGAGATAACACAGGCGGATGGGCTTGTTACCGGCTGGGGCCGGTTGGACCAACAAAACCGGATCGATGTGATCGGCATTGCCGACAAGACCTATCCGGGCGTCGACGAAGCGGTAGCGCTGGCCGGGCATATCCTTTCAGTCGTTCGGCGGCCAGACAGCTCGCCTCTGCTGTTCCTGGTCGACTCCGGCAGCCAAAGGATGAGCCGGCGTGACGAGCTCCTCGGTCTCAGCGAGGCATTGGCGCACCTGGCGAAGGCCTTGTGGCAGGCGGAGCAGGCCGGTCATCATACGGTCGGCCTTCTCTATGGGGGCAGCGCAGCGGGCGCCTTCATTGCCACTGCGCTAGCCTGCGGATCGCTGGTGGCCCTGCCCACCGCCTGGCCCGAAGTCATGGACCTGCCGTCCATGGCCCGAGTGACCAAGCTGCCGCTCGCTACGCTGAAAGAAAAGGCCGAGACAACCCCCGTCTTCGCGCCGGGCCTCGATAATCTTCTTGCGACCGGAGCCATAGCGGAAGTTTGGGACCCAGCTGTCCCTTTGAACGCTCAACTCGCAGCACTTCTTGCCAAGCCCGTTTCGCGTGATCTGCGCGCACAATTGGGTGCCGATCGAGGCGGCCGGCCGAAGGCTGCCACGATTGCGGCCGAAGTCGAGCGGCTGGCTTTGCTCCATGGTTGATGTCGCTGCCCTCCGCCGCCACGATCTGGCCTATGTGTGCTCCGAAGCATGGCCGAGGCTGCTGCGTGGCCAAGTCGAAAGCGAAACGGAGCGCGATCTGCTGACATGGGCGGCACTGGGACGACCAGCAATTTTTCGTCGTCGGACCTGCAGCGACCCACTGGATGTTGTACCCCTGGGGCTGCCCCTTCCTCCGGACATGGGGCGCAAACGGCTTGCACTCGCTTGCCCGCCAGCTGCCATAATACGGGCGGCGTCTCCTCCCCTCTTGAGGGATGTGCTGCCCGCGGCACCGGCACGATGGCGCCCGACCATTGGCGCGCTCTTGGAGGCAGACCTCTCTTGCCGCTGCTTCGGAAGTCTGGCCTGGCAATACCTGACCGGCCTTTCCTATCTGACCGATACGTCCGATCTTGATCTTCTGGTCGAGTGTCGCTCGAGCGCGGATGCGATGCGAGCGACGGCTTTGCTGAACGATATTGCAGAACACGCGCCGATGCGTATCGATGCCGAATTGGTCACGCCTTGCGGCATAGCCGTCCAGTGGCGCGAATGGCTGTCGGGAAACCCGGAACTTCTGGTTAAATCCCACGCCGGATCGGCCCTGATTGCGCGGGAGGCGCTCTTTGCATGACGTTTCCATTGCTGGCCGAATTAAGTCCTGTCGCCGTCAAGCATAGCGATCCCTTGCTGATCGGACGGCATGCCGCACGAGCGCTGATCCTGGAGGTAGAGACCTGGCCCAAGCCCGGATTGGTCAGCCATATCGACAACGGCGCTCACGCCGACATGGATGCTGATCTTCTTCGCCTCAGCGCTCGGACACTGGAACCATTCTTCGTCGCGCTTGCCGAGGCGGGCGCCATGGATGCGGGCATGGATCGCCTGCGCCAAATCGGCATGGAAGCGGAAGGCGCAATGCGGGATGCGACGGGAGGGGTGAATACCCATCGCGGCGCCATCTTCGGCCTCGGCCTGCTGGCGGCGGCGGCCGGCTTGGCAGCGACGTGCGACTGGCATGCGCCGCTCGGCGCCCTTGTCGCATGGCGTTGGGGACGCGACATCATCGGCAGGGCGCCAGAGCAGGACAGTCACGGCGGCATCGTGGCGCGACGCTACCATGTTGGCGGCGCCCGGGCCGAGGCCGCCGCCGGCATGCCATCCGTCTACGATATTGCTCGCCCGGCGCTTGCCGAAGGACGGCGCCTCGCCATGGGGGACGAAGAAGCCGCAAGGGTCCATGCGTGCATGGCGCTGATCGCGGTGGTCGACGACAGCAATCTCCTTTATCGCGCCGGTCCCGAAGGGCTCAATTTCGCACGGAACAAGGCCCGCGCCTTTCTGGCGGATGGCGGGGTCGGACGGGCGAATTGGCGCTGGGATGCCAAAGCCATTCATGAGGCGTTCGTCGCGCGCAATCTCAGCCCGGGCGGGTGCGCCGATCTCCTGGCCATGGCGTTGTTTACCGAGGTGTTGGAATCGTGACCCTCGCGCTGCTGTGTTCGGGCCAAGGGCACCAGAATCGGGAGATGTTCCAGCTGCTGGCCGCCGAACCGGAAGTGCAGCCCATTTTCGAAGCCGCAACAGCCGTGCTCGGGATCCACCCGACGGATTTCTGCAGGACTGCCACTGAAGCCGCCTTGCATGCCAACCGCGAGGGCCAGATCCTGTGCGTGACGCGCGCGCTTGCAATTGCTCGCGCCCTTTTCCTGGCCGGCGCGCCAAGCGATACGATGGTGGCCGGCTACAGCGTCGGTGAAATGGCGGCTTGGGGGGTGGCCGGCATCTGGTCGCCCGCAGACACTCTGAAGCTGGTCGATCGACGGGCGCGTGCAATGGACCTTGTGAGCGGACCGGATGACGGGCTCGGCTATGTGCGCGGTTTGCCAATGGCGATCGTGGAGCAACTGGCCGGTCGTTTCGGCTGCGCGATCGCCATCGTGAACCCCGATCTTCTGTTCATTGTCGGTGGCACCAGACAATCGATCGATGCACTCTGTACCGCCGCACTGGAAGAAGGCGCAGTGCGCGCTGCGCCGATGGCGGTGCATGTCGCCTCCCATACACCGCGGCTCACCGGCGCGGTGGCACCGTTTGACAAAGCCCTTGCCTCGGTAGTCATGAACCGCCCGGCGCTGCGCCTCATGACTGCCACCAGTGCGACGCTTGTTGTCGATCCGGAACGCGCTCGCCGGGGGCTTGCGCGGCAACTGGCCGAAAGGATCGATTGGGCTGATATGATCGAAGCTCTGGCTGAACGTGGCGTAACAACGATCATCGAGCTGGGACCGGGCCGAGCTCTGGCGGAGATGACAGCTCTTGCGTTGCCTGCGGTAAGGGTACGCGCAGTCGATGACTTTCATAGCCTCACGGGGATTAAGGCCTGGCTGGCTGCCAACTGAGACCAAAGAGTCTCCTCGCTACCGATCGTGTCGCATGCCTTCGGAGGCTGCGGCACAAACCGAATTCGATGCCGAGGCCGGCGGTCCAGGCAAGCAATGGCGAATAAGCTTACCGAAGCCGCTGGCCGGTAGCTCCGTCGAAAAGATGCAGCCTTCCAAGATCAGGTATCAACGAAAGACGGCCGCCGGCCCGCGCGCTGACCCGTTCGCGCAGCGCTAGGACGAGATCGTCGGCCCCGATACGAGAAACGATCAGGGTTTCTGCTCCGGTCGGCTCGACCACGACGACCTCGGCATCGATGCCGCCCTCGCCTATGGCAATATTTTCGGGCCGTATGCCGTAGACAATCTCTGCTCCGCGCGCGACGTCGAGCCCTGCCGGCAACGGAAGGCGCGCTCCGCCATCAGCAACGAATTCCAGCGGACCGCCACTGCTGATCTTGCCGCGGATGAGATTCATCCCCGGGGAACCGATAAAACCGGCAACAAAGAGGTTGGCGGGCCGGTCATACAGTTCGAGCGGCGAGCCGATCTGCTCGACATAGCCGTCACGCATGACGACGATCCGGTCCGCCATCGTCATGGCCTCGATCTGGTCGTGGGTGACGTAGATCGTGGTCGTGCGCAGGCGCTGATGCAGCTGCTTGATTTCGGAGCGCATCTGTACGCGCAGCTTTGCATCCAGGTTGGATAGTGGTTCATCGAAGAGAAACACCTGAGGCTGGCGCACGATCGCACGGCCCATGGCGACGCGTTGGCGCTGGCCGCCGGAGAGATTGCGCGGATAGCGGTCGAGCAGGTTTTCGAGGCCGAGGATCTGTGCCGCGTCGCGCACGCGCTGCCGGGTCTCCTCCTTCGGCGCCTTGGCCAGCCGCAGAGAAAAACCCATATTCGCCTCGACAGTCATATGCGGATAGAGCGCATAGGATTGGAACACCATGGCGATGTCGCGGCTCTTGGGTTCGACATCATTGACCACCCGACCGCCGATCGCGACGTCACCACCGCTGATCTCCTCAAGCCCGGCGATCATGCGAAGAAGGGTCGATTTTCCGCAGCCCGACGGGCCGACGAGAATGACGAATTCGCCGTCCTCGATATCGATATCCACCCCATGCAGAACTTCGAAGTGACCGTAGCTCTTGCGGACATTTGTCACGCTGACTGACGCCATTATGATCTCCAATTAGAAAAGCGTGTGTCTGATCGCCGCCTTGTCGGCCACCCAGGGCGGGCAACGCCGGGCGACCCATTATGCGATCGTGGCTGCAGAATATGGTTCCAGGGCCGCATCGATCGCCGCAAGGCAGAGATCGCGCGCACGAGGCAGAACCTTCCTCGCGACCACTGCCGGATAGACCCGGCCGAGATACTGGCTGATGAGCGTTTCCGGAATATCGCCCTCGAAGCGCGCAAGCAGGGTCTCGACCGCTGCTGCTGCCTTCTCATCCGGCCAATAATAACGGATGCGGTCGCTGTAGCTGAAGTGCCGCTGCAGGCGCTGTTCCTCGTCCGAGCCGCCATAATGGGAATTCCAGTGACCGGGATTTTCGAGCATGACGGCGTCCATAGTCGCATGGATCGCATCGGACAAAACCCTTCCGGCGAGAACCGACGCGATGGCATCGAGGCCGTAAAGCGCCTCGCGCAGGGCAAAGGTCAGGCCCGGACCGACCTTGAGGATCGCGAAACCGCCCTCCACAAGGGCGGCAAGTGCGTCCGCGGGCTGATAGTCCGTTGAATGAGCCTCGAAGAGCAAGCCAGGCATTCGGTCCAGAGCGCCAATCAAGCCATCCGCACGATCCTGTCTGTAAAGGACGACATTGGCATTGCCGAACTCGACGCCGGGCTGAACGACGATGGCGATCACCCGCTCGAGAGCACTTTCGATGCCGGCTTTCGCAAAGGCGGTACGATGCACCGCCAGCGTATCCATTACCGCCTCAGGACGCGTGACCTCAAGCTCGTCGAGGGCATGCGTGGCGCCGCCGGGCGGCGGCACTTCGGTTCCGATAATATAGACAGGTGGCCGGAGGCGAGAGCGAAGAGCAGCCTGTTCCGCCATGCGCGCAAGCCGTGCGGCACGTTCCGCCGTCAGCTCGTCGGCCAGGGCCACGGGCTCACCGGCGCAGCCCATCGATGTATCGAGATGGATCTTTTCGAAACCCGCCTCGACATAGGCCGCAATCATCGCCTCGGCCTTCGCCATTGCTTCCTCTGCGGGCAGCTTCCTCCACGGGTTCGGCCCAAGATGATCGCCCCCGAGGATGAGGCGATCGATGGGAAAGCCGATTGCGGCGGCGATATTCTCGACGAAACGGCGGAAGTCGCGGGGCGTCATCCCGGTGTAACCGCCGTCCTGGTTGACCTGATTGCAGGTTGCCTCGATCAGCGCGACCGCGTCATCGGAGGCTGCCCGCATGAGCGCCGCCTCGATGACAAGCGGATGAGCCGAGCAGACCGACGTGATCCCGCGCGGCAATGTCCTGGCGCGATTGCCGAGAAGCTTCTTCAGCGCAATGTTGCGATTGTGTTCGATGGAGGGGGTCATCCGAGCATCACGACCTTGGTCAGATGACGGGGCGATACCGTATCGACACCCTTCGACTGCGCTGCCCGTTCGCCAAGAATCTGCAGAGCCGGTAGCACGCAGAGACTGACAATTGCCGGATCGCAATCGACGGTCAGCTCCAGGTCGCCCGGGCCGCCAAGGCCGATAACGGTCGCTCCCTTTTCCCGCAGTTCCTCGGCCAGCAGCGCTTCCGACGCCTTCTGATCGGCGCTGTAGAGCATGACGACCGCGGTGTTTTCATCGACGAGGCTGATCGGTCCATGGCGATATTCCAGGGGATGGAAGCCCTGGGTGATGATCTGGCTCATTTCCATCAGTTTCAACGCACCTTCAAGGGCAATGCCGTAGAGCGATCCACTGCCAAGGAACACGAAATGCGAGCGACCTTCGATCATCTTCGGAAGAGCAGCATCGATCTGGTCCGCCAAACTGCGTGCGGACTGTACGATCGATGGCGGAATTTGTACGCCGACCATCTGCATGCCCAGAAGCAGCATCAGGCTCGCCGAGACCGTCATGACGATGCCTTCATCACCATGGGTGGCCGCTTCGATCAGCCGATCGCAGTTTTTGGCGAGCGAGCTTTCGGGCTCAACCGTGATGGCGGTGACAAAAACGCCGGCTTTGCGGCTTGCCTTGGCAGCTGCAACGGTTTCCGTCGTTTCGCCGCTGCGAGAAAGGGCCACCAGATGGACCTTCTGCCAGCGCGGCCAGAAGGCAGCCGGCCGGTTCAGCCATTCCGCGCCCGGCACCGCAATCGCCGGATAGCCGGCAAGATTGGCATGAGCCGCAAGCGACAGGGCGAGATTATAGGACGTGCCGCAGCCCAGGAAAACCGTCAACTCGGCTTCGTGCGGGGCGGAGACCAGTCCGATCGCCTTTTCCCAATAGGGGAATTGCTCGAAGATCACCTTTTCCGTCGTATTCATGCTAGCTCCGATTTACTTGACCGATCCGGCCAGCAGACCGCTGACGAGGTATCGATTGAGAAAGATGACGACCAGGGCGGGAATGATGATGGCAATCGATCCGCTTGCCGTGATCAGCCCATAGTCGATGAAGTTCTTGGTGACGAATTCTGGGATCAGCACCGTCAACGGCTTCGTCGCCTGCGGCGAGAAGATGAGCGGCACGAGATATTGTCCCCATGCGCCAAGAAAGGTCAGGATCGCCGCTGCCGTCAGGCCTGGACCGGCAAGCGGCAGGACGATGTTGAAGAAGATGTAGAGCCTGCCGGCGCCATCGAGTTGGGCCGCCTCTTCCAGCGCGATCGGCAGCGCCTCGAAGACGCTCCGCAACAGCCACAGCGACAGGGGCAGGTAAGCAGACACATAGATGAGCGCGATGCCGACATAGGTATCGACCAGATGCAGGCCGATCATGATCCGGTAAAGCGGGATGAGCACCGCATAGCCGGGAATTGCAAGCGTCGCGACGACGGCGGCAAACAGGAAGCCTCGCCCGGGAAACTGGATGCGTGTGAAGGCATAGGCTCCGAGCGCTGATATCGCGACGCAAAGGAGAGTTGCAGCCACCGACGTCACGATGCTGTTGATCAGCGCCGCACGAAACTGCGACCAGACCTGCACCCCGCCGATCCGCGCAATATCGATGCCGAAGAGGCGCGAGAAATGATCCAGCGTGAAATGCTGTGGAAAGAAATGGATGGGTCGCGCCGAAAAATCCTCGGTCGGGGTGATCGAACTCGCCAGCGTCCAATAGATCGGTCCGAGCGACCAGATCAGGAGAACCGCGACACCGGCCGAGATCAGCAAACGATAGGAAAGGCTCTGTTTCATCAGTCAAACCGGGTGTTGCGATAGACGCGCAGGACATAGACGAGCGAAACCAGCAGCGAGACCAGCGTGATCACGAGCGACAAGGCCATGCCGTAGGAGAAGCGCAGGTTCTGGAAGGTCTCGAGATAGATCTGCACAAGGACAGGCCGTGTTTCGAGGCTGGAGCCCGCCAATACCCAGGCTTCGTCGAAGAGGTTGAATGCGTTGACGGTCGCATTGGTCATCGCAACGGCAATGGCACTGCGCACCAGTGGAAGCGTGACGAGGGTAAACATCTGTGTGCGGGTGGCGCCATCAATGCGAGCTGCCTCATAGAGATGAGCCGGAATGCTCTGCATCGCGGCCAGCACGATGACGACGGTCAGGGGCATCATGCGCCAGACGTGAACCACCGTGACCGCGATAATGGCGCTGGTGCGATCGTTGAACCAGACATGGTTGTCGAAAGGCAGGCCTACAGCCGAAAGAATGCCATTCAGCAATCCCGCTCCGGGCTGGTAGATCCAGAGCCAGATCACGGCATTGACAACACCGGGCAGCGCCCAAGGCAGGACGACGGCGGCAAGCAGCCATCGGCGGCCAACCTTGACCTGATTGATGAGGGCAGCGGCAAGCACGCCGAACACCGTTTCGGCCACGACCGCGAGCACGACGTAGAGAAACGTATTGACCCACGTCGTGCCCAGTTGCCCGTCGGAAAGCATACGAGTGTAGTTTTCCAGCCCGACAAAAGGCGTTCCCGCCTGCATCGGATTGACCCTGTGCAGGCTGTCCCAGACCGTTCTTGCGATCGGATAAAAGACAAGGGCCGCCATCGTGATCAGGATCGGCGAAACAAGCAGGATCCCCAGCGTGGTGTCGGCCTTGACGCCGGCACCACGCTTTGTCCTGCCACCGGCAGAAATTGCAATTGTCATTGCGCCGATGCCTGCTTTGCCGCTTCGGCGATGTTCTGCATGGCCTGATCCACGGTGACCTGGCCTTTCGCGGCGCTGTTGATCGCCGTGTTCACCGCGCTCGAGAATTCCGGATACCAGGGAGGCGTACCCTGCGGGAACAGCGGCTCGACGGTCTTTGACTGCGCCACAAGCGTATCACCGCTGAGCAGCTGGCCGGCGGAATTGAGCTCGGACAGTGCAGAGGTGCGGGTCGGCAACGCGCCGTTAGCCGCATTCTTCTTCTGGAACTCCTTGCTGGTGAACCATTTGACGAAGGCGATGGCGGCTTCCTTGTTCTGCGAGACGCGCGGGATGGCGAGCGCTTCGGGAAGGCCGAAGCTGCGGGTTTCGCCGCTAGCCGTCGGCACCAGGATCGCCTCGACCTGGCCGGCGACCTTCGATTGCTTCGGATCGTTCATCTGACCGATCCTGCCCGGCTCGCCCGAAATCATGATGCTGGTCACGCCCTGGGCGAACATGCTCTCATTGATCTGGCTGTCCTTGAGACCGGTGGAAGCCGGATCGACCAGACCTTCCTTCAGTAGCATCAATTCGAAGGCGAGCGCCTTGTAGCCGGCGGAATCCTTCGAGACGAAGAGCGGCTTGAAATCCTTGTCGAACAGTTCACCGCCGAAGGCCTTCGTCAGGAGATACCAGCTCGTCGACGCACCTTCGGTCGCCGAAAGCGGCAGGCCGATCGGATAGGTCGCGATCTTCTTTTCCTTGATCTGCTTGGCAGCAGCGACCAGCTCGTCGAGCGTCTTCGGCATCTTGGTGATACCCGCATCGGCAAAATGCTTCTTGTTGATGAGCATGACGCGGAAGTCGTTGGTATAGGGCACGCCGAGCAGGTTGCCATTGACCGTGAAGATCTTGGAAACGCCGATATCCTTGACGGCATCAGCATCGATCACATCATTGAGCGGCAGATACCAGTCGGCGGCGCTGAACTGGCCGGTCCACGACCAGTCGAATTCGGTGACATCGGCAGGTGCTGTGCCTGCTATCAGCGAGGTGACGAGCTTCGGGCGGATGTCGTCCCAGGAGAGCGTCTGCATGTTCACGTGGATGCCGGTCTCGGCTTCGAAATCGCCGGGAATATTCGGCGCCTGCGGCGAAGGCATCAGCACCGTGATCGATTGTCCGGCAAGCGGTTTCGCATCCTGAGCGAGAGCCGGAACGGCGGCAACGAGCGCCGCCAAAGCGACGAATGGCAAAGTATATTTACGCATGTTCCCTTCTTTCCTTGTTATTGAGGTCTGCTTCACCTGAATGCACCGCCGCGGTCTTTGCCGTGGCGGCGATTTGCGTGATCCAGCCGTCATTTACCGGCCAGTCGAGGAGACGGGCGGCTGCCAAGAGAGCGCCGCCGATGGGAGGAAGCTTCGGGCTCACGGCCGGGCGGCCGATGCGCCGCTCCAAAGCGGCAAGCAGGGCGCGGCTTGCAAATGTTCCGCCCGCATAGGTCCAGTCAACGCCCGGACCGCAATGCGGCGCTATCGCCTCCATATGCTTTGCAAGCTCGGATGCCGCCTGGTCGATCAGCTGCTTTGCCGCGCCATCACCGGCGCGTGCGACGCGATCGACCAGAACGGAAAGGGCTGCGATCTCGGCGCGGGGGTTTTTAAGTTCGCTGACCCATCCTCCGAGAGCGTTGACCGGATCGATGCTATCGAGGCCTAGGAATTCGAACATGGCCTTCGCCAGAGCGGTCGGGCCTGCACGCCCATCGAGACTCTGGCTGACAAGGCTGAGGGCTGCTCGCCCGATCCAATAGCTGCTCCCTTCGTCGCCGATGACATCGCCCCAGCCGCCCACGCGCGCCGATACGCCGGCGCCGTTGCGCGCCCAGGCCATCGAACCCGTGCCGGACAGGATAAGAATACCCGGCTCGCCGGCAAAGGCACCGAGATGGGCCGCGTCGACATCGTTGAGAATATGCTGCCGCGCCTTGGGAAAGCTGCTTTCGATCGCCTCGTGCTGCAGTTCGGACAGCCGAGCCACCTCGCCATAAGCGGGCAGCGCTGCGGCGACGGCCGCCAACTGCTCCTCTTCCAGAAAAGGACGGAGCGCAAGATCCAGTTCGTACCGCCAGCTCGGATTGTCCATCGGGTTGACGCCGCCGCTGCGCGACATTCGCAACACGTTCCCGGCTCGGTCGGCAAGCGCGGCCAGCACCTTGCTGCCGCCACCATCGATGCCGAGGATGAGGTCACCGCTCATTCCGATGCTCCCAGATCCGCAATCGTCGTCTCGACGCCGAGATTGGCAAGTTCGCCGCGCCAATGCGCGGAAAGACCGGCATCGGTGATTACCTTCGCAGCGCTCAAGGGAGCGACCTTATAGGTCGTCATCGTGCCGAACTTCGAGGAATCGGCGAGCACGAAGCGATGCGCCGAGCGGGTCAGCATGCATTTGTTGAGGCTCGCTTCGGCGCTGTCGACGCTGTAGATCGCGCCGTCGGGGCTGATGGCACTTGCGCCGAGGAAGAGCTGATCGAACCAGATGCTCTCAAGCATCGCCTCGGCCTGCGGGCCGACGAGCGAGGCGTTTTCGCTGCGGAGCTGTCCTCCGAGCAGCACAACTTCCAGATTGGGAATGTTGAGAAATTCCTGCGCCACCGTCAGGCCATTGGTGAAGATGCGAAGCGGCATCGGGTTCAGACGGATGAGGCGGGCAAGCTGCAGCACGGTGGTGCCGGCATCGAGGAAGATGGCCGTGCGCGGCGTCAGCAGATCATAGGCTGCCGTTGCGATGGCGCGCTTGGCCGACAAATGCCGCTTGGCCCGCTCCTGAAAGGCAAGCTCCACCGAAGAACCTTCAGCGATGCGCGCACCGCCGTGGACGCGATCGATCGCGCCCTCTCTTTCGAGAACCTGCAGATCTCTGCGCACCGTTGCCAGGGAAGCGCCGATGGCGTCCGCGAGCGCCTGAATGGTCGAAAATCCGTTCGCATACAGATGGCTCCGAATAGCGTCGAGACGATCGACTTTCACTCCCCCGGCCTGGCTCAACGAAGGTTCCTCTTCCACTATCATTTCTATTTCGCTCAGACTTTCACCCAATAAGATCAATGTCAATCATAATTCTGATCTTTTTTGATCTAATTCGAAGTTCGACAGATCCCATAAATGACAAAGCGCGGCCTCCTCCTGCGAGGAAACCGCGCTTGCGCGTGACGACCTAATGCCGACCGGGTTTAGTGATAAGCGGGCAAGAGACTGCCGTGCTGCTCGATCATGTCATCCACCAGCTTCCAGATCTGATCCGGCGACAGCTCCGCCGACGTATGGGGATCGAGAAGGGCCGCCTGGTAGATGCGATCCCGCCTCCTCATTAGCGCCGCCTCGACCGTCAGCTCCTGCACGGAAACGCTAAGCCGCATGATGGCCGCAAGCTGCGAGGGTATGCGCCCGATGCGGATCGGCTGAATGCCGTTGCGATCGACATGACAGGGCACTTCGACGATGCACTCGTCGGGCAGATTCTGGATGAGCCCGTTGTTCGGGACATTTCCGTAGATCAGCGCGGGCTGGCCGCTGACGGCGGCATGAATGATGCCGGCGGCATATTCGTTGCTGCGGCAGACGTCGATCGGCTTGCCGCCTTCGAGATCGCGGCGCAGCTCGTGCCATTCGGCGATCTGGACTTCGCAGCGACGAATATATTCATCGAGCGGAATATTGAGCCGCTCGATCAGATCGTTGTGGCCTTCCTTGATGTACCAGGACGTATATTCCGAAAAATGCTCGCTCGATTCCGTGACGAAATGACCAAGCCGTTTCAGAACGTCGAAACGGACGCGATCGTCAGAGGGAATGCGTCCTTCCTCTGCCAGGGCACGCAGGCGCGGATAGAGATCCTCGCGACTGCCATCGGTTCGCAGCTTTTCATATTTGAGGAAGAAGGCGATATGGTTGATGCCGGCCGAGAGATAGTTGATATCGGCGATATCCTCACCGAGGCAATCGGCAAGATGGGCGGCCGTATGCTGCACGCTATGGCACAGTCCCACGGTGCGAATGCTCGGAGCAATCTCCTTGATGGCCCAGCAATTGATCGCCATCGGGTTGACGTATTGCATTAAGAGCGCGTTGGGGCACACGTCTTCCATGTCGCGGCAGATTTCTTCGAGAACGGGAATGGTGCGCAGTCCGCGGAAGATGCCGCCGATCCCGAGCGTATCGGCAATGGTCTGCCGCAGCCCATGCCGTTTCGGGACTTCGAAATCGGTGACGGTGGCCGGCTTGTAGCCACCGACCTGCATCATCAGGATGACAAAATCCGACCCCTGCAGTGCTTGCCGACGATCAAGCGTTGCCTCGACGCGCACCTTGTCGAGATGAAGTGCCTCGCAGATGCGCAGCGCCACGATCTCGGATGTCTTAAGGCGCTCTGGGTCGATGTCGAAGAGGCTGATGACATAGTCGCCACCGCTTTGGCTGGAGAGGGCGTCGCCCAGGATATTCTGGGCAAAGACGGTGCTGCCGGCACCGATTAGGCAGATCTTTGGCATGAAGGGATCTCCGCGTGGAATGGCTATGACCTCAATGCCTCTTTCAAATCAGGATTTCTTCCGGATAATAGTGAATTTATTCCCGGATTCGCGCCATCGGGCGGGCCTTCATGTCGAAACCTAGCAATTCCGTCGAGCGCGAAGCTCTCATGACATCCGCCGGCGGCTTTCTGATCGAACGTCACATCGCCGATGCCATGAGCGCTGCGCATTGGCACGATCACGTCGAGCTGAACTTCCTTGTGAAAGGGCAGATGACCTATATCTTCAATGGAAGACAGGAGCAGGTGGAGGCGGGACGACTGGTGCTATTCTGGGCTGCCATTCCCCACAGGACGATTGCAGTCACGCCGGATGCGCCGCTGATATGCATCTATCTTCCGCTCGCGGATTTCCTGAGTTTGCCGATCGAGCGCCATGTGCGGCAATCGATCATGCAGGGACGGTTTTCGGCCGATACCCGGCCCTATCCCTCCGACGCCATGCTCTTGCCGCAATGGGTGACCGACTGGCAGCATGGCGACGCGGCTCGGCGTCAGCTGATCCTTGACGAAGTGAAGCTCCGAATACGGCGCTTCGTTCTCGATACGCCCGACGACACCCGTGACCTCGCGCCGCCGCGCTCGACGCCGGCCGTCAGCATTGCTGTGCAGCGCGCCGAAACCTTGACTGATCTCATCCATGCCCGCTATTCCGAACCGATTAGCCTGCCGATGCTGGCGGAGCGCGCCGGCATCCATCCAAGCACGGCCAACAAGATCTTCCACAGCGTGCTTGGCATCTCGGTCAACGAATATCTGACGCGTTATCGCCTGGCGCGGGCAATGCAGCAGCTTGCCGAAACCAGCAGCCCCATTCTGCAGATCGCCTATGATTGCGGCTTCGGCTCCGCCAGCCGGTTCTACGACATCTTCAAGCGACGGACGGGGACGACGCCGCGACTGTTCCGTTCATCACTCGGACGGAATGGAATCACCAATGAGGGTGACGCCGCGCCGCCCTAAGCATTTAGAGCGTGATGCCGAAAAGTGTATGCGGTCTTCGGACGACATCACGCTCTACTTCTTTGATTCTAGAGCGAATTCAGATTTTAGGTCGAACAGACCTAAAATCATCCGGCTCTAGTGGCGCCGGACCGAAGCTTTCGCGCCGAATAAGCTTGCTCGCGATGACATGACGAATGGCCGCCCCTTTCTCCGGCGCATCGATCCGTTCCATCAGAAGGTTCACGGCCATCTGCCCCATTTCCTCGACAGGCTGTTCGATGGTCGACAAAGGCGGTAACGAATATTCGCAGACCGGAGCGCCGTCGAAGGACACGATGGAAAGATCTGCCGGAATTTTCCAGCCCATCCGCTGAACGCAGCTCATGAAGGAAATTGCCATGTCATCGCTGGTGGCGATGACGGCCGTCGGCCTTAGCGGGAGATTGGCAAATTCAGTCGCCGCGGCAACGCCGATCTGGAAACCATGCTGATAGTCGAGGCTGCCGCCGGACCTGACGATCGCCGTCTCCGGCAGCCCCGCGGCTGCAAGCGCTTCAACCGCACCCAGATAGCGTTCATTGTCGTGATAATTACCCTGCGGACCGGCAAGATAAAGGAAACGCCGGTGGCCTAGAGCAACCAATTCGGCCGTGGCATCGCGAACGGCTTGCCGATCATTGGTCACGACACTCGGCAGGGCCACGTGGCTCATATCGAACAAAAGGGAGACGATCGGCAGGGCCGAATCCTTGAGCGACCGGCCGCCATCGACCGGTAGATCCGAGGAGAGAATGATGGCACCACGCACCGTGCCGCCGAAAGCCAGATCGAGGATGTGACGCTCGGAAACCTCGTCACGATCGAGGTTGGCAATCATCAGATGATAGCCATTCTGACTGAGCGACCGGTTTATCCCCTGCAGGACCAGAGGAATGACCTGCGAGACACCGTAATAGAGCGAGCCCGGCAGAATGATCATGACGACATTGGACTTGCCGACACGGAGCCCCCTCGCCATGGCATTGGGCGTATAGCCGAGCTGCTTGGCGGCGGCATCGATCTTGGCGCGGGTCTTCTCGTTCACCCGACCGGGATTGGCCAGCGCCCGGCTTACCGTGGAGATCGCGACGCCTGCCAGCCGCGCGACATCCGCCATCAGAGGACCGGAATGCTCTTCTGCCGGCATATCCTTGTTAATCTTCAATTTTTGGCGTCCTTCCCAATGCCCGTTGCGCGGGATGCTACGGCAATCCCGGCCGTTTAGCAAACGTTTGCCAAAAATCGCTTGCATATAAAAACGACTTGTCTACTATTCAGGCACGGCAAACGTTTGCCAATTGCAGTGCATTGAAATCATTATGGATTATTTGCCGCGGCACATCGCTCCGCGATCGATCCTCCATGTCTTAGGAACGGATAGTCTCATGACCTCTACGGAACGGCTGCGTTTTGGTGTCGATCTTGTCACCTTTTTTCACCCCGGATTTTGGGGCGTAGAGGATTATGATGGCATCATCGCGCTATCCCGCAGTGAGCCACGCGCCTTCTGGGACAAGATACTCGATGCCGTGCAGGCCTCCGGCGTCACCGGCGTGGAGCTGACCTTCTCGCCCTTCAACTGGCAGGATGCGACGAAAACCTATGGTTCGGTCGAGAAGTTTGCCGATGAACTTTCCAGGCGCGGACTGACCCTGGCGAGCGGCTTCTTTGCCGAGCTCGAGGCCGCCGGCGATTTCACCGAGGCATCCGCTCAGGCCGCCATCATCGACAAGGCCGAAAAATACGCCGAGTTCCTCAAGGCCTGCGGCAGCGACATCATGGTCATCGGGGCGCCGCTTCGTCAGACGCTCGGCGCTCAGCCGACACGCTTCTTCGATTTCGAGCAGGCGCGCAAGATTGCCGATTTCCTCAACCGCCTCGGCGCTGCCCTCCATACCAAGGGTGTGCGGCTCGCCCTTCATACCGAAGCGCATTCGATCTTCGCAGCGGCACGCGATGTCGATCTGCTGATGCTGCTGACCGATCCCGCCTATGTGCATATGTGCCCGGATACGGCGCATATCATCGTTGCCGGCTCCGATCCGCTGCAGCTTGTCGACCGGCACCACGAGCGCGTCATCATCGCTCATTGGAAGGATGCGCTGGGACCGATGCCGGCTGATACCGTGATCGACGAGCATATTCATGACCGCCATCGCCCCTATTTCTGCGGTTTCGGCCTTGGCCGGGTCGATTGGCCGGGCTGGGCCAGGCTGCTGCGTGACCGGGGATATGAAGGCTGGGCCATCCTCGAGCTCGACGCCGCACCCGATCCGGTCGGCGATATCGCCAACGGACTGACCCTCGTCAGACAGGCGCTTTTGCCGATTTACCGCTGATACCAACGATCCGAAAACGAATAGCCCCGCCAAGAGGGCTTTCTTGAAGAGGTGGAACAATGAAAGACACAGTGAAAATGCTATTGATGGGAGCCACATTCGTTGCGGCCTCCATCTCTGCCCATGCGGAAGACAAGCCGCAGGCCGAGGTTATGACCTCCTGGACCTCCGGCAGCGAGGCCGCCGCCCTCGGCGTCGTCAAACAGGAATTCGAAAAACGCGGTGGCGTCTGGAAAGACTCCTCCATTGCCGGTTTCGGAGCAGCTGATGCGGCTTTTCAGAACCGTTTGGTTGCGGGCGATCCGCCGACCGCCAAGCAGGCCGTGCTCGGCCTTGCCAATACTGATTTCGTCAGTCAGGGACTTATGAACCCGATCGATGATGTGGCGAAAGCCGGCAAATGGGCCGATGTCCTGCCGAAATCGATCTACGACCTCATCTCCTACAACGGCAAGGTCTACCTCTCTCCGACCGGCGCCCATGGTGAGAGCTGGGTCTTTTACTCCAAGGATGCCTTCGCCAAGGCCGGTGTCGGCGACGAGCCGAAGAGCTGGGACGAATTCTTCGCAGCACTGGACAAGCTGAAAGCCGCCGGCATTCAGCCCGTCGCCTGGGGTGGCCAATCCTGGCAGGAGTCCAAGGTCTTCAACATGATCCTGCTGACCCAGGTCGGCATTGACGGTTTCCTCAAGATCTATGTCGACAAGGACAAGGGTGACGCATCGACGGAAGGCGTGAAGAGGACGCTGGATATTCTCGGCAAGCTGCGCGCCTATGTCGACGAAGGTGCCGCGGGCCGCAACTGGAACGACGCGACCGCCATGGTCATCACCGGAAAGGCCGGCGTGCAATTCATGGGTGACTGGGCCAAGGGCGAATTCGTTGCCGCCGGCAAGGAACTGGGCAAGGATTATGGCTGCATGCTAGCGCCGCAATCGCCCGGCATGGTCTATGTCGCCGACTCCTTCTCCTTCCCGAAGATCGCCGATGCAGCCGCGCAAAAGGGCCAGACCCTGCTTGCGGAGGTCGCCATGGACCCGACCGTGCAGGTCGAGTTCTCGCTGAAGAAGGGCTCGGTGCCGATGCGCACCGACGTCGACAAATCGAAGCTCGACATCTGCGCGCAAAAAGGCCTCGAGCTGATGAGCGCCGGCAAGATCGTGCCGGATCAGGCCTTGATCCTCTCGCCGCAACAGGCCGGCGCCCTCAACGACTTCGTCGACGAGTTCTGGACCAATCCGTCCGAAGATAGTGCCTCCGGTGCGGAGAAGTTCTTCGCGATCTTCGAATAGGCCTTCGAGCGAGCCGATCGCCGAGCTCCTTGTCGATCGGCTCCGCCCATTTTCTCGAGAAAGTTTGCTGATGCAAGCCAAGCGCAGACGTCCCCTTGCTGCGACCTTCGCCCTGTTGCCGACCTGGATTGCCGCGATCTTCGTCTATATCGGCACCATGGTCTGGTCGGTGCGCCTGTCTTTCACGGATTCGACCATCTTCCCGTCGTCCAACTATGTCGGCTTTGCCCAATATGCCAAACTGTTCCGGACGTCGCGATGGCTCGCATCCCTGGAAAACGTGCTGATCTTCGGCGTACTTTACGTTGCCGGCTGCCTGGCGCTGGGCTTCGTGCTCGCCGCGGCGCTCGATCGCAAGGTTCGCTTCGAAAGCGTGTTTCGCACCATCTTCCTCTATCCCTATGCCATGTCCTTCGTGGTCACCGGCCTCATCTGGCAGTGGATGCTGAATCCGACCTTCGGCATTCAGGCGACGGTCAGGGCGCTCGGCTGGCAGAGCTTTGTCTTCGACTGGATCGTCAATCGCGACATGGCGATCTACACGGTGGTCTTTGCCGGTGTCTGGCAGGGTGCTGGCCTCGTCATGGTCATTGCTCTCTCCGGCATGCGCGGGATCGGCGAGGAGCAATGGAAGGCGGCGCAGATCGACGGTATTCCGATCTGGCGCATCTATACCTCGATCATCCTGCCGCAGCTTGGGCCGGCGCTTGCCGCATCGGGCATGCTGCTCTCCATGGGCGTGATCAAGACCTATGACCTCATCGTCGCACAGACCGGTGGCGGCCCCGGCTATGCGACCGAAGTGCCGGCAAAATTCATCATGGACAATCTCTTCGAGCGCCAGAACCTCGGCCTTGCGAGCGCCGGCGCCACCGTGCTCGTGCTCTCGGTGGTCATGGCCGTCGCGCCGTTTCGCTATGCGCTCCACATGCGCGCCAGAAGAAGGGGAGCACATTGATGGCGGCTCTTCATCCCCGCGGCCCCAAGCCATCACGGCTGACGGCAGGCCAGATCGGGCTCTATGCCTTCCTCATCCTGTCAGCACTGTTCTTCCTGTTGCCGCTCTATACGATGCTCGTCACATCGCTGAAGACAATGGAAGAGATCCGTCAGGGCCGCATCTTCGCCTGGCCCGATACCATCGATTTCGAAGCCTGGAAGACCGCCTGGTCGGGAGCCTGCATGGGCACGCAGTGCCTGGGCGTGCGCGTCGGCTTCTGGAATTCGGTCAAGATCACCGTGCCGGCCGTGGCGATTTCCGTCTTCATCGGCGCGATCAACGGCTATGCCCTCTCCTTCTGGCGGCCGAGAGGCTCGAACCTGCTGTTCGGGCTTCTGATGGCCGGCGGTCTTATCCCCTACCAGATTTTCCTCTATCCGCTGGTGCGGCTGCTCGCCAATCTGAGCCTTTATAATTCGGTCGCAGGCGTGGTTCTCGTTCACGTGATCTTCGGCCTGCCGCTGGTGACGCTGCTGTTCCGCAACTACTTCGTCGCCATTCCCGAGGAGCTCTGCAAGGCAGCGCGCGTCGACGGCGCCGGTTTCTGGCGAATCTTCCTCGAGATCATGCTGCCCATGTCTGTGCCCATGATCGTCGTTGCCTCCATTTTCCAGTTTACCGGCATCTGGAACGACTTCCTGATCGGTCTGGTCTTTGCCGGACGGGACAATCTGCCGATGACGGTGCAGCTCAACAACATCGTCAACACCACCATGGGCGAGCGCGCCTATAATGTGAACATGGCTGCCACCATCCTGACAGCCGTCGTTCCGCTCGCCATCTATTTCTTCTCCGGCCGCTGGTTCCTGCGTGGTGTCGCCGCCGGCGCCGTCAAGGGGTAACGCCATGCAGCCTGCCGTCTCGGTCAAGGATCTCAAGATCGCCTATGGCGATCACACCGTCATCGACAAGATGTCGATCGATATCGCCCCGCGCGAATTCCTCGTGCTGCTCGGACCTTCCGGCTGCGGGAAATCAACCCTGCTCAACTCCATTGCCGGCCTGCAGGACATCAGCGACGGCGAAATCTGGATATCGGACAAGAACGTCACCTGGGCCGAACCGAAGGATCGCGGCATCGGCATGGTCTTCCAATCCTATGCGCTCTATCCCCGCATGTCCGTGCGCAAGAACCTGTCCTTCGGGCTGCGCGTGGCGGGTCTTCCCAAGGCCGAGATCGAGGCGCGCATCGCCCGCACCGCTTCGCTTCTCCATCTCGACAAGCTGCTTGATCGCCGCCCTTCGGAACTGTCGGGTGGCCAGCGCCAGCGCGTCGCCATCGGCCGCGCCCTGGTGCGCGAGGTCAACGTCTTCCTGTTCGACGAACCGCTCTCCAATCTCGACGCCAAGCTGCGCAATGAGCTGCGCGTCGAGATCAAGAAGCTGCATCAGAGCCTCGGCAACACGATGATCTATGTCACGCATGATCAGGTAGAGGCGCTTACCCTTGCCGATCGCATCGCCATCATGAAGGACGGCGTGATCCAGCAGCTTGCCAGCCCATCCGAGATCTACCATCGCCCGGCCAATCTCTTCGTCGCCGGCTTCATCGGGGCGCCGGCGATGAATTTCATCAAGGGCGAGATTGTCTTGAAAGCGGACGCACCCGTCTTCGAAAGCAACGGACTTTCCATCGATCTCGCCGGCTATCCTTTTCTGGCAGCCATCAAGCCAGGCTCGGTCACCCTCGGCATTCGCCCCGAACATATCGTTCCGGATCGGGAGGTGGGATCTTTGCCAACCATTGCGGGCCTCGTTTCGGTGATCGAGCCGATGGGCGCTGACACCGTCGTCTGGTTCGACTGGGCCGGACAAAGTCTTTCCTACCGCATCATGGGCGACACTACGCTTCTGCCAGGCGCAAGAATCTCGCCCGGCATCGATATCACCAAGGCCTCCCTCTTCGGCGCCGACGGCGTCCGTCTCTGAAATATACGGAAAAATCTATGTCTCAGACTACCTACGACGCGCTGGTGATCGGCTCCGGCGCCGCCGGCTCCTTTGCCGCCAGGGAATTGACCGCCCAAGGACTGTCGGTATTGCTCCTCGAAGCCGGTCCCGCGGTGACGCAGAAGGATTTCGATCCGAACCGCAAGAAGGCACCAGCAAGCAGCATCAATATCTGGGAACGCGCGCGTGCCACGCTCAAGGGTCAGCCCATCCAGGCCCGCGCCGCCTTCTTTACCGAACGCTTCAGCCATTTCTTCGTCAATGATCGCAAGAACCCCTATACGACCCCCAAGGATGCACCTTTCCTGTGGATACGCGGCCGGCAGGGCGGCGGCCGCCTGCACAGTTTCGGCCGGGTGCTGCTGCGCTGGACGGACGATGATTTCAAGATCCGCTCGAAGACCGGCAAGGGCGAGGACTGGCCGGTTTCCTACGATGACCTCGCTCCCTACTATGCCGAGGTCGAATCCAGCCTCGGGCTCTATGGCAATGAGGATGGCGTGGAGACATTGCCCGACGGCGTCTATGCGCATCCGGCAAAGCTCACCCCTGCGGAAGAGGTTTTCAAGAGCGAAGTCGAAGGACGCTGGCCGAAGCGGCACGTCGTTTCCTGGCGCTATATCGCCCCCGATGCGGAGCGCACGCCGAAACCCCTGCGTGAAGCGTTGGCGACCGGGCGGCTGACGATCCGCCATGATGCCATCGTGCGCCGCATCACCACCGACGATGCCGGCGGCCGAGCGACGGGAGCGGAGTTCATCGATCGCATCACCGGCAAGGTCGAGACCGCGCATGCGGCCCTCGTCGTGCTCTCCGCATCGCCGATCGAAAGCGTGCGGCTGCTTCTCAACTCCGCCAGCAATCGCCATCCCCACGGGCTCGCCAACAGCTCGGGCGCGCTCGGGCGCTATTTCATGGACCAGCTGCCTTGCCTGGCCTTCGGCTCGTTTGCGAAGGCAAGCGGCTGGGCAGTCGACGATTCCGCGCCGACGGATCCTTTCTACAATCCATCCGGCGGCATCTTCGTCCCGCGCTTTGGAGAAGGCGACGCGGGTCGCGACGATTTCGACTATCAGGGAAGCATCGGCCGGGCACCGACGCCGGATGACGAGCCCTCACGGCTTGCCTTCTTCGGCTTCGGCCGCATGCTGCCCTATGCCGACAATCGCATCACGCTCGATGCAAGGCGCAAGGATGCCTGGGGGATTCCCGTGCCCCATATTCGATGTGTCATGGGCGAGGAGGAACATGTCCTTTTGCGCCGGCAGGAAGAAGTGCTGATCGACATGGTGCGTGGCGTCGGCGGCGAGCTGGAATTCATCGGCTCCCCCACTGGCCTCAGAGAAATGGGCCGCGGCGCCTTCCCCGATGCCGATCCGTTCAGCCGCTTCATGTTCCGCACGTGGTTCCGCAAGACCATGTGCATGGGCGCCGCCATCCATGAAACCGGCGGCGCGCGCATGGGGACATCGAACAAGGACTCCGTCCTCAATGCCTATAATCAAAGCTGGGATATTCCCAACCTCATCGTGGCGGATGCCTCCGCCTTTCCGGGCAGCGGCATTGCCGGTACCACGCTGACGGTGATGGCCCTGACCATCCGCGCCTGCAGGAACATTGCCGACCAATATCGCGCCGGGCAGCTATGATTGCGCCCGGTCGGATTGAACACGCTCATGTCTCCGCTCGGCCCCCAGTCTGGATATTGAGGGCTTGCCGCGATCCATCATATCCACCTCCTGCACGGCCTTCGCAGTTTCGCCACCCGCCAGAAATAGATTGGCTTTGTCACCTTGCCGCTATAAAAGTCGTGCATATCTTCTTGTATGGTCGGCTGCGTCGGATGACTGTGCAATACGGCGCGATAGCTTCGGCCATGAGTTTGCGGCTCCGAGAACCGAAAAAACTCCCGCGGAAATAGCTTGAAAAACTAGAATGTCTTTCGCGAATTGCAGGGAAATCAGGCTCTAGCGCGTAAAGCCATTAAAAGCGCACAATCCCCCCTCGCCACGAAGCGTTGAAAACCGCTTCTCGCGGCCCGCATCCGGAGGAGATGCGGGCAAGCCCCATGATTTGACGAGCGTCGGGAACGCTTAGGGAGGAATAATGCTTGAACGACTTTTCAAACTGAGTGAGCACGGCACGTCCGTGCGCACCGAGCTCATCGCAGGCGTAACGACATTCCTGACGATGTCCTACATCATCTTCGTCAATCCGGACATTCTGTCGACGACGGGCATGGATCGCAATGCCGTCTTTGTCGCGACCTGTCTCGCAGCCGCATTGGGCTCGATCGTTATGGGCCTTGTCGCCAATTGGCCGATCGGCATGGCGCCGGGCATGGGGCTCAATGCCTTCTTCGCCTTCACTGTGGTCGCAGCCCTCGGCTTTACGTGGCAGCAGGCGCTCGGCGCCGTCTTCATTTCCGGCTGCATTTTCGTCCTCTTGACGGTCACCGGCGTACGCAGCTGGCTGATTGCCGGCATCCCGCATTCGCTGAGAAGCGCGATCGCGGCTGGTATCGGCCTCTTCCTGGCGATCATCGCTCTCAAGAGTGCTGGCATCGTCGTCGCCAACAAGGCAACGCTTGTCGGTCTCGGAGACCTGAAGCAGACCGGCCCTCTTCTCGCAATTCTCGGTTTCTTCATCATCGCCGTTCTGGATGCGTTGAAGGTAAGAGGTTCGATCCTCATTGGCATTCTCGCCGTCACCATTCTCTCCTGGATCTTCGGCGTCAGCCAGTTCCACGGCATCGTTTCGGCACCGCCATCCATCATGCCGACCTTCCTGCAGCTCGATATCGTCGGCGCCCTCCATGGCGGCCTGGTCCACATCATCCTTGTCTTCGTGCTCGTCGAAGTCTTCGACGCCACCGGCACGCTGATCGGTATCGCCAAGCGCGCGAACCTGATCCAGGAAGGAAAGCCGAACCGGTTGAGCAGGGCCCTGCTTGCCGACAGCGCCGCCATTGTCGCCGGCTCGCTGATGGGCACCAGCAGCACGACGGCCTTCGTCGAAAGCGCGTCAGGCGTTCAGGCTGGCGGCCGTACGGGCCTGACGGCAATCACGATCGCCGTACTCTTCATCGCGGCCCTCTTCTTCTCGCCGCTTGCAGCCTCCGTTCCCGCCTATGCGACCGCTCCGGCGCTGCTCTACGTCGCCGGCCTGATGATGCGCGAGCTGACCGAGATCGAATGGGATGACCTGACCGAGGCTGCACCGGCGGCAATCACGGCGCTTGCAATGCCCTTCACCTACTCGATCGCCAACGGCCTTGCCTTCGGCTTCATCACCTATGTCGCCGTGAAGGTCTTCACCGGCCGCTGGTCGATGCTGCATCCGGCAACGCAGATCGTCGCCGCCCTGTTCGTCGTGCGCTTCGCCTTCTTCGCAGACTAGCAGCGGTCTAAATTCAAGGCCGGGTCATTCGCTCGAATGACCCGGTCTTTTGACGTTTCGCAAGACTATAGAAAACGGGAACTCGCGCTAACAAAATAAGGGGCGTTGCGATGGCAGCGCCCCTTTTTGACATTCGGATCGTTCTTTACCGAGTTAGCGGATCAGGAATGTCTCTTCATAGAAATGTTCCTCGAGATTGACGCCCTTGCCGCCGCGATCGACGACGATGAAGTCGGAGACGCCATCAAGGGGTGTCAGAATGCCATGCCAGACGTTGCGCCAGATGTTGACGCCCTGCCCGGGGCTGGTGCGGAAGGCCACGGGCTCGCTCGGCCCATTGTCCGTCTGGTGCGCCGCAACGACGAGGAACGGATGGCTGGACAGCGGAACGAAGGCCTGACTGCCGAGAGGATGCCGCTCCACCATCCTTAGCTCCAGCGGCAACGCATAGGGTTCGCCACGCAGCCAGCTGATCATCGTTCGTGCCTCTTCTCCGATCGCTTCGATCTTCGCGAGGTCGTGATAACGGGTGCATTTGCCCGCATTGATGGGATAGCTGTGTGCGCCTTCCATCTCGATCACGTCGCCAAAAGGGGCGAATGCGGCTCTGGTCAGCGGCTGAATTTCGATTACTTTCATCCATTGTCTCCCGTTTTCATTTTCTTGAAGTCGTCCCGCCTCGACTGGCGATAGTTTTGTGAAGTTCGATGCGTGGCCTGCGGCAGGGCAGCCGCGTTCGCGCGGAGTGCCAATCGCACTCCGTTCGACCAGCGCGGCCGCGTTATTTCCGTAAGACAGTCGTTACGGACACTGATCCCAGGAGCCGTAAAGTCTATTCCTGGTAAGCCTGTCAGTGCATGGTCGACGGGCAAGTGGGGCGTTGCGGCCAGTGCTCGCGAGAGCCGGCAGCCGTCGCCGGCTTCTTCATCATTCAGGGCAGATTTCTATTCCGAAGCCTGTTTCACCTTTTCAGCGAACTGCCAAAGGCTGTCGATCATGTCCAAGCATGTCGCGTCGACAGCGCACGAAACGTCCCTCCAAACGTATCCGATCATCAATTTCTAACCGCAAATCGCGCGCGCCATTCCCCTTGGAAAATTTGAAAGTCTCGAACGATACCGCTGCTTTTCAGTGGTACCGGCTTGGCGGATAGTGAAAACAGGAGCGCTACGTTCGGGAGAAAAGCATGCAGCCTCATTCGCCAGGAGCCGGACGGCTCACGACCCACGTGCTGGATACGGCGCTCGGTAAGCCTGCCCACGGCCTGCACATCGAACTCTACCGGATCGAGGGCGATGAACTGCATCTCCTCAAGTCTACCGAGACCAACGACGACGGCCGCTGCGATGCGCCGCTGCTGTCGGGCGAAACCATGAAGGCCGGCACCTACGAGCTGCGCTTTCATGCCGGTGATTATCTCGGCCGCACATCGGAAGGCCCGATGTTTCTCGACATCATCCCGATCCGTTTCGGTCTCGCCGATGAAGGTGCGCATTACCATGTGCCGCTCCTCCTCTCGCCCTACAGCTATTCCACCTATCGCGGGAGCTGAACCATGGCGCCCATGACAATCCGCTCGGAACTTCGTTTCATTCTCAACGGAGAGGACGTCGTTCTGAGCGACGTCGCACCCGACCAGACGTTGCTCGACTGGCTGCGTCTCTGCCGCTCCTTGAAGGGTACGAAGGAAGGCTGCGCCGAGGGGGACTGCGGTGCCTGCACGGTGCTCGTGGGACGGCTGTCGCCTGCTGAGGGCCTCGTCTATGAAGGCGTCAATGCCTGCATTCGCTTCCTCGGCTCGCTCGACGGCTGTCATGTGGTCACTGTCGAGCATCTTGCCCCCAGCGACGACCATCTCCATCCGGTGCAGCAGGCCATGATCGACTTTCACGGCTCGCAATGCGGCTTCTGCACGCCGGGCTTCGTCATGTCTCTCTACGGGCTTTGGATGCAGACGCCGAACCCGACGGATCAGCAGATCGAGACGGCACTTCAGGGCAATCTCTGTCGCTGCACCGGCTATGAGCCGATCCTGCGCGCCGCCCGTTCCATCTCCAGCTATGGCGGGACGCAAAATGATCCCTTGCTGGTCGAGCGCGAAACGATGATCGCGCGCCTGCAAGCCCTTCGCGACGGCGCCCGCGTGGAAATCGGCGAAGGTCGAAATCGACTGATCGTGCCGGCGAACCTTGATGATTTCGCCGCCGTTCTCGAGACCTCGCCGACGGCAACCGTGATCGTCGGCTCCACCGATGTCGGCCTCTGGGTCACCAAGCACATGCGCGACATCACGCCGGTCGTGTTCATCGCCGGCCTGCAGGAATTGAAGTCGATCACGGTGAAAGACAAGCTCATCACGATCGGCGCCGGCGTCACCTATTCGGAGGCGATCGAGACACTGTCGCAGCATATCCCGGCGCTCGGACCGCTGATTACCCGTATCGGCGGCCAGCAGGTGCGCAACATGGGCACGATCGGCGGCAATATCGCCAACGGCTCGCCGATCGGCGATACGCCGCCGGCGCTGATCGCGCTCAACGCGTCGCTGACCTTGCGCAAGGGCGCCGTCCGGCGCACCATTGCGCTTGAAGACTTCTTCATCGCCTACGGCAAGCAGGACCGCCAGCCCGGCGAATTCGTCGAAGCCGTGCATATTCCGGTTCCAGGGGCGGCGGAAAAATTCGCGGTCTACAAGGTGACCAAGCGCCGCGACGAGGACATCACGGCAACGCTCGGCGCCTTCCGTCTCGCGCTTGCCGCCGATGGCACGGTCGCAGAAATCCGGATCGCCTATGGCGGCATGGCCGCGACGCCGAAACGGGCCTTCGCCGTCGAAAAGGCGCTGCTCGGTCAGCCCTGGAACGAGGCGACGGTGGAAACGGCGATGGAAAGATACGCCGAGGATTACGCACCGCTGACCGACATGCGCGCCACCGCCGAATACCGTTCGCTCGCGGCGAAGAATCTTCTATTGCGTTTCTACCTGGAAACGACGTCCAGTGCGGCACCCGCTCAGGTGTCCAGATATGAGGCTGCATAGGCCATGAATAAGCACGCTTCCGACATCAAGGCCGAAACCATCGTCGGCGGGGTTCATACCAGCCCGCGTCATGACTCCGCGCACAAGCATGTTTCCGGTACGGCGGTCTATATCGACGACATTACCGAACCGACCGGGACGCTTCACGCTGGCCTTGGCCTCTCCACCGTGGCGCACGGCATCCTGAAATCGGTTGATCTCACCGCCGTGCGCGCCGCCCCCGGCGTCGTTACCGTGTTGACCCATGAGGACGTGCCCGGCGTCAACGATATCTCGCCCTCCTACATGCTCGACGACCCGGTGCTTGCCGCCGGCAAGGTCGAGTTTCATGGCCAGCCGATCTTCTGCGTGATCGCCGAAACGCGCGAACAGGCCCGCCGTGCCGCGCGGCTGGCGAAGATCGACTATGAGGAACTCCCGGCCGATATCGACATCTGGGATCTCGACGTTTCGACCCATCGCCAGGTGGTTACGCCGCTGACGCTGAAGCGCGGCGATGCAGCGGAGAACCTTGAGAATGCGCCGCGTCGCGTGAAGGGCCGTATGCGGCTTGGCGGCCAGGACCACTTCTATCTCGAAGGCCAGGTTTCGCTTGCCATCCCTGGCGAGGATGACGAGGTCATCGTCTATTGCTCCACGCAGGGGCCGAGCGAGACGCAGCATATGGTCGCCCATGCACTCGGCGTGCCGAGCAATGCTGTCACGATCGAAGTGCGCCGCATGGGTGGTGGCTTCGGCGGCAAGGAAACGCAAGCGAACCAATGTGCGGCGATCGCAGCCATTGCCGCCAAGAAGCTGAAGCGTGCCGTCAAGATCCGGCTCGACCGCGACGAAGACATGGTTGCGACGGGCAAGCGGCATGATTTTGCCATCGATTACGATGTCGGCTTCGACGACGAGGGCCGTATCCTCGCCATCGACTACACCTTCGCGCTCAGGGCCGGCTTCTCGGCGGATCTCTCCGGTCCGGTCGGCGACCGTGCGCTGTTCCACTGCGACAATGCCTATTTCCTTCCGCATGTTCACGCGAAGTCGGCACCGCTTTATACCAATACGGTTTCCAACACGGCCTTTCGCGGCTTCGGCGGCCCGCAGGGCATGGTGGGAGCCGAGCGCGTCATCGACGAGGTAGCCTTTGCCGTCGGCAAGGACCCGCTCGAGATCCGCAAGCTGAATTTCTACGACGAGATGGGCGTCGATGGTGAACGCAACCTCACGCCTTATCACCAGAAGGTCGAGGACTGCATCATCCAGCGCATCGTCGCGGAGCTTGAGGAAAGCGCGGATTATGCCGGACGACGCAAGGCCATCACCGAGTTCAATGCCAAGAGCCGTATCGTCAAGCGCGGCATCGCGCTCACCCCGGTGAAATTCGGCATCTCCTTCACCAAGACGGAATCGAACCAGGCCGGCGCTCTCGTGCATATCTACAGCGATGGCTCCGTGCACATGAACCATGGCGGTACCGAAATGGGGCAAGGTCTGCACCTGAAGGTGGCGCAGGTCGTGGCGGAGGAATTCCAGATCGATCTCGACCGGGTGAAGATCACCGCGACGACGACGGCCAAGGTGCCGAACACCTCGCCGACCGCGGCATCTTCTGGCGCGGACCTGAACGGCATGGCGGCGCAGAATGCCGCACGCCAGATCAAGGACCGGCTGATCGCCTTTGCAGCGGAAAGCCATCAGGTGCCGCGCGAACAGGTGGTGTTCCTGGCCAACCGCGTGCGGATCGGCGATATAGAGATGTCCTTCTCCGATCTCATCAAGAAGGCCTATATGGCCCGCGTCCAGCTCTCGGCCGCCGGTTTCTACAAGACGCCGAAGATCCATTGGGATCGGAAGGCCGGCCGCGGCCATGCCTTCTACTATTACGCTTATGGCGCGGCCTGCTCGGAAGTGTCGATTGACACGCTGACCGGCGAATATGTCGTCGAGCGCACGGATATCCTGCACGACACCGGCCGTTCCCTGAACAAGGCCATCGATATCGGCCAGATCGAGGGCGGCTTCATCCAGGGCATGGGCTGGCTGACGACGGAGGAGCTCTGGTGGGATGGCAAGGGGCGGCTCAGAACGCACGCGCCCTCCACCTACAAGATCCCGCTTGCATCCGACCGGCCAAAGATTTTCAATGTGGCGCTGACCGACTGGTCGGAAGCCTACGAGCCTACGATCCACCGTTCGAAGGCAGTGGGTGAGCCACCGCTGCCGCTCGGCCTTGCCGTGCTGCATGCCCTTTCGGACGCGGTGGCGAGCGTGGCCGACCACAAGATCTGCCCGCGTCTCGACGCGCCGGCAACGCCCGAACGGGTGCTGATGGCAATCGAACGCCTCAAGGCCGCACAGAAGGAGTGAGGTCATGTCTGCCGCCCGTGAAGATATCCGGGGCTTTCTGCGCCGCGAGCCGGTGTCGATGCTCGTCGAGGTCACCGGGGTCGCGGGCTCCGCGCCGCGCGATACCGACGCCTGGATGCTGGTTTCGGAACGGGCGATCTTCGCAACGATCGGCGGCGGAACCCTCGAATATATGGCAATCGACCAGGCGCGTCGGGCGTTGCGCTCCGGTCTTGCCGCCGAGCCGATGAACGTGCCGCTCGGCCCGGAGATCGGCCAATGCTGCGGCGGCCGGGTTGGACTTGCCTTTACAGCGCTCAATCCCGCCCTTGCCAACGACCTCATCGCCCGCAGCGACCGCGAAATGGCTGCTCGACCGCATGTCTATGTTTTCGGGGCCGGCCATGTCGGCGATGCGCTTGCCATGGCGCTCTCGCTTGCGCCTCTGCGTGTCGTCCTTGTGGACACGCGGGAAGAAGAGCTGATCGCCTCCAACGTGCCGCGCATCGAAACTTGTCTTACGGCCATGCCGGAGGCCGTGGTGCGCGATGCGCCGGCTGGCAGCAGTTTCGTGATCCTCACCCACGATCACGCGCTCGACTTCCTGATTGCCGCCGAGGCGCTCAAGCGTAACGATGCCGCCTATGTCGGCATGATCGGCTCGAAGACGAAGCGCGCCACCTTCCGCAACTGGCTATCGCGCGAAACCGGCCATGCGGAGCTTTTCGATCGCCTCACCTGCCCGATCGGCGGTACGGCGGTCAAGGACAAGCGGCCCTCCGTCATCGCGACACTGGCCGCCGCCGAGATCATGACGGCGGCGCTGACCTGGGTGGCCGACCACGCAAGGCTTGCTGGAACCGTCAGCCGCTAGAAGCCGCGGCCGCAGGCTCGTCTTCGAGCAGTTTGCCGATGAGCCGCTGACAGCGCTCCGCCATGAAATCGATCATCAGCCGCACCTTCGGATCCTGGAAACGCTTGTGGGGATAGATGGCGGCGAGTTGGATCGGCGCAGGTGGGCTCTCCTTCAGGATCTCCACCAGCCGCCCTTCCTTCAGATAGGCCTTCACCTCGAACAGCGGCTTGTTGATGATGCCTCGGTCTTCGAGCGCCCATTGGGTGAGCACGTCGCCGTCGTCGCTGTCATAGGGGCCGGCAACCTCGAATTTGCGCGGTCCTTCTGCCGTCATCAGCGTCCAGTAGTATTCCTTCGAGCCGGGGTAGCGCAGCAGCAGACAGTCATGCTTATCGGCAATCAGGGCATCGGCGTCGGAAGGCGCGCCACGCCGCGCAAGATAGGCGGGCGAGGCGCACAGCACGCGCTCGCAATTGAGGATGCCGCGCATGCGCAGATTGGAATCCTCCAGCACGCCGAGCTTGAAGGCGACGTCGACGCCCTCGGCCAGGATATCGACATTGTGGTCGGACAGGCGCACCCGCACCTCGATATCCGGGTACTTGTCGTGAAACTCCGGAATGCCAGAGGCGATCAACCGCCGGCCGATACCGAGCGGCGCCGTGATTCTCAGCGACCCCTTCGGATTGCGTGAGAGATCGGCGATCGCGGCCTCCGCCTCATTGACAGCCTCGATGATCTTCACGGCCTTTTCGTAGAAGACGCGTCCATGTTCCGTCGGCGACAGCTTACGCGTCGTGCGATTGAAGAGGCGCACGCCGAGATGGCGCTCAAGCTCCTTGATGCGATTGCTCGCAACTGCAGGCGTGACGCGCTGATCGCGTCCTGCTGCCGAAAGAGTACCGAGTTCGACCACGCGAACGAAGACACGGACATTATCAAGATAGGACATGGCACCTTTCTACCACATCAGCGTGCGGAACGAAGCGGGGGACATCTTATAGATTTTTTTGAAAGTGTTGGCGGATTAACCGGGATTTTCGAGAAAATCGAGCGATGGCAAACAATCCCGTGAAGATCGGCCCATGGAGATCGAGAAGGAGTTCCCATGTATGAATATGCCATCGCCTGGGACTGGATAACCTTCGCCGTCCGCTGGCTGCACGTAATCACCGCGATCGCCTGGATCGGTTCCTCATTCTATTTCGTCGCGCTTGACCTGGGCCTGAAGAAACATCCGCAGCTGCCGCCCGGCGCCTATGGCGAGGAGTGGCAGGTCCATGGCGGCGGCTTCTACCATATCCAGAAATACCTGGTGGCGCCGGCCAACATGCCGGAGCACCTCGTCTGGTTCAAATGGGAGAGCTATGTCACCTGGCTTTCGGGCTTCGGCATGCTCTGCCTCGTCTACTATGCCGGCGCCGACCTCTACATGATCGATCCGGCGGTGCTCGACGTTTCCAAGCCGGTGGCGATCGCCATTTCGCTTGGTTCGATCGCCGGCGGCTGGCTCCTATACGATCTGATCTGCAAGTCGCCCTTCGGCAACGACAATACGCGGCTGATGGTGGCGCTGTATTTCATCCTGGTTGGCGTCGCCTGGGGCTACACGCATCTCTTTACGGGCCGCGCCGCCTTCCTGCATCTCGGCGCCTTCACCGCGACGATCATGTCGGCCAATGTGTTCTTCATCATCATTCCGAACCAGAAGATCGTCGTTGCCGACCTGATCGCCGGCCGCAAGCCCGATCCGAAATACGGCCGCATCGCCAAGCAGCGCTCGACGCATAACAACTACCTGACACTGCCCGTGCTGTTCCTGATGCTGTCGAACCACTATCCGCTGGCATTCGGCACGCAGTTCAACTGGATCATCGCCTCGCTCGTCTTCCTGATGGGGGTCACGATCCGCCACTGGTTCAACACCCGCCATGCCAATGCCGGCAATCCGACCTGGACGTGGATCGTCACCGTCATCCTCTTCATCGTCATCATGTGGCTTTCCACGGTGCCGAAGATCCTGACGGGCGAGCCGACAACGAAGATCTCCGCAATCCAGCAGCCCTTCGTTACGGCTGAAGCTTTCCCTAGGGTTCGCGACACCATCATGGGACGCTGTTCCATGTGCCATGCGAAGGAGCCGAGCTGGGAGGGCATCATCGCGCCGCCGAAGGGCGTGGTGTTCGAGACCGACCGCGACATCGCCGCCCATGCCCGCGAAATCTATCTGCAGGCAGGCCGCAGCCACGCCATGCCGCCGGCCAACGCCTCGCACATTACCGACGAGGAGCGCCGACTGCTCGTCTCCTGGTACGAAAGTGCCATCAATGGGGAGAAGACCCAATGAGTGAAGTCCTGATCCGTGGTCGTGTCCTGACCTTCCTTTCCGAGCCGCAGGGTATCGATGATACCGCATCCTATCGCTATATTGAGGACGGCGCGATCTACGTTCGCGATGGCAAGATCGTCGACATCGGCCTGTATAACGACATTCGCAAGCTGGCGGATGCCGGCATCAAGGTCGCGGACCATCGCCCGAACCTCATCCTGCCCGGCTTCATCGACACGCACCTGCATTTCCCGCAGACGCAGGCAATCGCCTCCTATGGCGCCCAGCTGCTCGAGTGGCTGAACACCTATATTTTCGTCGAGGAGCAGAAGTTCGCCCGCGCCGCTCATGCGGCCGAAGTGGCGGACCGCTTCATGGACGAACTGCTGTCGAACGGCACGACAACGGCGGTTGCCTATTGCTCGGTGCATCCGGAAAGCGTCGACGCCTATTTTGCGGCGGCCGAAGCGCGGGGCATGTGCGTGATCGGCGGCAAGGTGATGATGGATCGCAATGCGCCGGACGCCCTGCGCGATACGCCGCAGCGCGGCTATGACGAAACCAAGCAGCTGATTGCGAAATGGCACGGCCGCGGCCGCGGCCACTATGCGATCAGCCCGCGCTTTGCCATCACCTCGACGCCCGAGCAGATGGAGATGAGCAGAGCTCTCGTCGCCGAGCATCCGGACTGCTACGTCCAGACGCATCTTTCCGAAAACCGGGACGAGATCGCCTTTGCCACCTCTCTTTATCCCAAGGCGAAAGACTATACGGATATCTATGCCCGCTACGGCCTGCTCAACGATCGCATGCTGCTCGGCCACTGCATCCATATGAGCGAACGGGAAGTTGCGGTGCTTGCCGAAACCGGCGCGGTCGGCGTCTTCTGCCCGACCTCGAACCTCTTCCTCGGCTCCGGGCTTTTCAACGCCGCGGAATTCGACAGGCTCGGCGCGCGCTGGTCGGTTGCGACCGATGTCGGCGCCGGCACCAGCTTCTCCATGCTGGAAACGATGGACGAGGCCTACAAGGTGCTGCACCTGCAGGGACAGCGACTGACGCCGTTCAACTCCTTCTATCGCATGACGCGCGGCAACGCCCTGGCGCTCGGTCTCGAAAAGCAGATCGGCTCGCTGCAGGCAGGCGCGGATGCCGATATCGTCGTACTTGATTCCAGCGCCAAGTCGGCCATGGAATTCCGCATGCGCACCGCGACCTCATTGGCCGAAGAACTCTTCATCCTGCAGACCATGGGTGACGATCGCTGCGTTGCGGAAGTCTACGTCGCCGGCAAGGCGATGAAGACCAAGGCCAAGAAGGCGGACACGATCGCACGCGAGCAATTGCAGCCCGCCTGACCCACTTGTGCTGTGGACTGTCGACGCCGTCGTCTCCGGATAGGAGATGGCGGCGAAGGCGTTCAGCTTCGCTTCAACCGTCCGCCCATCACCTTCGTCAATTCTTCCGCTGCCGCCCGCACAATCGGGCCAAGGGCAGCGACCTTTTCGTCCGGTAGCCGCACGGCCGGCCCTGAAATCGAGATGCCGGCAATGGCCTCGCCATACTCGTTGAAGATCGGCGCCGCCACGCATCGCATGCCGAGCGTGTGTTCCTCGTCGTCGATCGACCAGCCGCGCGACCGGATCTCGGCCATATCTATGAGCAGCATGGGCAACGTGTCGCGGGTCTTATCGGTGAAATGCTGCAGCGAACGGCCTCCGAGCAAGACCTCGATCTGGCTGTCCGCCCAGGTGGAAAGGATCGCCTTGCCGATGCCCGAAGCATGGATCGGTCCGCGCCGGCCAGGGCGGAAGAAGGCGCGCATCGGCGCGTGACTTTCCGCTTGGGAGATGAAGACGACATCGCCGTCTTCCTCGATGGCGATGTTGGCGGTCTCGCCTGATACCTCCATCAATTGTTTGAGGAACGGCCTGCTGATCGTGCCGAGCTTGCGGAAGCGCAAGTAGGCTGTTCCGATCTCGAAGGCCTTCACCCCGATCGTCCAGGCGCCGGTTTCGCCGTCATGCGCCACCATACCGTGCTGGGCGAGGGAGGTAAGCAATCGGTGCACGGTGGAAGGTGCCATGTCCGCCTGGTCGGCAAGGTCAGTCAAGACAGCGCCATCTGCTTCGGCCACCAACTCCAGAAGCTTCAGGCTGCGATCGAGCACCTGCACGGACGAGGCGGCCGCATTCTCAGCCGGCTTCCGGCCCGGCCTACCCCTCGCCTTTTCCCGATTTTCCGCCATGACGCTCACTTCTGACTGAAGGCGCGCCACGCATTTAGGCGCGCCATGATTGGGCTTCATGACATATCCGCTTCGCTTCGATTGTTCCAGATTTGTTGAAAATGTTTATTTCCATATGATGGGATTGATTTCCATTTTATGATTGCACTCACTGACCCATGCGGTACCTTCGATACAGAAACGGAGGAAATCCCATGGCGAAGATGCGCGCAGTCGATGCCGCAGTGCTGGTTCTGGAAAAGGAAGGCGTCAATTGCGCCTTCGGCGTTCCCGGCGCTGCGATCAACCCCTTCTACTCGGCAATGAAAGCGCGCGGCTCGATCCGCCATGTGCTGGCCCGCCATGTCGAGGGTGCAAGCCATATGGCGGAAGGCTATACCCGGGCTCGCGCCGGCAATATCGGTGTTTGCATCGGAACGTCAGGCCCGGCCGGCACCGACATGATCACTGGCCTCTATTCCGCTTCCGCCGACTCGATCCCGATCCTCTGCATTACCGGCCAGGCGCCGCGCGCCCGTCTCGACAAGGAAGACTTCCAGGCCGTCGATATCGCCAAGATCGCAGCACCCGTCACCAAGTGGGCCGTTACCGTCATGGAGCCGGCGCTCGTGCCTTACGTCTTCCAGAAGGCATTCCATACGATGCGCTCCGGCCGCCCCGGTCCGGTCCTCATCGATCTGCCCGTTGACGTCCAGGTCGCCGAAATCGAGTTCGACATCGAAACCTACGCTTCGCTCGAGCCCTACAAGCCTTCGGCAACCCGTGCGCAGGCGGAAAAGGCGCTCGCCATGCTGAACGCGGCCGAGCGGCCGCTGATCGTCGCGGGCGGCGGCATCATCAACGCCGACGCTTCCGACCTGTTGGTCGAATTCGCAGAGATCACCGGCGTTCCGGTCATCCCGACGCTGATGGGCTGGGGCACGATCCCGGACGACCATCCGCTGATGGCCGGCATGTGCGGGCTGCAGACCTCGCATCGCTACGGCAATGCGACGATGCTCGCCTCCGACTTCGTTCTCGGTATCGGCAACCGCTGGGCCAATCGCCATACCGGCAACGTCTCGACCTATACCGAGGGTCGGACTTTCGTGCATGTCGATATCGAACCGACCCAGATCGGCCGCGTCTTCGCCCCGGATTTCGGCATCGTCTCTGACGCCGGCGCTGCGCTGAAGCTGTTCCTCGACGTTGCGACGGAATGGAAAACCGCAGGTAAGCTGCGCGACTGGGCGGCCTGGGCGGAGGAATGCCGCGAGCGCAAGCGCACCATGCTGCGCAAGACGCATTTCGACCAGACGCCGTTGAAGCCGCAGCGCGTCTACGAGGAGATGAACAAGGCCTTCGATCGCGACACCTGCTACGTCTCGACCATCGGGCTCAGCCAGATCGCCGGCGCGCAGTTCCTGCATGTCTACAAGCCGCGCAACTGGATCAATTGCGGCCAGGCAGGCCCGCTCGGCTGGACCCTGCCGGCAGCGCTCGGCGTGCGCGCCGCCGATCCGGATCGCCCGATCGTCGCCCTGTCCGGCGACTACGACTTCCAGTTCCTCATCGAGGAGCTTGCGGTCGGCGCGCAGCACAAGCTTCCCTACCTGCATGTGGTCGTGAACAATTCCTATCTCGGCCTCATCCGCCAGGCCCAGCGCGGCTTCAACATGGATTTCGAGGTCAGCCTCGCCTTCGACAATATCAACGCATCCGGCGATGCGGAGCCGGGCTATGGCGTCGACCATGTCGCCGTTGCCGAAGGGCTCGGCTGCAAGGCGATCCGGGTACGCAGCCCGAACGAATTCCAGGAAGCGTTCACGACCGCAAAGCAGCTGATGGCGGAGCATCAGGTGCCCGTCGTCATCGAGTTCATTCTGGAGCGTGTCACCAACATCGCCATGGGCGCCGACATCAATGCCGTCGTCGAGTTCGAGGAGCTTGCCGAACGCGGCGAGGATGCCCCGACCGCGATCCTCGCCTTGCTGGACTGAAGGAGAAATCAAATGCCGAAATTTGCGGCCAATCTGACCATGCTTTTCACCGAAGCGCCCTTCCTTGATCGTTTCGCGCTCGCCGCCAAGGCAGGCTTTGAAGGGGTCGAATACCTGTTCCCCTATGATTTCGCGAAGGAGGCGCTACGCGCCGAGCTCGATCGTCATGGCCTGACGCAGGTGCTGCACAATCTGCCCGCCGGCGACTGGGCCGGCGGCGAGCGTGGGATCGCGATCCTGCCTGATCGTATCGACGAATTCCGTCGCGGCGTCGCCTCCGCGATCGACTATGCAACGACACTCGGCTGCACGCAGATCAATTGCCTCTCAGGTATCGCGCCAGCCGGCGTGTCCGACGACGTGCTGCGGACCACTTTCGTTGCCAATCTCGGATATGCCGCGACAGAACTGCGCAAGCACGGGATCCGCCTGCTGATCGAGCCGATCAACCACTTCGACATTCCGGGATTTTACCTCAACACACCGGATCAGGCGGCTTCGATCATTGCCGAGGTCGGCAGCGACAACCTGTTCATTCAATATGATCTCTACCATCAGCAGCGCACCGAGGGCGAGCTGATCGGGACGTTCAAGAAGCACCAGGCGCAGATTGCGCATATACAGCTTGCCGATAATCCCGGACGCAACGAACCGGGCACCGGCGAGATCGCCTATCCCTTCATCTTCGATGCGCTCGATGCGCTCGGCTACGACGGCTGGATCGGCTGCGAATACAAGCCGCGCACCACGACCGCGGCAGGGCTCGGCTGGTTCGCCGCAGCCGGCCGTCACGCCGAAGGCGCAGCCATTCTCAATATCAGGAGCTAAATAGCATGGCACATATCGGATTTATCGGCCTCGGCATCATGGGAACCCCCATGGCGCGTCATCTGCAGAATGCCGGCCACATCGTCGTCACATCAAAGTTTTCCATTCCGCCGCGCCAGGAACTGCTCGACAACGGCCTGCAATTCGTCGAAACGCCGAAGGCGCTCGCCGAGACCGTCGACACGATCATCCTGATGCTGCCGGATACCCCCGAGGTCAAGGACGTTCTCTTCGGTGAGAACGGCGTTGCCTACGGCCTTTCGAAAGGCAAGCTCGTCATCGACATGAGCTCGATCTCGCCGATCGAGACCAAGGAATTCGCCAAGAAAGTTCGCGAAACCGGTGCCGAGTATGTCGACGCTCCGGTTTCCGGCGGCGAGGTCGGTGCCAAGAACGCCTCGCTCTCGATCATGGCCGGCGGCTCGGAGGCAAGCTTCGAACGCGCGCTGCCGCTTTTCCAGCTGATGGGCAAGAACATCACGCTCGTTGGCGATTGCGGCGACGGCCAGGTCACCAAGGTCGCCAACCAGATCATCGTCGCGCTGACGATCGAGGCGGTGTCAGAGGCTCTCGTCTTCGCGTCGAAGGCGGGCGCCGATCCGGCGCGCGTGCGCTCGGCCCTGATGGGCGGCTTTGCCTCCTCGCGCATCCTCGAAGTCCACGGCGAGCGCATGGTCAAGCGCACGTTTGAGCCCGGCTTCCGCATCTCGCTGCATCAGAAGGATTTGAACCTCGCACTGCAAGGCGCCAAGGCGCTCGGCATCTCGCTGCCGAACACGGCCTCGACGCAGGAACTCTTCAACCAGTGCGCCGCCAATGGCGACAGCGGGCTCGATCATTCCGGTCTCGTCAAGGCGCTGGAGCGCATGGCGAACCATCCCGTTGCCTAGGATGCGTAGAGAAACAGAAAGTGAGCGGTTTCGCGTTTCCGAGGAAACGCGGACACGCCCCAAGATGTGAGAAACCCGATGCCGAGCATTGCCGATCCGCGCGCCTTCCTGGAAAAGCTCTTCTATGCGGCCGTCGCTGCTGCCGATCCGGACAAGGCGCTCGCCGCCCACCTGCCGGAAAAGCCGAAGGGCCGGACAGTCGTGGTCGGCGCCGGCAAGGGAGCCGCGCAGATGGCGCGCGCTTTCGAGCGCCTGTGGGATGCACCGCTATCCGGTGTCGTCGTCACGCGTTACGGCTATGCGGCTCCTTGCGAGCGCATCGAGGTTCTCGAGGCCGCTCATCCCGTGCCGGATGAAAGTGGCCTTCGCGCTGCCGATCGGTTGATGACAGTGGTAAGCGATCTCACGGAGGACGATCTGGTCGTCGCCCTCATCTGTGGTGGTGGCTCCGCATTGCTGCCAGCCCCTGCCGGCGATCTGACACTTGCCGACGAAATCGCTGTCAATCGGGCCTTGCTTGCCTCCGGTGCGCCGATCAGTGCCATGAATGCGGTGCGCAAGCAGGTCTCGCACATCAAGGGAGGCCGCCTGGCGGCATTGGCCCATCCGGCTCGCGTGGTCTCCCTCGTCGTCTCCGATATTCCCGGCGACAACCCTGCCCTCGTCGCCTCCGGCCCGACCATTGCCGACGAGACGACCCGCGCCAATGCACTTGCGATCATAGAACATTATGGTCTCGAATTGCCGGAAGCGGTGATGCGTCATCTCGAAGATGGCAGGGACGAGCCGCCGCAACCCTCGGACCCTCGTTTCGCCCGCAACGAGGTGAAGCTCGTTGCTTCGGCCGCCATCGCACTGGATGCTGCTGCCGACGTCGCCCGCAAGGCCGGCGTCGAGACTATCGTGCTATCCGATGCTATCGAGGGCGAAGCATCGGAGGTCGGTCGCCAGCATGCGGCGATCGTAGCCAAGATCCTGCAGCGAGGTCTGGCGTCGCAAGGCCCCATGCTCCTTCTGTCTGGCGGGGAAACCACGGTAACGATCAAAGGCAAGGGCAAAGGCGGCCGCAACAGCGAGTTCCTGCTATCCTTCGCCTGCACCATTTCCGGCCAGAAAGGTATTTCAGCGCTTGCCGCCGACACGGACGGCATCGACGGCTCCGAGGACAATGCAGGCGCCTTTGCCGACGGTGCCACAATTTCGCGGCTTGCCGAGCTGGAAAAAGATGCGGCCGAATTCCTGCGGCGCAACGACAGCTGGTCGGCCTTCGCCGCTCTCGGCGACCTTTTCATCAGCGGCCCGACCGGCACGAACGTCAACGACTTCCGCGCGATCCTGCTGCAATAGATCATCGCTGCCTGCTAATCGAGCGAGTTGGAGAATACGCTGCCGATGGCGTGACGCATTCTGTATTGAGCGGCGCGGTTGGAAAGCGTATGAACTCATTAAAAAGCTGAACTATTTTCTTGCGGGTAGGGCCAACCGTTGCGGGCAAGTCGGCTATCATGTCTATCATGAATTTGTTGCACTTCCTCATTATCGAGGAGTAGCAAGGAGAAAGCGCTGTCGCGCCAGTCACTTTTTGATCCGGTCACCGCGCTTCTTAGGTATGATTGATGGGGAGATGAAATCGCAGTATCCTTACAAGTGCCGAAGCTGCCGAGAACGTCCATATCGGCACCCGTCGACTTCATAGCAAAGGTGCAGATCAGCGGCATGCAAGCCGGAACTTACCGACCTGGAAATAGATCAGCGAGTTCCGACAAATGCTACGCCAATCTTGAGCTGTTAAGTTTGTTTCCATTGCCCTGTGGAACTTAACCGATCTTTAACAGCCAGTTGTGCAGGCTGGAGATAGAACGGGCAAGGCCCATACCCCGAAAGCATCGGACCCTCAATGCGTCTTCTCGCCTCAATTATTTTTGCAGTCCTTGCTGCGTTCGCCGCGCCCGCCCTGGCGCAGGACGTGCCGTCAGTGACGATTACCAGTTCGTCGGGCTCGGTGACGTTCGATCGCAATCAGCTTGAGGCCATGGGCCTCGTGTCGATCAAGACGTCGACGCCCTGGAACGAAGGTGTCGTCAACTTCGAAGGCGTTCCAATGGCGCTATTGCTCGAAAAGGCCAAAGCCCAAGGTGCGACGGCCACAGTCATTGCCCTCAATGATTATAGCGTCGATATCCCGACCAGCGATTTCACCAAGTTCGGCACGATCCTCGCCGTCAAGCGCAATGGCGCATACATGCCCATCGACGATCAAGGCCCGTTCTTTGTGATGTATCCATTCGACAGTAACCCCATCCTGCAGGGACAGCCCTATCACGGCCGTGCCGTCTGGCAGGTCAAGGCAATCTCCGTCAAATAGCAACCCCATCGGACCGCATGCGCTACCTCCGCACAGCGCTGATAATTGTGATCCTGGGTTTCATCACCTCGGCGATCTATATTTCCGCCTTGGTCTTCCAGCGCCAGACCGCACTACAAGATGTCGGCTTGGGCAATATCACCTGGACGATAGCCCAAGCTCCGAGTGAGTTCACCAGGCTCGAACAGCGCGTCAGCGCCATGGGCATGAACGACGGCAGCGTCGATGCCCACGAAGTCAGGCTGCGCTTCGATATCGTCGTCAATCGCCTCAAGACCCTGCGGTCCAATGGGGTCGAGAAGTTCGTACAATCCAATCCGCATATCGGCGAGACCCTCGACGACCTCGAAGAAGCCCTCAACCAGACCCGGCCGCTCCTTAGTCAGCTTTCAGTGCCCGGCACACCGGCGCGTATCCTCGCGATCCTGGAACCGATCTACCCGAAGCTGGCGCGGCTCTCCAGCGACAGCAACATGTGGTATTCGGCACGCATTGCCGAGGACCGGCGCGGCCTCCTCGGGCTCCAATTGGCTCTAACCTGGGTCACGGTTGGCATGCTCATCGGCGGTTGCCTGCTGATTCTGCTGCTGCTCATTCACAACGGCCTTCTGGGCCGAGCCCAGAAGATCCTGCAGGCCAAGGAGCAGACCCTGGCGATCCAGAATGCCCGGTTCGATGCGGCGATGGAGGCCATGTCGCTCGGTCTCTGCCTGCTCGACGACCAATATCGAGTCATCGTTCACAATCCCCGTTTCCTGACCCTGTTCGGCCTGGACGAAGTCCGGGCGAGGCTGGGCACCCCCTTGGCTGATCTCATCGCACCCGAATTGCTGCCCCCTGGATTGTCAACTGGCGGGTCGCGCGGCCTTGCTGGCGATAAGACCCGTGTCCGGAACGACATCGCCGTGCTCAGCGACCATATCCATCATCTCGCGAATGGCATGGTGCTGGCCGTATCGCACGAACCGACGGGTGAAGGCGGCTGGGTTTGCACCTTCGAGGATGTCAGCGAACGTCACCGTGCGCAGGATCGTGTGGTGCATATGGCCCATCATGACGCGCTGACCGACATGCCCAATCGGTTGCTATTCTGGGAGAGCGTCGGCCACGCGCTGCGCGGATTGGCCGCCGGCGGTCAATTATTTACCATACTCTATCTCGATCTCGACCGTTTCAAAGAAGTCAACGACACGCTGGGCCACCCTGTCGGCGACGTGTTGCTGCGCAAGGTTGCCAGACGGCTGCGCAACACCGCGTCACAACAGGACATCGTCGCGCGATTGGGTGGTGACGAATTCGCCGTCCTGCATACATGCATGGATTCCACGCTCGACAGCGCCCGCGACCTGTCGGAGCGCCTCATTGCCAGCATCAGCCGGCCTTACCGTATCGGCGGCAACGAGATTGTTGTCAGCACCTGTATCGGTATCTCAGTGGCGCCGCGCACTGGCGGAGATACGGGCCAACTGATGAAGAATGCCGACCTGGCGCTTTACCAGGCCAAAGCTGATGGCAAGGGGGTCTACCGCATCTTTTCCCCGCAGATGGAGGAGGATCTCCAGAACCGGCGCAATCTGGAGGCAGATATGCGCCATGGCATCAAGCTCGGGCAATTCGAGGTTCATTATCAGCCGCAGATTTCACTCAAGACCCGCAAGATCGTAGCCAGCGAGGCGCTGGTACGCTGGCGCCATCCAGAGCGCGGTCTCATCCCGCCGGCCGAATTCATCCCGCTGGCAGAGGAAACCGGCTTCATCGATGCGCTCGGCAAATGGGTGCTGCAGCAGGCATGCCAGGATGCTCTTAACTGGCCCGAGGATGTGCGCGTTTCAGTCAACCTCTCTCCGGTCCAGTTCCGCCAGACGGACCTGGTCGATACGGTCAAGACCGTACTGGAACTGACTGAGTTCGATGCGCGGCGGCTGGAACTGGAAATCACCGAGTCGGTACTCCTGCAAGACAATGCCGCTAATTTAGAGGTATTGAACCGGCTCCGTTCGCTCGGCTTGACCATCGCACTTGACGATTTCGGCACCGGCTATTCTTCGCTGAACTATCTGCAGCGCTTCCCCTTCGACAAGCTGAAGATCGATCGCAGTTTCGTGCGCGACCTGGAAAACCGGCCTGACAGCTTTGCCATCGTCCAGTCCATCGCCACCCTCGGCCGCAATCTCAAGATGCTGACCACGGCGGAGGGCGTCGAGACGCAGACCCAGCTCGACCTAGTCATCAAGGCCGGTTGCTCGGAGAGTCAGGGCTATTACTTCAGCCCACCTGTCCCGGAAACCGAATTCCGCACCATGATCGGCCGGAAGACCAGCGATGTCGGCGGAGCCTTAAACGTTCGGAGCCCCAAACCTGGCAGAGACAAAGGTTTGGGGAAGGCTGCGGACGCTGATTCTGCGGACGGACAATACTAGCCCATTCCCGACTGCACGGCATTGACCTGATGGGTGAGCCGCAAGTTCCCGCGGAAAGCGGTCCCCCGTTCAAAACGATACCAATGCAGAGAGGTGCGTCCGACGACAAAGGATGGGGGGCAGTCGTCGGACGCTGCACTGTCCGACCCGAGGGTGGCATACAGGCCGGTATTTAGAATATTAGCATCTACCGTAGATCTAGGTGAGCTACCCGATTGGATTGGAAGAGGTAGGTAGGTGGGACCGCAGCAACCCCTCTGTGTTGATCATGTAGCAGCAATCGGTTGCAGATCTGGCGGAGCCAGCAGCGCCTTCATGGCCTTCGAGCGGATAGTTATTTTCGAGGCCGCGTTAACGACCGCGCGCCGACATCATTTCGCACTTGCCTTTGCCGCCCCACGCGCAATCTTGACGCTTCATGTTCGGTTCGTGACGTGCGAGGGCAATGTGAGTTTCTCTTTCCACAGTAGAGTGCTGGTAGCGGGATTGTCGGTCCTCCTCTTTGCGGGAGAGGCTACGGCGGGCAATGATGCGCGCGAGCAAGAGTTCGTACGATTTATCGGGCCGGCCTATCCGCTTTTTCTTGCGAAGGCGGGGCTATGGAAGACAAATCCGGCCGAGATGCAGGAGCTGGCAGGCAAGGCAGCCAAGGCGCTATCGGCTGTGGCCCCCGCTGGTTGCGATGCTGCCCGCTTCCAGCGCGATTTTTGCGGCATGACCATGCAAACAATGCCCGCATCCTCCATGGCGCCGAGCCTCCAGGAGGGGGAAGTCCTGATGACAAGACCCTACAGCGGCACGACCCCAAAGCGCGGCGACATCATCGTCTTTTCCAGCAAGTACTACGCCTCCCCGGACAAGCCCGTCTTGTACGTCAAGCGACTGATCGGCCTTCCCGGTGAAAAGGTGGAATTGCACGATGGTACGGTTTTCGTCGACGGCAAGGCGTTTGCGGCAGTGCCGACGGACCGCACGATGACGGACCTCTTCGGCAATGCGGCTAGAATTCTCGAAGAGACGACGCCGGAGGGACGACGCTATGAGACCGCCATGACTGATCGGGCAATCGCCGGCCAGGATGAAGCAGGCCCGTTCGAGGTGCCTGCCGGTCATTATTTTGTACTCGGCGACAACAGGCACAATTCCGTCGACAGCCGCTTTCCGGCTCAGTTCAGCGAAAACGGGTTCATCTCCGCCAAGGATGTTTCCGGCGAGGCCGTGGTCATCTTCGTTTCTCCCCACCCAGATCGCATTGGCACGTTGCTCGAGTGAAAGGCGTTCTTTGCAGCTTTGGCCGTTCAGAGCTTGACGTAGCGCCTGCCGAATTCCGCCTTTATTGGCGAGAATATTATTCCAAAATCGTTTCGGAAATTAGCAAATCACTATAGGCTCGATTTCGACTCGGCTGCGCATAGGCTTCGAGCGATTTCGCTGCGCCATCGAGCAAGATAATCCTGCGAAGAAAAGCCGACATGCCCAATAGAACCTCCCCGCTCGTCGCGTTTCAGTCCAAGACATTCCGCTCTCTCTGGTCGGCAACGCTCATCTCAAATCTCGGCGGTTTGGTCGAAGGCGTCGGTGCCGCATGGCTCATGACCAGCCTTGCCACATCCCACGGCATGGTGGCACTGGTCCAGTCCTCCACGACGCTGCCTGTCATGATCTTTTCGCTCGCCGCCGGCGCACTTGCCGACAATTACGATCGAAGACGGATCATGCTGATCGCGCAGACGCTGATGCTTAGCGTATCGGCAACGCTGGCAGTGCTGTCCTACACCAATGCCCTGACGCCTTGGCTGCTGCTTTGCTTCACCTTCCTGATTGGCTGCGGCGGTGCGCTGCACAATCCCTCATGGCAGGCCTCGATGGGCGATGTCGTGCCACGCGAGCATCTGCCGGGCGCCGTGGCGCTTAACAGCATGAGCTACAACCTCATGCGCAGCATCGGGCCAGCGATCGGCGGTGTTATCGTCGCGGCGGCGGGCGCGGCCTTTGCATTTCTCTTCAACGTCTTTTGTTATTTTGCTCTCATCTTCACCTTATGGCGCTGGAAGAAAGCTCCCGTCTACAATACGCTGCCGCGCGAGCCCTTCGGCAGCGCGATGTCGGCCGGATTTCGTTACGTCCAGATGTCGCCGAACCTGCTCAAGGTGATGTGCCGCAGCTTTGTCTTCGGCCTGACGGCGATCGTCATTCTGGCGCTGCTGCCTCTCGTTGCACGCGACCATGTCCATGGCACGGCGATCACCTATGGCATCATGCTCGGCTTCTTCGGCTTCGGCGCCATCTGCGGCGCGATGCTGATCGGCCGCATTCGCGATGTCCTGAGCAATGAATGGGTGATCCGCGGCGCCTTCTTCACGCTGGCGGTCAGTTGCTTCTTCCTGGCGCTCAGCAATCAGGTATGGCTGAGCTGTCTTCTCCTCATGCCGGCCGGCGTCGCCTGGGTGCAGGCCTTCTCGCTCTTCAACGTCACGGTTCAGCTTTCGACGCCACGCTGGGTCGTCGGCCGCGCCCTGTCGCTCTATCAGACCGCCACGTTCGGCGGCATGGCTGTGGGCAGCTGGCTCTGGGGCGAACTGGCCGACGCGCATGGCGTCACTGGCGCCCTCTTCATCGCAAGCGTCGCCCTTGGCATCGGCGGCCTGCTTGGTCTCGTGTTGCGCCAGCCGGACTTCGAATCCCTCAATCTCGATCCGACAAATACCTTCAGCGAACCGCAACTGCAGCTCGATCTGCGTTCCAGAAGCGGCCCGATCCTGGTCATGGTGGATTATGACATCGAGCAGGAGGACGTACAGGAGTTTCTGGCCGTCATGGCCCAGCGCCGCCGCATGAGAATCCGCGATGGCGCAAAGCAATGGTCGCTGTTACGCGATCTGGAAAAGCCGAACACCTGGACGGAAAGCTACCATCTGCCGACCTGGATCGACTATGTCCGCCACAGCCAGCGCCAGACGCACGCCGATGTCGAGGTCGCCGAACATCTGGACAGATTGCATCGCGGCGACCAGCCGCCGGTCATCCACCACATGATCGAACGACAGACGGTTCCCCGGCACGACGACATGCCGTTGAAGCCTTATCTCGACGCGACATGAGAAAGCCGCGTCGCCCTCTTCCCGATCATCCGGCATGACCCTCACGGCTGCAGACCAGCGCTGGCGGAATCGCTTCCCGCATGCTGGCGTGCCATTTCGCGTGGCGAATAACCGAAGGCGCGCTTGAACATGCTCGTGAAGGCGGCCGGGTTCTTGTAGCCGAGGTCGATCGCGATCGTCGTCACCGGCACGCCGGCAACAAGGCGCGGAAGTGCTGCATGCAGGCAGGCCTGCTCCCGCCATTTGACGAAGCTGAGCCCGGTTTCCAAGCGAAACATCCGGGTAAATGCGCGGCGGCTCATACGCATGTGGCTGGCCCATAGATCGATCGTATCATGCGTGGTCGGCTGCCGGAGGAAATCCTGGCACTTCTCAGCAAGCAGCCTGTTGCGCGGGATCGGCAGGGACAAGGGCAATGGTCTCAACCTCGCCAGTTCGTGCAGAAGCAATGCCATCAAGGCGCCGGCCCGATCGCTGACGTCATAGTCGACCGGAATGTCAACGGCCTCGGCAATGAGCGTGCGCAGCAAGGGTGAGATTTCGACCACCCGACAGTGATCCGGCATCGTCTTGATCGCTTGCGGTTGAATGTAGAGACTGCGCATGCTGACTTTGCCGAGCATGCGCACGCTATGGATCACGCCCGGAGGGATCCACATGCCGCGCTCCGGCGGCATGACCAGCGTGCCATCAGGCGTGGTCACGACCACCACGCCGGAAAAGCCGTACAGCAATTGTGCGCGGCGATGCTGGTGCGGTTCGACGCGGTGGCCGTCACCATAGTCGTTGCCGAGGGCAATGAGGGGCCGGTCGACATCGATGAATGGATCTATGCGGCTGTTCCTGACCATTCTGGCCCAGTCTCGTAAGAATTGCGCCTTGTCGCGGTAGCGGGCGATAGTGTTTTCCAATATCAGCACGGTAGATCATTGAAAAGTGAGAGCCATGAGCCAGGCCATCAACGCGCCCCGCGCGGCCACTACGATATATCCAGTCCTGATGGTAGCCAGTCTTGGCCATTTCATTAACGATGTCACGCAGGCCCTGCTGCCGGCAAGCTATCCGGTGCTGAAGACAGGCTTTGACCTGAGCTTCACCCAGCTCGGCGTGCTGACCTTCGTCTACCAGATTACCGCATCGATCCTTCAGCCCTTCGTTGGCTGGTACACGGATGGACGCCCGCAGCCCTATTCATTGCCGTTCGGCATGACCTGCAGCTGCGCCGGCATGATCATGCTTGGAATGGCCTCGAACTACCCGATGCTGCTGATGGGCGCGATGCTGCTTGGTCTCGGCTCCTCGATCTTCCACCCGGAAGCTTCGCGGATCGCGCGACTGGCATCGGGCGGCAAGCATGGCTTCGCCCAGTCGGTGTTCCAGGTCGGCGGCAATTTCGGCACTTCGCTTGGGCCGCTGCTCGCCGCTTTCTTCATTCTTCCGCATGGCCAGCATGGAATGGCGGCACTTGCGAGCCTGGCATTCGTCGGCATTCTCATTCTCGGAGGGCTGGGCCGCTGGTATCAGGTCAATGGCAGCCACCTGCGCGCGCCGGCAAAATCCGGCAAGGTCCACAAGGCGCTAAGCCTGTCGCGCGCCCGTGTCGGTCTTGCCATTGCCGTTCTGATCGCCTTGATCTTCTCGAAATATTTCTACCTCGCGAGCTTCACCAGCTACTATAATTTCTACCTGATGGCCCGCTTCGGCGTGACCGAACGGACGGCGCAGCTCTGCCAATTCGTGTTCTTTGCCGCCGTTGCCGTCGGCACGATGGTCGGCGGCCCCGTCGGTGACCGCATCGGCCGCAAGAAGGTCATCTGGGGCTCCATCCTCGGCATTCTGCCCTTCACAGTCGTCCTGCCTCATGCCAATCTTGGAACTACCATCGTCCTCAGCGCGATTATCGGCACGGTCATTGCCTCGGCCTTTTCAGCGATCGTCGTCTACGCACAGGAATTGTTGCCCGGGCGCGTCGGCATGGTCTCCGGCCTGTTCTTCGGCTTCGCCTTCGGTATGGCCGGCATCGGTGCTGCAGCGCTCGGCGTGCTCGCCGACCACACGAGCATCGAGTTCGTCTTCGAGCTTTGCGCATTCCTGCCGCTGATCGGGCTTTTGACAATCCTGCTGCCGAACGTGGAAGACTGAGGGCATTCCGGAAAAGGCAAGGCGTCGAGATGGAAACACCGACGCTTTGCCCGCCTGCCTCTCACGAGGCGGAGATTTTCTTCACCCAGGCTTCGACTTCATCTCCGCTGCTCATGTCGGCCTGCACCAGTCCGTCGATCATGAAGGTTGGAGAAACGTGGATGCCGTTCTGGCGAGCGTATTTGCAGTGCCACTTGATCTCGCGGTCGAGATCCGGGATGGCAAAAGCCTCCTTCAACGCGATGCCGCTGTAGCGTTCCAGCCGCTCGATCAATGCGTTGGGCGTCACGTCCATATTCGGCCCGCCCGCGTGATGGGCGAATTCGAACTCCTCTCGGTGCGCGCCGATCGCGGCCATCACCTTCCTTGCCGTCTCCCTGCCTCCTAGAAGCGTCGAGGCGGCAAGGATGCAACGCACGAGAACGCCGGAATACATATGCCAGGGCTGCGATTGCAGGCGGATCTTGACGGTCACCTTATCCTCGCCGGCTTGCGCCAGAAAGGCATCGAGCTTGTTGAATGCCCTGACCGAAAAGGGGCAGGTCGGCTCCAGAAAGATTTCAAAGATGCGCGGCCCGTGGCCCCAGCTTAACGGATCTGCATGCCAGGCGGCATTGGTCATGCTGGTCTCCTCAACGATCTCGAATCCCGTAACGGAACGAAAACTAGATGAGCCTGGCTCGGCAGGTCAACGTTGCGGTACAAAAAGGTCACACCCATGCGAGTTTGCTGCTGACATCACCATGAAATCGTCGGATGGCCTACAACCAGGTATTGAGCTGTCAGGCAGAGTGCCTATTTGCTCGCGCTGCAGATGTGGGCGCAAAGTCGGCCCCCAAGGATTTTGCGAGGCTCCCGTCTCGCTTCTTGCTTTGCGGATGCTACACAACCATTCGGAGTTTCAGGCAGACAATGACATTCCCGACGATCAAACTTCCCGAGAGAGCCCTGACACTTGCTCGGAACCTTATTTCAATGCCGAAGGCCGTCTATTTCTCCCTTCCGATCCTGATCGGCCTAACTGTTTTCATGGCGGTCTCCGAAGCGCCGGGCATATTGCGGGATTGGACGATCAGCCAAAATCCCGTCAAGGTCGTCAGCGGCGATATCCGTGATGGAAAATGCTCCACCCGAAAGGGCTTCTTCACCACCTGCGAGGCGCATCTCAACTACGCCTACAATGGCCAAACTTACGATAAGGATGTCGAGATCATGTTCGTCGATATCCATGCCGGTGACTACGACACGGATCTCGTCATCTCCGGCGACCATCCGGACTTGGCGACGCTCAGCCTCGGGCTCGATATGCTCTGGAACCGGATCATAACGCTTGCCGTCTTCGTCGCCCTTCTTGGCGGCGCCTGCATCGCCATGATCTTCCAGATCCTGCGCGTCTGGCGGGTCCGCGGGCAATTGCACCGGGCTGCCCGGCTCGAGCCTGTCCCGGTGGAAATCACGGCCTTCCAGCGGCGAGGCAAGCGACTGACGGTAACCTACGCCGACAAGATCGCAGGCAGGAAAACCGGACGAGCCGCCCATACGAACTTCGAGCCAGGACAGGAGCCTCTGGTCGTCGGTGCAAAGGACGGCAAGGCGGTGGCGCTCGCCGTCTGGCATGGAAATACGGCTCTCCCCGTGCTCCTGGACAGCCGACTGGAACGGATAGACATGACGGCGGAGGAACGTACCGGCGTTCTCGCGCCGCTGACGGCAGAGCTTGGCGGTCATCCGCCGGAACTGGTAGCCCAAGGGAAGAAAGGGCCGTCCATCATGGCGCGGCTCGCCAGGGTTTTCCTGATCATACTTCTCTTTATCGTCGGCATTTTCGGCTACTGGGTCTGGTATGTGACCAGCGCCAGCTCACAGTTCACTTCGCCCGCCATGGACCTCAACAACATGATGCCGGCGCCTCTCAACCGCTGGGGTTGCGATCAGTTGAAGAAGCGTTTCGGCGATCAAAGAGCACCCTTCGGATGCACCGCTTCGGACTACACTAGCTGGAAGTGACGTTCGATGAGCAGCGATGGACGCGGGTTCACAAGCAGGCCGCGTCCTTTGCCCGTTCATTCCAAGACCTGGAGATGGCAGGGGCTCGCGATGAAGGAAGCCAGGTCACCGCTATATGCAGTGTCCCTCGCGTGCCGTTGATCGATTCAAAATTAATCACTATGATTAGAAATAAATCAAACCATCTCAGAAAGGATGATCGTGTGGCAAACTCGGCGACCAAAGTCTTGACTGCACATGTACCGCTTTCGCTGGCCGAAAAACTCGATTTGATGGCCGAGAGGCTCGAGCGTTCCCGCGGCTGGATCATGAAACAGGCTCTGACCGCGTGGCTCGACCAGGAGGAAAAGCGCGAGCGGCTGACCCGCGAAGCTCTCTCCGACGTCGACAATGGCAATGTGATCGACCATCAGGCCGTGCAGGCATGGGTCGATAGTTTAAGCACTGACGATCCATTGCCGGCTCCACGCTGATGGAAGCAAAATGGACCAGCAAGGCGCTATCCGACCTCACTCGCCTGTATGAATTTCTGGCCGCTGTTAACAAGCCGGCGGCTGTTCGCGCAGTGCAGTCTCTGACCAAGGCGCCGACCATTCTGCTGGCCAATCCGCGAATTGGAGAAAAGCTGTTCGAATTCGAGCCACGCGAGGTCCGGCGGCTCCTCGTCGGCCACTACGAGATACGCTACGAAATTCAACAGTCGACGATCTACATCTTGAGGCTATGGCACACCAGGGAAGATCGGTAGCTGGCCTTCCCGTCAACCTCGAAGACCTTGAGTAAACGCTGAGCCGCCTGCATGGGCACCGATCCGAAGATCGGCTCGACCGGACGCCTTGTGCTACCTATAATCCCCGGATCGAGATCGCCCTCAATTCGGGCCGGTGGATTTGGCGGAAGCGCGCAATCATGGATCAGCTCAACAGTGCCGCCACGACTCTTCTCTCCAGCAGGGATCGTGGCTGGAAAGGCTTGGAGGCGAATTTCCTTCATATTGAGGCTGGCCGCACCCATGTGCCTGGATCGCAGACGCATCGACTCGGTATTCATTTCGGACGGGCCGTGAACGCCTTTTGTGAGTGCGACGGCCGCCAGTACCGGCGTCGGCAGGCGCATGGCGATATCGATATCGTTCCTGCCGGGCTGGATGGCTGGTGGGAGGATGACGGGGACTGCACTATTCTGCGTCTGACTATCCAGCAGGGACTCCTTCAATCTGCCGCGGAAGCACTCGACAGAAATCCGGATACCGTTTCTCTGGCACCAAAATTCCAGCTTCGAGATTCCCGGATCGAATCGATCGCCTGGGCGATCAAGGCCGAAATCGAGTCCCCCATTCCGTCGGACAAAACCTATGCGGAGGCGCTGGGATTGGCGCTGGCGATCCGCCTGGTAGAAGGCAATGGAAAGGCCCCAGTCGATGTCATCCCGACAGGCGCCAGCCTGACGAAGCGCCATCAGCGACACCTGGCGGATTTCATCGAAGCCCATATCGATCAGTCGCTGTCTCTTGCCGATCTCGCCGCGACAGTCGGCCTGAGCGTATCGCATTTGAAGCCGCTCTTTCGTGCCACCTTCGGCATGCCGGTCCACCATTATATCCTGACGCGCCGCGTCGAGCGCGCGCGATTGCTCATCCTGTCCACCGAGATGCCGCTCGCCGAGATCGCATTGGCGTCGGGCTTTGCCCATCAGAGCCACATGACGCACTGGATGAGGCGCCTCCTCGGCCTTACCCCCGGCATGATAAGCCGAATGCATTCATAAGTTCGATTGTCGTCCAAACCTGCAATCGGTCGTCCGAACCTGCACGATTCCATGAGCAGAGACGAATAGCCTGTGGGCAGATCGACAGGAGAAAACCTCATGCATGCAATTCTTGGTGCCAGCGGTAAGGTTGGCCGTACGACCATCGCTGTCCTGCGCAAGACCGGTGTTCCCGTTCGGGCAATTCTGCGCGATGCCTCAAAAGCACAGGCTTTTTCGGATCTCGGCTGCGAGATCGCCATCGCCGATATGCATGACCATCAAGCACTGACGACGGCATTCAAAGGGGCAAGCGCCGTCCAGGTCATTTGTCCGGTCGATATTCGCGCCCGGGAGGCCGATTCCAGTATGAGACGGCTGGTCAATTCGCTTGGCGAGGCCTTGGCTGTCGCCAAGCCGCAAACCGTTCTCGCGATCTCCGACTATGGCGCACAGCACAGTTCCGGAACCGGCGTCACCCTGATCTTCCACGCATTGGAGGCCCGGCTGCGGCAGTTGGAGATCAGGCTTATCCTGCTGCGATCCGCCGAGCACATGGAAAACTGGGCACGGCTGGCGAATGTAGCGGCAGAGAGCGGTCGGTTGCCGAGCTTCTATCATCCGCTGACCAAGGCTCTTCCGACCATTTCCGCCTTCGACGTGGGGACGATCGCTGCCGAGCTGCTTCTGGAGAAGCATGAAGCAGCGGCAAGAATCGTCCATGCCGAAGGCCCAAATCGCTATACGCCGAACGACGTCGCGGCCGCCATCGCTTCTCTCGTCGGGCGCGAGGTCATCGCCCAGCCACTTCCCGAGACCGAGTGGCAGGCCACGTTGATACGAGCCGGCCTGTCCGAGGATTATACGCGACTGCTGGTCGAACTTTACCTTGCCCATAATGCGGGCCGAATAGACGCCGAGAAGGATGTCGGCGAACTTCGTCGGGGCAAGACCGAATTGACGGACGTGTTAAGGCGTATCCTCAACGCATGAGGATGAACCTCATGCATGCGATGCTCCGCCGCCGCATCCCGCGAGGCTTCAGCAGCGCGGGATCGCAAGAACGACCGTCGTGCCTCCGCCCCTGCGGCTGTCGATTGTGGCATGGCCACCATGCGCCTCGGCTATGGCCTTGACAACGGCAAGACCGAGACCCGATCCGCCACCGCGTCGCGTTCTGGCATCGTCTGCTCTCCAGAACCGCTCGAAGGCCCGTTCGCTCTCCGCGGCCGTCATGCCAGGACCGTCATCGGAAATCATGATAACGCACAGCTTATCGGCCTCCTGCGAAACCAACCTCAGCGTCGAGCCGGGAGCGTAGCGTGCGACATTGTCGATGAGGGCAAGCACCGCCTGCCGGACACGCGCCCGGTCTGCAAACACTGTGATCTGCTGCAGATCGGTTTCGATCCTGATGCTGAGGTTGGCAAGCGTCGGTCTCACGGAATCGATGATGTCTCCAATTTCCTCCCCGACATCGAAGCGCGATTGCTGCAGCTCCATGCGCCCCGCATTCATCAGCGACAGCGTTCTGAGGTCGTCGACGATGCGCGTCAGCGCATCGATATGTCCGATCAATCCCCGGAATACCTCCTGCGTCGGTTCGAAGACGCCGTCCGCCAACCCCTGCATGCGGCCGCGAAGGATCGTCAGCGGCGTGCGCAATTCATGCGCGATCGCGGAATTCGAATATTGGAGCTCCTTTTCCGCTCTTTGCAGCTCCTCCGCCATCCGATTGAAGTCATTGATCAGGCGATCGGCCTCGCCGAAATTGCCTTCGCCGGTCGCCCGGCCGGCAAAATCTCCATCCGCGATCAGGCGGGCAGCCTCCGTCACCGCCGTCAGGGGCTTGACGAGGCGCCTGGCAAGCCGCCATCCGACATAGGCACCGACCGCCTGGCCGATCGCCACGTTGATGCCCAACACGACGAAATCGCTGACGGCCCAATCGTCCGAGGCTCCGGAATTCTTGAACAGCCAGTCATAGACATAGCCGTAGATCAGAAACCCGAAGAACATCACCGACAGGGAGACGAAAGCCACGATCGTCGTCGACCAGATGATTTGCCTGTTGAGGCTGTTGCTAACCGAAATCGCCAAGGCGGTAACCCACTCCCCTGACGCCGTTGAGGAGCTCGCCGACACCTGCGGCATCCAGCTTGCGGCGAAGCTTGCTCATGTGGCTGTCCACGGTCCGGTCGAGCGCGTCGCCCTCGGGCAGGCACGCATCGACGATCTCGCCCCTCTCGAATGCCCTGTTCGGAAAGCCCGCCATGTATTCGAGGATACGGAATTCGGTTCGTGTCAGGTTCAGCGGAATACGGTTCTCGCCGTCCTCGACGACAGCCATATGCGCCACCGGATCGATCGCAAGCCTGCCGACCCGCAGCACCTTGTTCGCGGCAATGCCCGAAGCACGCCTGAGAACGGCCCGCGCCCGCGCGACCACTTCGACTGGGTTGAACGGCTTGACGACGTAATCATCGGCACCGGAGCGCAGCCCATGCAGCTTGTCGAGATCATCGGCGAGCGCAGTGACCATGATGACTGGCGTATCGCCTCTTTGGCGAATGGTGGCAAGCACGGTGTGGCCGTCGAGTTTCGGCAGCTTGACATCGAGAACCACGAGATCCGGCCTCAGCCGCTGATGATGGGAAAGCGCGATCTCTCCATCCGCCGCCGTCAGCACGCGGAATCCCTCGCGCTCAAAATAGCGCTCGAGAATATCGGAGATCTCCGGCTCGTCCTCGACGATCAATATCAGTGCATTTTCCATCCAGGGCTCCTTCACCGGAAAGAAACGTCAGACAGGGCCTGCACGTCAATATTCCTCTGCCATCGTCCATGAAACCTCCACAAAACGTCGACCGAAGACCAACATTCCCAATGTCTTCTTAGGCTCGGACGAAGTGCCGCTCGCGCCGGGCGTCGAGGCGGCTCCGTCCAATAGGTTCATGCCGTCGACACGACGGAGACGATCTCGTCGCGTCACGGTCAAGTGGGAATACATCTATGCGATCTGCATTCGAACTGCCTTGCTGGAAGGCAATACTGGCGGCAATGGTGACGCTTGCGCTGGCTTCCAGCCATGTGCGCGCCCAGGAGAGCGGCGAGATGCCGCCTCCCGCGGTCGGCGTCCTGCAAATCAAGGCTCATCCGGTCCCGGTCATGAGCGAGCTTCCAGGACGCATCGCGGCGACCAGGGTCTCCGAGGTGCGCGCTCGCGTCTCGGGCATCCTGCTGGAACGCGTCTTCGAGCAGGGCAGCCTTGTGCGTCAGGGCGACATCCTCTACCGGATCGACCCGAGGCTGTTCCAGGTGCGAGTGGCCAGCGCCAAGGCCGCCTTGCAGAAGGCAAAGGCCGTCCAGGCCAATGCCAAGCAGCAGCTCGAACGCCAGCGCTCGCTTCGTGAGCGCAATGTCTCGACGGCCGTCGACTACGACACCGCCGCCGTCAATCTCGCGCAGGCCGACGCCGATGTCGCAGCCCAGGAAGCCGCTCTCGACGAGGCCGAGATCAATCTGGACTATACGCAGGTGCGGGCGCCCATTACCGGTATCATCGGCGGAGCTCTCGTGACCGAGGGCACGCTTGTCACAGCCGAAGGCGCTTCCAACCTCGCGCTCATACAGCAGATCGATCCTGTTTATGCCGACTTCACACAATCCGCGCAGGATCTCCTGACGCTGAAGCGTGCCGTCAGCGACGGCAAGCTCCAGAGCCCGGCGCCGGGACAGGCAGCCGTCGAACTCGTATTCGATGGCGGGAACACCTATTCCAAGCCGGGTAAGCTCTTGTTTTCGAACGCCAATGTGGACCCTAACACGGGGCAGGTCACGCTGCGTGCGGAATTCCCCAATCCGGAGGGCGATCTTCTGCCGGGCATGTATGTCCGCGTACGCATCGAACAGGCCGTGCAGAAGAGCGGCATCACCATTCCGCAAAGGGCGGTGACGCGGGATGCGGACGGCAATCCGCAGGTCTTCGTCGTCTCTTCTGATCAGACAGCACAGGTGCGCAACATCGTCCTCGGCGCCTCTCTCGGCGTCGAATGGATCGTTCTCTCCGGGCTGAAGGACGGTGAAACCATCATTGCCGACGGGGTCCAGAAGGTCATAGCCGGCGGCAAGGTCGTCGCCGAACCATGGACGCCGCGAAGCGCCGATCCGAACACGTCAGACCAGGCCGCAAAGTAATCAAATCATGGCACAGTTCTTTATCAAGCGGCCCGTCCTCGCATGGGTCTTCGCTTTCTTCATCATGATCGCGGGGATCATTACGATCCCCATCTTGCCGGTCGCGCAATATCCCGCGGTCGCTCCGCCGCAGCTCTCCATTTCAGCGTCTTACCCCGGCGCGTCTCCGCAGGAGATCTATCAAGGGGTGACCCGCCTGATCGAGGAGGAACTGAACGGCGTCCATGGCATCGCCTATTTCGAGTCGACTTCGGACAATTCCGGCTCGGTCGGCATCAACGCGACCTTCGTCTCCGGAACCGATATCGGCAAGGCGACGGTCGATGTTCAAAACGCCGTTCGCCGCGTCGAGGCGCGGCTGCCGCAGGCGGTCCGCACGCAGGGCATTCAGGTCGAGGAAGCGAGCGCCGGCTTCCTGCTGATCGCGGCCCTGACCTCGACCGACGGCAAGATGGACGAGATCGCGCTTGGCGACTACATCAACCGCAATATCCTTGGAGAGCTGCGCCGTCTTCCCGGCGTCGGCCGCGCCCAGGTCTTCGCCTCGCAGCGGGCGCTGCGCGTATGGATCGACCCGGACAAGATGGTCGGCCTTCATCTGACGGCCGCCGACATCAGCGCGGCGATCGCTGCGCAAAACGCGCAGGTAGCCGCAGGCCAGATCGGCGCCATGCCCAACCCGGTCAGCCAGGATCTGACCGCGACCGTGATCGTCGAGGGCCAGCTCAACAGCGCAAAGCAATTCGGCGAGATCATCCTCCGGGCCAACCCCGACGGCTCGACGGTACGCCTGAAGGACATCGCCCGCGTCGAGGACGGCGCGGAAGCCTATTCGACGGCGAGCCGGCTCAACGGCAACCCGAGCGCCGGCCTTGCCATCCAGCTTTCTTCGACGGGCAACGCCGTTGCCGTGTCGAAGGCGATCAAAACGAAGATGGACGAGCTGTCAAAATTCTTCCCGAAGGGCGTCGAATATTCGATCCCCTACGACACCAGCCCCTTCGTCAATGCCTCGATCGAGAAGGTCGTGCACACGCTCGCCGAGGCGATCGTGCTCGTCTTCATCGTGATGTTCGTCTTCCTGCAGAACTTCCGCTACACGCTCATCCCGACGCTCGTCGTTCCGGTCGCGCTGCTCGGCACTTGCGCCATCATGTATGCGACGGGATTCTCCATCAACGTGCTGACCATGTTTGCCATGGTGCTTGCGATCGGCATCCTCGTCGACGACGCGATCGTCGTGGTCGAGAACGTCGAGCGCATCATGGCCGAAGAAGGTCTGCCTCCGAAAGCAGCGACACAGAAGGCGATGAAGCAGATCACCGGCGCCATCCTCGGCATTACATTGGTGCTGTCCTGCGTCTTCATTCCAATGGCATTCTTCCCCGGCGCATCCGGCATCATCTACCGGCAGTTCTCGCTGACCATGGTCGTCTCGATCATGTTCTCGGCCTTCCTGGCACTGTCGCTGACACCGGCGCTCTGCGCCACCTTCCTGAAGCCGATCGACGGAAATCATCATCAGAAGAAAGGTCTGGGCGGCTGGTTCAACCGCAAGTTTGACCGAATGACGGCAGGCTACACCAAGACCGCGGCCGGCCTTGCGCGCCGCTCGGGACGCGTGATGGCCGTCTATCTCGCTCTCGCCGTCGGCCTCGGCTACCTCTTCGTCAACTTGCCCGGCTCCTTCGTGCCGGAGGAAGACCAGGGCATCCTGATCGTCGACATACAAGGACCGCCGGAGGCGAGCGCCAATCGTACGATCGCATCGCTGAAGCAGATCGAGGCAATTTTCAGGGCCGAACCGGCCGTCGAAAACATCTTCGCCGTCCAGGGCTTCAGCTTCTCCGGAAACGGCCCGAACTCGGCCATCGCCTTCGTGACGCTCAAGGACTGGAGCATGCGGCCGGCCGGCAGCTCGGTGCCGGAGATCGCCGCTCGCGTCAATACGCAGTTCGCCAGCCTGAAGGATGCCACCTCCTATGCACTCTCGCCGCCGCCGATCGACGGCTTCGGCACGACGAACGGCTTTTCCTTCCGGCTCCAGGACCGCGCCGGGCGCGGCCAGAAGGCGCTGAAGCAGGCTGGAGACGAGTTGATGGCGAAGGCGGCAAAGAGCAGCGTGGTGACGAATGTCCGTGTCGAAGGCATGCAGGAAGCCGCGCAGATCATGCTTGCGATCGACCGCGAGAAGGCAAACACCTTCGGCGTCAGCTTCACCGACATCAACGATGCCATCACCGCGAACCTCGGCTCGTCCTACATCAACGACTATCCGAACGCCGGCCGCATGCAGCAGGTCATCGTGCAGGCGGATGGCCGCAGCCGCATGCAGGTCGAGGATATGATGAAGCTGAACGTCCGCAATGCCAGCGGTGGGATGGTGCCGCTCTCGTCGTTTGCGACCGCCGACTGGCGCAAGGGCGACCCGCAGATCGTCGGCTACAACGGCTATCCGACGATCCGCATCACCGGCGAGGCAGCAGCGGGCAAGTCTTCGGGGGCGGCGATTGCCGAGATGGAGCGCCTCGCATCCGAACTTCCGCAAGGCTTCGGCTACGAGTGGTCCGGCCAGTCGCGCGAGGAAATCTCCTCCGGCAACCAGGCGCCGATCCTGTTTGCCTTCAGCATCCTCTTCGTCTTCCTGCTGCTGGCGGGCCTTTACGAAAGCTGGTCGATCCCGCTGTCGGTCATGCTCGTCGTGCCGCTCGGCATCATCGGCTGCGTGCTGGCGGCAATGCTGCGCGAGATGCCGAACGACCTCTATTTCAAGGTCGGCCTGATCGCGATCATTGGCCTGTCGGCAAAGAACGCCATCCTGATCGTCGAATTCGCGAAAGATTACTATGCCGAGGGCAAATCCCTTCTCGATTCGGCGGTCGAGGCTGCCCGCGTCCGCTTCCGTCCGATCGTGATGACGTCGCTTGCCTTCACACTCGGCGTCGTGCCGTTGGCGATCGCAACAGGACCGAGTGCCGCCAGCCAGAACGCCATCGGTACCGGCGTGCTCGGCGGCATGATCTCGGCAACGGTCCTTGCTGTCTTCTTCGTCCCGGTCTTTTTCGTCTTTGTCCTGTCACTCCTGAGGACGCAGAGACCGGTCGAGGAAAAAGGTGCGGGCGTCGACGTCCCGCCCGCACCTGCGCACCCCAAATCCGGATAAGGGTATGAAGGGATGTCGATCCCTGAGCCACCTCGATCGACTTGCCCACGAATGTACGTCGTTGACTATGCAACCCCGTCCAACGGCACCCGGTGTGCTACAGGCCGCATCGCAGGACACGTCGAGCTTGGTTTCACTTCACGAAGAAAAGGGTCGATGAAATCAAGCTCAACTCGACAAAGGGCGGAAGAGGGCCTGAACTGGATCAAGCCCTCCTCCGTTCATGACCAGGGGTCAGTCAGGTCATGTTAGAAGCTGCGCTGGAAGCGCAGGATACCAGCCCACTGATCCTTGTTCACAGAATCGAAGTTGGTATAGGTGACTTCCGGTTCAACGAGCAGGTTCTTGACCGGGTTGAACTTGAGGTTCGTGGTCGCTTCGAAGATCTTGGAATCGGTGTAGGCGAGCTCGAGGTTCCACTTCAGCTTTTCATTGATCGGAACGCCGACGCCACCCCAGACAGCCCAGTCACCCCAGCCGCAGAGATAGCCCTGGTTGGTCGGGCAAGCCGATGTATCAAGGTTCGAACCCGCATACTTGTTCAGCTTGGAGCCATCGGTGTTGTAGCCACCCATCAGGAAGGCCGTGAAGATGCCAAAATCAGCGTCGACTCGAGCCTTGACAGCGCCTTCCTCCACGATGGAATCATAGCCGCCAACGACCTTGAATGACCACGCCCCCGACTTGAAACCGGCGCCAGCGACGACATCCGGCGCGTAGTGGTTCGATTCCGAGGTAACCCATGCACCATTGTAGCTGCTGGCGTCAGAGGACGAATTGGAGTCTTCGAGCGAGATAACTGCAGTGAAGCCGTTGCCGGCATCATATTTATAAGTCAGCTGATTGAGCTCGTATGGGCCATCGTAGACAACGTCATCGTTGATGACATCGCCAGCATAACCGATAAATGCATTGTATTGAGAGTCTTCCTTACCAACAGTGAAGCCCCCGAGGCTGATGCTGGCATGCAGCAACTTTGTTGTCGTGGAGTTGCCATCGTTCCAGTCCCAACGCAGTTCTGCATTTGTCTTCAGCGGGCCATATTCTGTATCTGTTGCCGTTTGAAGTTGAAGCTCGGCGCGGGTATGCCACAGGGTGCCTCTCTTGCCTGTCGGATTATATGCGTTGTACCACTCCCCCTCGCTTCGAACCTTGCCGCCGATCTTAAGGCATGTCTCGGAGCCGGGGATAAAGAAATATCCAGGTCCGAATGCATCGCAGATCTTAACATATTCCACCGGTTCCGGCTCTGCGGCAACGACTGCATCTGCAGCATATGCTCCCGTAAAGGAAATCATGGATGCTGCGGATCCAAGAAGAATGCTTCTGATAGACATCTTTTCTCCAAATAATTTGGTCATTTGTAAGGACATCTGATGCCCTACCTGTTCGCTCATTTTCAAACAGTGCGAAGCTTTCGACTCCACTCCCTCAGCCTATGGGGAGATTGTCCTATGAGAAAAGTGATAATGTCAGTCCTGTGGGAACCAATTCGATGGGTCACATGTGGCTGTTGCAATATTATCGCAGATAGAAACCAATGGAATTCTTGGTTTTCGAGCCGAAATATGCCGAAATATTCAGAAACGAATAGCTTTGAACCAAGCTAATTGTTCGCAACACTTATCATCTCCATGGTGACAGTCAATATAAGATGTATGAGATTCCTCTTATAGCTCTAGGGCAATCGGCGCAATTAAACCTAAGGATGATATGCTGTCGACCGCAGCATATGCCAATGGTCGCACCTGTTGTCACTGATATATGATTCCTCTCCAATTTCGATTGAACAGTACCGATTACCAAGGCGCTTCCACGCGGATATCGGCGTTGGCATCATCTACATAAACTGACGAATGGCAACGATTGTTCGATCATCGCTACTCCTACTGTAACTGGTAAAAGCGTCATCCAGAGATTCAATCCCGGCTGGAATGTGCAAGCGTGATCGGAGATCATCACGGCACTATTGCTACTCACTCTCTCAAAGTACTTTTGAAGCAGTTTCGATTGGATGGCTCACTTCAAGATCGATTCGTCGATCACGGAGTTACTCACGGACATAGTCCGGCGGTGTGAACAGCAACAAATCTGCAATCATTTGCAATATTGCCGCCCGATTGCCGCCAGTGTCGATGAATATCAAGCCATCGTTCCATTAGTACCTCCATTCCGGAACGATAGGCCAGGTCGGGATGCCCCACATCCCGTCTGGCCGCTGATGTTATCAATATCCGTAGAAACGCGAGTGACAAAAGTACATGATGGAGAGCTTTACCTCTTTTGCACAAAACTTCGAGGACGTCATGCTTTGGCGCGCCCTCAGGCATGTTGTGAACGGATGTTATATTGATGTGGGTGCCCAGCATCCTGTCATCGATTCAGTCAGCAAGGCATTTTACGACCGAGGCTGGCGCGGAGTTCATGTTGAACCTGTGCCGCAATATGCAGATCTGCTGCGCACCGAAAGACCTGACGAAACCGTACTGCAAATTGCCCTGGGTGCAGAAGCGGGTATGCTGGAATTGAATGTGTTTCCCGATACTGGCTTGAGCACGGCGGTCGATGTCTATGCGCGCAGCCATCACGAACTCCATGGCTTCGAGGGCAGCAAATTGCAGGTCCCTGTGTTGCCGCTGCGTACAGCATTGGCTTTCTTGAACAGTAAGCCGGTGCATTGGCTGAAAGTCGATGTTGAAGGCCTGGAAGAGGCGGTGCTCCAAGGTTGGGATCCCGGTACGATCGAGCCATGGATCATTGTGATTGAGGCCACGGTGCCTATGAGCCAGGAGGTGCACTTCGCCACCGCTGATCGCATTCTTCTCGAGGCCGGCTACAAGTTTGTTTACTTCGACGGGCTCAATCGCTTTTACGTCTCCCCCCAGCATCCCGAATTGGTGTCGGCCTTTGAGGCTCCTCCAAATGTATTCGATCACGTTCAGGTCAGCGAAAACTCGGCATGGTGTCAGCTAGCTTCGTCCAAGCTTCGGGCTTCGATCGATGAACGAGGTCGTCAGCTGACAGAGGCTCTGGCACATTTGGCAAAGGTGCAGGAAACCGCCGATGCCCGCATCAGCAAAGCGGAACGGTCTGTATCGGAGATGGAGGCGCGGTGCGCCGTTGCCGAGGCTTCAAACAGGGAAGCCGAAAAGAGGAGCCTTCTAGCTGAAGGGCGTGCCTCAAGAACAGAGGAACACACCACCAAAACGCAGGAGCGAGCAATTTTTCTGGAAGCTAAGCTGGCGTCGATGGAAGCTCAGCTTGTCGCCAAGTCAAAACAGCTGCAGGATATGCAGAGAAGCACATCATGGCGGGTCAGCGCTCCCGTGCGGATTGTCGGTCGGCCCGTTCACCGTATTAGCTCAGCTATCCGGGAAAACCGCATCACAAGCGGTATCAAGCGACGCATCAAGGCGCTTATAAGTCGCGTCGCCCACTTCATCAGGCAGCGTCCCTACGCCAAGCGCCTGGCGGTCGCGGTGCTGAACATTTGTCCACCCCTACGCAGCAGGATTATCGGCATACTGATTGCCCTGCCGGTAAATTCTGCTCAGCCCCACCTTACCAGCCGTGCATCGCCCCTCACTCCTTCATCGGACTGGCGCCCCCTGACCTTCAGCGATCTGCCTGTCGAAGCGCGTCGCATATACCTCGATCTGCGTGCAGCAACCGAAGCCTAGAAAGTATTCCTCCATGCGTGTCGTCGTAGACCTTCAAGGCGCTCAAACCGAGAGCCGGTTCCGTGGTATTGGGCGCAACAACATTGCGCTGACCAAGGCGCTTCTGCGAAATCGTGGCAAGCACGAGGTCCTTATTGCGCTCAACGGTCTTTTCCCGGAAACGATCGAAACCATACGCGCGACTTTCGATGGATTGATCAGCCAGGACGATATTCGCGTGTGGCAAGCGGTGGGGCCGCTGTCATGGTTCGATCCGGCGAACAGGTGGAGACGCCATGCGGCAGAGCTAATGCGTGAGGACTTCCTGGCCTCGCTGCGGGCAGACATCGTGCATGTCGGCAACTTCTTCGATGGAGTTGGTGACAACATGACATGCAGCATTGGCAAGCGGGTGCGCATACCGACCGCCATAACGTTCCACGATGCCATCCCTCTCATTCAATCCGACGTTTATCTCAAGCCCAATCGGACCTTTGAGGCGTTTTACCGTTCACGGCTGGAACAATTGCTGGATGCTGATCTGGTGCTTGCAGTCTCCGATTCAGCGCGACGGGAGGCGATCGAATACGCCAAGGTATCGCCTGAACGGGTGATCTCGATTTCATCCGCATGCGATCCCATGTTCTCGCCTGCGCCGGTGCCGGAATCCGCCAGGATTGCTCTCCGCCATAAGCTGGGGCTCACACGCAGCGGCTTTGTCATGTATTCCGGTGGCGGAGACGAGCGTAAGAACCACCTGCGTCTGATCGAGGCTTTCGCAGGGGTGCCTCAAGCCCTGCGTATACAGCATCCGTTGGTGATCGTTGGCATGATGCCACTGGATCACAGCAACCGCTTTCTAGAACATGCGCGTGCCCTCGGGTTAACCGATCGCGAGTTCATTTTGGGAGGTCACGTTACCGACGAAGAATTGGTAAACCTCTATCGCTTGTGTACGCTTTTCGTGTTTCCTTCCACACATGAGGGTTTTGGCCTTCCCGTCCTGGAGGCCATGTCGTGCGGCGCACCGACGATTTGCGCCAATATGACCAGCCTGCCCGAAGTCATGGGTCGTGCCGATTCGATGTTCGATCCATATGATGTGCCTGGCCTGGCAAATCTCATGAGCGAGCTTCTGCTTCACCCGCAGCGGCGCGAAGAATTGGCGCAGTATGGGTTGACCCGCTCGGGGCTTTTTTCATGGGATCGTTGTGCCCAAGCGGCATTGACCGCATTCGAGAAGGTGCATCAGCAAGAGCCGGTGCGGGCGTGCGCCCCACTGTTCGGACAGCTATTGAAAACTGTCGAATCGGCGGTGAGTGACCGGCACACACCTTCGGATGGCGATCTGATCGCCCTGGCGGCAGCTATGTCGTCGAACAGTCACTGGTCGAAAGTCACTGATCCAAGCCCCAAGCAATTGCTCGTGGATCTTTCAATCATCGCGGAGAATGATGGTCAGTCGGGTGTCCAACGGGTGGCCCATGGCATTCTCTCCTCGCTCATACAATCGCCACCTGCCGGTTTCACAATAGAGCCTGTCTATTCGCAGCCCGGCTCGTCCTCCTTCCGTTACGCACGGAACTATGCGCGTCGCTACTATCCGGAATTGGGATCTCAGGAGGGTGACGATGACATCATCAAATTGAACCCCGGTGACATCTTTCTAGGCTTGGACCTTCATCATTCGGTGGTTCACCGCCCGGAGTTTTTCGGCCGTCTGCGGCAAATGGGAGTGGGTACTGTATTTTTGATACACGACCTGCTTCCTATTCACCTGCCTCAGTATTTCACGCCGGGCCTAGCCGACCTCCATACACGATGGCTGCAGTTTGTTTGCCAAAGCGACGGCGTGGTATGCGTGTCGCGCGACGTGGCACAAAGCTTGATCGCGTGGCTCAACGCACATTCGCTTGAGCGGCAGCGTCCGCTTGCCATTGGGTGGTCGCTCAATGGGTGCGACGCTCCCGGCAAATGGCATGGCGTGCTTGGTGACCAGGCAGGGAGAACCCTCGTTCAACTCCGAGGGCGCGAGGTGTTCCTGTGCGTAGGCACAATCGAACCTCGCAAAGGTCATCGCCAGCTGTTGGCCGCCTTCGATCTGCTCTGGGCGCGCGGGGCCGATCTAAGCCTTGTCCTGGTTGGCCGCCAAGGATGGGATGTGGATGATTTGGTTCGCAGCATCCGTCTGCACCCGGAATTCGGCCGTCGCCTGCTATGGCTGACAGACGTTAGCGACATCTTCCTGGAGCGGATCTATTGTGCCAGCCGATGCTTGGTCGCACCCAGCCTTGGAGAGGGGTTCGGCTTGCCGCTGGTTGAGGCGACTGTGCGAGGGCTATCCATCCTTGCCCGTGATTTGCCGGTATTTCGCGAGGTGGCGGGCGACCACGCAACCTATTTTCAAGGCGATTCCCCTTCAGAGCTGGCAACTGCGATACAGAACTGGCGCGAGTCGTACCGACATGACGTGGTGCCGTCTTCGGAGGGTATCGAACACCTTTCATGGACTCAAGTACGCAGAACCTCCTCAAGCTTGTAACCGGTTCTCAGTGGCCTGTTCACTGGCAACGCCAGCCAACCCTGTTCCTTGATGTTTCCGTATTCGTCCATACGGACGCCAAGACGGGCATCCAGCGTGTAATACGAGGACTCGCTCGTAATCTGTTGCGCGAGCCGCCGGTCGGAATGAGCGTGTGCCTGATCTGGTTCGACGGTCAAGTTTACCGGCATGCGCTTCGCCTCCAAACACGCCTCATTCACGGCATCAATTCGCACGCGGACGAGCCCATCGTGGAATTTTGTCCGGGCGACATCTATTTCGCTCTGGATCTTAATGTCGTTTTGCAGCCCCGAATGGAACTCCTACAACAGCGTATGCGCGAGCAGGGAGTAGCAATCTGGTTCCTGGTGCATGATCTTCTGCCGTTGCGGCACCCAAAGTGGTGGGTATCGACGGTATCGCGTGAATTCAAGGCTTGGATCTCAAGCGCTGCGCGTATGGCGAGCGGATATGTCTGTGTCTCGAAGACGACCGCCGATGATCTGACACTCTATCTGAAACAGGAAAGGACTCCTGACGAACAGGCCGCCCCGGTGCGCAGCTTTCACATCGGCGCGGATATCGACGACAGTGAACCGAGCAGAGGCTTGCCAGACGACGCCGTCCAATTGCTGGCTCATCTGGCAGAACGGCCCAGTTTCCTCATGGTTGGAACCATCGAGCCACGCAAGGGACATACGCAGGCCCTCGCCGCCTTCGAGCAGCTCTGGTCGCAGGGGCATGAGATCAATCTGATCGTTGTCGGCAAGAAGGGCTGGCTCATGAACGATCTGTTCGAGCGATTCTTGCACCACCCACGCCTTGGACGGCAGTTTCATTTGCTTCAAGACGTTAGCGACGAATATCTGAACCAAATTTATGCCGGATCGGCGTGCCTGCTGGCGCCAAGTGAAGGTGAAGGCTTTGGCTTACCGCTGGTCGAGGCCGCCCTGAAGCATATACCGATCATTGCTCGTGACCTGCCGATATTCCGCGAAGTGGCTGGCGATCACGCCTATTATTTCAGCGGACTGGGTGCCGACGATCTTGCCAAGGCGATCCTCTCATGGCTGGAGCTGTTCGCGCGGGGACAGCATCCTGCCACCGACAGCATGCCATGCCTGACCTGGCGTCAGAGCGCTCGCCTATTGACCCGGGCTTTGGGGCTTGAGGTCGAAGACGCCGGCGCGGTGAATGTCGAAGGTAAAGTAAGTGGGTTCAATTGATTTGAATTCAAAACTTGTTTCATCGACGCGGTTTTCCGGATTCCGTCCTCGAAACGAGGAAGTCGGCAGCAGCACAGCTTGTCAGCGTGTCTGCTTGAGCCGATCGCAAGAGGCATTTCGACTGCACAAGCGTGCGTCGCAGCTGCGCTCGGCAATAGGCATCCAATGCGCGGACACTCGCCTGGGCATCCAACTGGTCAAAGGCGAAACCCCACAAGCATGCCAAGATGAACGGAAAACAGAAGCTGCCTTGTGCCCTCGCGGCAGAAGACGAAGGACGAATAAAAGATGGGTTGCCGGTGACTAATTTGAAAATCCTTGGGACCAAGATACGACATCACGGCGCCGCATGGGACGTTGTTGAAGCGCTGCATAATTTTCGCTTGGCCGCGCTGCTCGGGTGGCAAGATGTTGCGCAACGGTATCGGCGATCAAGAATTGGTGCCTTTTGGCTGATCATTAACATGGGCGTGCTGATTGGAGCCCTCGGCTTGGTTTTCGGCACTATTTTTAACTCTCCGATGCATGAATTTCTTCCATTCATATGCGTCGGTCTGATTTTCTGGGGATATTATTCTCAAATCGTTAGCGAAGGATGCTCTGGCTTTACATCGAATAGCGAGGTAATATTACAGCTGGATATCCCGTTTTTCACATACATATTGAGATGCTGGTATAGAAATTCTGTTATACTTTTGCATAACCTCGTTATATATCCAATAATTCTCATGATATTCTGGAGGCCAATCGGGTTCTCCGCCGCCTTCGTGATCCCGGGGTTTGTGCTCGCTACGCTGAACATGACCTGGATCGCTCTGACATTGGCGATCCTGTGTACACGCTATCGCGACCTTACGCAGATCGTGCAGAATATCATGCAGGTTATGATGTATGTCACGCCGATCATGTGGATGCCTGACCATCTCCCATCGAAGGCTTCGCACCTGATGCTCGATTGCAATCCCTTTTTCCACTTAATATCCGTTGTCCGAAATCCACTGCTGGGACAAGTGGTAACGGTCGAAAATTGGAGCATCGCCACCGGTACCGCCGTGGTTGGTTGGCTTTTCACGATGTCACTACTGAATAGATATAGACCGCGTATTGCGTATTGGCTCTGACGTGAAGCCATGAGATTTCAAAAGATAGGCAAACAGAAACATGACCTCGATATCTCTGCAGAATGTCACCGTCGACTTCCCGATCTATAACGCACGCGGCCGGTCGCTGAAAAACCGTATTATGAACATGGCCACCGGTGGTTCGATTAATTCGGAAGGTCATGGAGTCGTCGTCGTTCGGGGGCTTCATGAAATCAACCTTGAGCTGAGAGCGCACGATCGTATCGGCCTCATAGGTCACAACGGCTCCGGCAAGACGACACTTTTGCGCGTGTTGACCGGCGTTTATGCACCCACATCAGGCAAAGCGGATATCCGTGGCAAGTGCACGTCATTGATCAACATCTCGCTTGGAATTGATCCGGAGGCCACAGGTCTGCAAAACATCTATCTTCGGGGAGCTCTGCTTGGGTTTCAGCGCGAAGAGATGAAGCGACGGCTTGAAGAGATTGCAGACTTCAGGGAATTGGGTGGCTTTCTGGAGATGCCGGTACGAACATATTCGACCGGTATGCAACTGCGGCTGGCGTTTTCCATTTCGACAATTCTCCAGCCGGAAATACTCATCATGGACGAGTGGCTGGCAACGGGTGACGAGGGATTTAAGGCGAAGGCCAATCAGCGTTTGAACGAGCTTGTCGAGCAGACGCAAATCCTGGTCATTGCAAGTCACGCAAAAGAACTTCTGGCTAAGAACTGCAATCGGATTGTATGGCTGGAGCATGGTAGAGTGCATATGGATGGTCATCCCACCGAAGTACTGAACGCTTACTTCGGTACTTGACGAAAGCTTATCACAGCATCGCATGACCGTACCCGCCGAGCCAAATACTCGGCAAGGCCTTTCGCCTCTAGCACCCTATCGAAGCGGTAGATGAAATAAACAGGTACTCTGGTGAAGTGGGAAACTTTCATTCACGATTTTCTACCGGTCGGAAACTCCCGGCAACATAAGAGCCATAACTTAAACAATGTAGCAGGCGATTGCTCCGTGAGCCAAGCAATTGAAAGCATCAACCCGTCGAGCAATTTTAAATGCCCTTTACTGCTACCGCTCGTTGTTAGAGCACTTCCCTTAAAAATGTCTGCACCTATTCCGTTATACATGTCTCTTATGGAACTAAACATACCTCTATAAGTCAGACTATCTAGCCATCGACAACGACGTGATGACGAAGCAAATCTCGCCCGAGTCAGTTCAGCATCAGCGGCTTTGACCAATCGTACGCCAGGAACATATGCTCCAAAGAAAACTATCGATCATCGCTCCAACATATAATGAGGCGGATAACGTCCTTCACTTCATCGAGCGCGTGAAAGCAACGTTGAATGCATTTGACTGGGAAATCTTGTTCGTCGACGATAATTCCGCCGATGGGACCGCTCAGAAGATATATGACTACGCAGCAGATGATTATCGCATCCGCACCATAATACGGCTGGAAGATCGAGGCCTGGCACGATCAAGCATTCAAGGCATGCTCTCCGCCAAGGGAAACCTGCTTTGCGTAATGGACGCGGATGGCCAGCATGACCCAATGGTACTGTCCGAGCTGGTTGCCCGTCTCGAACGCGATAACCTCGATGTGGTAAGCGCTGCCCGTCGCCTAGACGGCCGCGACGAGCTGAGCGGCCTATCGCCCTTGCGTCAAAAAATATCGCTGTTTGGCAATTGGTGCAGCAGTCTTATTCTCGGCCGCAAGCTTCTGGATCCGTTGACCGGCTTTTTCCTCATTCGCCGCAGCACCTTCCTCGAAGTCGCACCTCATCTCGGTGATCCCGGTTTCAAGCTCCTCCTCGATATCCTGTATTCACATAGGAATCTTCGTCATGGCGAGGTTCCCTTTGAGTTCGCAAGCAGACATCATGGTGAATCGAAGCTGGACTGTTATGTCGCCTGGAAGTTCCTGACCTTCACGTTAAGCAAGATGACAGGCGGCATGCTGCCGGTCAGCCTCATATCCTTCCTTTTTGTCGGCGGGTCCGGACTTGGCGTGCACTTCGCGACACTCTACGGTGCATTGTGGCTGTCACTGCCGTTTCTGGCCGCGCAAACACTCGCGACTCTGACCGCCTCCGCCAACAACTTCCTTCTGAACAATCTCCTGACATTTCGAGACCGACGGCTGCGTGGTCGCCAGCAAATTTTCGGCTATCTGAAATTTCTTGGCTTCTCATCCATAGGCATTGTTGCAAATATCTCGCTGGCCAAACTTACCTATGAGCATTTTGCCCATGTCATCCTGATCGCTACCCTGGCCGGGCTCGCAATTGACAGCGTCTGGAAGTTTGTTGTTGCGAGCCGCTTCATATGGAAGTGATTGCGCAGGCGGATATACAGACGCCGGACTCGCGTGCCTTTTCGCAGCTGAAGACCGTGCTCTGGCTAATCCTGGCAACCTTCGTCTGCCTGACAATTCTGGCCAAGCTCGTCCAGCTTTCCATGTTCTTCGATGGAACCATCTATGCCAGCATCGCCAGAAACATGGCGCAGGGTCACGGTACGCCGTGGACGCCTTACTTCTCCAATGGTCTGTTTTCGGCCTTTGCTGAACATCCGCCGTTGATGATGTGGCTGGAGGCCATCGGCTTTCTTATCTTTGGCGACACGATCGCTGTCGAGAAATGCTTTTCATTTCTTACCTTGCTCGCAAGTGGACTCCTGCTGACGAAAATATGGAAGCATCTCCATCGCGATGACGTGCGAATGGCTGCGATGGCACCCTTTGCGCTTCTCATGGCCGTCATCTCCGGCCGGGTCAGTTGGGCATTTGCCAATGGGATGCTTGAAAATCAGCTGACGGCTTTTTCATTGGCGGCACTGCTTCCCATCGTTATCGCATATGAGCAACCCGAAGGACCGAGCCGGAAACGTCTTCCTCTAATTGCTGCCAGCGGCGCTCTCACGGTTTTTTGTGTGGCGACAAAAGGTCTGGTGGGTCTGTTTCCGCTTGCCGCACCGGGTTTGCACTGGTTGTCTCTTCGGCAGATTTCGTGGCGGCATGCCTTTTGGGATACATTGCTGCTGACCCTTATCGTGGCTGCCGCATTTGTGATCCTCTGGCAATTCGAGGAGCCACGAGACGCAATCCGCCGCTATCTCTCCGCTCAATTGCTGCCAAGTCTGAATGGGCAGCGGGGCCACAACGGTGCGGGCTGGGCAGCCGTCCGCACATTCCTGCGCGTCAGTGCATATCCGATTATTGCCGTGTCGATCTTGCTTATCGCCGCCCATAGGCTGGGAATAAAAGCACCGGATAACATTAGGCAACACAAGCTGCGATTGCGTCGCGCCGCATTCCTGGTATCCGTCGGCCTTTCGGCTTCCCTGCCCCTTCTTCTCAGCCCTCGAGTTTCGAGCTTTTACTTCAACCCGGCGCTCATTTATCTGTCGGCTGGTCTTAGCGTAATTTCGACCCCCGCGCTCGTCGGTATTTTCTCAAGATTGGGTCCCAACGGACGATCTCGGCTGCAACTAATTCTGGCTGTAGTTCTCGCTGGCGCCGTAATTTCGGTGGTCGCTAATTTCGGTCGACCCGGAAGTGACCGTCCAACGATCGACGATGCATCCAAGATTGCCGACGCGGCATGCAGCGGAGATGGGAGATGCGCCGTTTCCGGTTGTGGAAGCGTGCTGCAGGATTGGGCGCTCCACGCTTACCTGCAACGTCGTCACAAGGCGAGTCTTGAAGATGATGTCGATACCCCACACCGGTTTCTGGTCGTGGGCGCGAATTGCCAGGAGAATATCGAAGGGTTTCGAGAGACCGGTGTCGAGCTGGAGCGGTATCGCTTTTGGGAACGCTGATTTTACCCTGGACATGCTGCCAGCTCGAGCTTCCTGCCCAGCCCCGTTCATCATTGGCCAATGACTGCAGTTGAAGCTGTGTGTAGGTTCCGCCGACTGTTGCTGAAGATCGAACCGACCATCGCCATCGTTGCAATCCGGCCTTCGGCGATAACCATCGCTTCACGTCGCGTTCAATTCCTGACATATATGCGAAAAGGCGACTTGCCGTCGTGGATATGGCGTCATGAACGGATCAACATCGGAAAAAAGCAAGATGCGTGCACCTGCGGGCTCCGTTACGGGCCTTTGCTCGGCGTCCGCGACGATGTTTGCAGTGGGAATGGCCTTTCTGGGCTACTGGGGCGTGTATGACCAAGGGCCCTGGCGCATATCCGATTATTTTGTGGTGGCTTTGGCCATCATCGGATTTGCGGCTCTTGGTTCCGTACCCTGGATCGTAACGACACCTGTCGCGGAAGAAGAGGCAGAAAAAGTTGTCGGTGCCCGACGCGCATTGGCATTGGGGGTCGCCTTGATCTGGCTGTCCGTTTGCATCGCGGTATTCACCTAATCATTCTGCCGGACTTCCATTCGACAGAACAAGACACCCCTCTCGGCAAAGAGCGCCTGATTGTCATCCAAAACAATGGTTGGTTTCCAAATTTTCCGGTCGCAAAGGAATACCAGCCTACCAGGCTATTCAAACACCTTGAAAGGGTCGCGGAGCTTTTATTCTCCCGCTTCATCGAGATACATGACATAATCAACGGCCATATGCAGCTGGAGCATTTTTGATGCAACGCGAGGCGGTCTGGACGCTGGCTTTGTTTGTTCTTCTTGTGTTTAGCGCCGCAGCCGGTTCGATATTGCGCGCGAGATTACCTGCTCCACATCGCGGCAGTGAGACAATTGACTTCCTCCGCGTCGTCACGGCCCTTCTTGTCACTTTTGCCGCGCTTGTCATGAGCTTGCTTTTGGCATCGGAACTGAATGCATTCACAACTGCGTCTCACGATCGCAACCGTTACGCCGCTGGCCTGGCGGAGATGGACCGCTGTCTGAGGAATTATGGCCCGGCATTGGATCATGAGCGACAACTCTTGCGCAGCTACACAACCGCCGTCATCGCCAGCACATGGCCGGGCGAGCCAGTTCCGCCGGGAGCGACATATCCTGACATATCAAAATTGCCTTTGACTGGCGAAGCACCCGTTCTTGGCGCAATTCTCAACGACATGGGGCTCGGCATTGCCCGCGAGCAGCCCGCCGATCCTTTGCATCAGCTGCTCGTGACCCGTTGTAATCAGCTCTTCAGCAATCTGTTGGCGGCGCGATGGACGGTGATCGAAGATGCGCACGGCTCGCTTTCGGCACCGTTTCTTGGCGTCCTGATCTTCTGGCTTATGCTGGTATTCCTAAGCTTTGGTCTTCAGGCCCCCAGAAACCTGCTTACGGGCTCCATTGTCGCCGTCGCCATCATCTCGGTGGCGAGCGTTATGTTTGTCATCCTGGATCTTGATCTTCCCTACGGCGGTTTCTTCGGCATTTCGAGCGAATCCATGCGGCATGCGCTCACCGATATGCTGGCACAATAGCAGCCAACGAAGCCGTGTACCCGTCGTTGCCGGTGAGGCAGCTAATGCGAAACGTCGCCTTGGGACAGCCGGGCTCCGGCAAGCATCCCTCTCAGCCACTCACCCATCAATCGGCCAGAGCTTGGGAAATATCGTTTGCAGTCTGGACAACGACAGGTGCGAGGCCTGTAAGGCGCCCGTCCGGCATTCTTTCGCTCGGCCCGGAAACGCTCACCGCCGCGAAGACGCGCCCCGAGGAATCCCGCACCGGCGCTCCGATACAGCGCACCCCGATCTCGATTTCCTCGTTATCGACCGCAAACCCTTTGGCCCTGATGCCGGCCAGCTCCTCGAGCAGCCCATCGAGCTTCGTGATCGTATTTGCGGTATAGGCATGCAAGCCCTCATGGGCAATCCGCAATATCAGCTCTTCGTCCTGAAACGCCAGGAAGGCCTTGCCGACGCTGGTGCAATAGGTCGGCGCCGCCTGCAGCGTCGTGAGGCTGGACGCAATCATCTCCTCGCGCTCGACGCAGACCATCTGGCTGCCATCGAACATGTGGAAATGAATGATTTCGCCCGTCAGTTGCTGCAGTTTGGCGATATGTGGATGCGCGCGGGTTGGCGTATCGAGGCTTGCCAGGACGCTGCTGCCGTAGTGAAACATCTTCAGGCCAAGCCGATAGCCCTGGCGCTTGCCATCCTGATCGAGCAGGCCAACCTCCCGCAAAGATGCGACGATGCGATGGACCGTCGTCTTCGGCAGACCTGTGGCTTCCGAGAGTTCCGCAATCGTCATGCTCGGCTTGGCACGGGAAAACGTGTCCAGCACGCGCGCCATCTTGCGCAGCGACTTGGCGCCGGCATCCCTGCTTTCCGTTCCCGCCGGAACATCGTCAACGACCGCTTCATTGGTCACCGAGTGCGTTTTCATATCTCTTTCCAATTTCAATGCCCGGCCATAATCCGCTTTGCTCTTGCTTCGAGCTTACGCGCAATAAACTCCAAAGAGAAGCAGACCACAAAGTAGGTTAGCGCCAATAGTGTAAACACAATAAAGGGTTGGTTGGTGCGAATGACAACCTCTCTCCCCAGCCTTGTGATTTCGCTGATGCCGACCACCGATATCAGCGAGGTATCCTTGATGATCAATATGGCCTGACCGACGAGCGAGGGAATGACCGCCATCAGCGTCTGTGGGATGGTAATATCGCGCAGACGCTGGAACAGGCTGAAGCCGACGGCTATGGCAGCCTCGTTCTGGCCCTTGTCCAGCCCCTTCAAGCCGCCGCGTATGATTTCGGTCATGTAGGCACCGTGCGACAGCGAAAGGGCGATGACGGCCGTCAAAACCGGGCCGATATCGATGTCATATTGCGGCAGCCCGTAATAGACGAGGAAGACGAACATCAGGAACGGCATGCTGCGAAAAAGGTAGACATAGGCGCCGACCAGGAAGCGGATCGGCCCGAGGGGTGACGAGGCGAGAAGCCCTCCCACAATACCGAGACCGAGGGCTGGAAAGAATGCCGCAGCGGTCAGGAAGAGGACGATGGGAAGCCCGGTGAGAATAAGCTGAATGGCATCGCCGGCGACGGCAGCAATAGTGCTCATGGCTCAAGCTCGCTTATGCTTGGAAAAGCCGGCGCGGCTTTCATAGACATCGACAAGAAGATTGAGCACGACGCAGATGACGACGTAGATCACGCAGCTTACGAGATAGGCCGGCAGGAACTGATATGTTTCATTGCCGACATCGTCGGCAGCCTTGGTGATTTCGAGAACGGCAATCGTGTAGAGGAGCGAAGTGTCCTTTATCAATTGCACGAACTGCCCCGTTATCGCCGGCAGAATTGTTGGCGCCGCTTGAGGCAGAAGAACGTAACGCAGAAGGATGCGCCATTTCAAACCAAGCGACTGTGCCGCTTCGATCTGACCTCGCGGGATTGCGTTCAGCCCTCCACGCACCATTTCGGCGATATAGGCGCCCGAATTGAAGGTGAGCGCAATCACGCCGGTCGAAAAGGCCGACAGCGTGATACCAAGCGTCGGCAGGCCAAAATAGATGAAATAGACCTGCACAAGCAGCGGCGTATTGCGAACCAGCGAGACATAGACGGCAATTGCCCTGCTGAAAATGCCGCGCGAGGAAAACCGCACAATGCCTGCGACCATACCGACGCAAAGCGCAAGCAACAGTCCGACGGCCGCAGCCGCGAGCGCATTGCGCATGCCGGTGAGATAGGTATCGCGATACTGCCAGAAGATATCGTAAGCATCCGAGATCATGTGCGGCCAGCCTAGTGACGAAGGATCTGATTGAGAAAGGCACGCGTGCGCGCTTCTTTCGGCTGCGAGAAGAATTCGCAAGGCGGCGCTTTTTCCACCAATTGACCGGCATCGAGAAAGGCGACCTCGGTGGCAAGCTCCCGGGCAAACCCCATTTCATGGGTGACAACGATCATCGTCATGCCAGATGCCGCCAGCTCGCGCATCACCTGCAGCACCTCTCCGACCATTTCCGGATCGAGCGCCGAGGTCGGTTCGTCGAACAGCAGTAGCTCGGGATCCATCGCCAGGGCGCGGCAGATGGCGACGCGCTGCTGCTGACCGCCGGACAATTGCGCGGGGTAACGGCTGGCCTTGCTCTCCAGCCCGACGCGCGCCAGAAGCTCCATCGCCCGTGCTGCGGCATCCTTGCGGCTGCGCCTGAGAACGCGCCTTTGCGGCAAGGCTATGTTGTCGAGCACGCTGAGATGCTGAAACAGGTTGAACCGCTGGAAGACCATGCCGATCCTGCGATAGAGCTGGCGGCGCGGCATGGCGGCTATATCCTGGCCGCCAAGGAGGATCTGGCCGGCAGACAAGGATCCAGCCAGCCTGTTTATGGCGCGGATGAAGGTGCTCTTGCCTGAGCCGGACGGACCGCAGACAACGAGCACATCCGACCGTTCGAACTGAATGGATATTCCGCGCAGGGCGTGGAAATCCTTGAAATGCAAATTGACGTCGCGCGCTTCGAAGAATGCCATCGCGATCCTCCATGACCTTGCCGAGAGACGATATGCCGAGCGTCGGCAAGCAGCCGACGCTCGCTCTTAGATCCGTCGCTATTGCAATGTCATGCGGCTGGCATTGCCGCTCTCCGGCGCATAGGCGCCGATGCCAAGCAGATCGACCAGCTTCTTGCGCTCGTCGGAAACGCCGCTGTTCTTTTCCAGGAAGTCCTTCTTCCAGGTATCGCCGTCGACCCAGTATTTCTTGAGTGCGGCCAGCTCACCGCTTTCCCCGATCTTGGCCAGGAAGAAATTAAGGTATTGCCAGGTGTAGGTGTCGCCCGGACGCACGGCAAAGCCCCAAGTGTCGGTCGTGATCAGTTCGCGCGGCTGTTTCAAGGCCTCGAAGCCATACTCCGATTTTACCACTCCCAAGACAGCCAGATCGTTGAGTGCCGCATCGACGCGGCCCGTCTTCAATGCCTGGTAGGTATCTGTGTCATTCGGGTAGGTTTGCAGCTCCGCCTTCGGGAAGAACTGCTTGGCGGCATCGACGGCATTGGTGCCTGCCTTGACGGCGATGCGTTTGCCGGCCTCATTCAACTCCTCCCAGGATTTGCCTTGGTCTTCCGGCTTGACGATCGCCACGACACCGGTGGAATACCAGCTCTCCGTCGTGAAAAGGATCTGCTGCGCACGCTTGAACGTCGTCGACATGCTCGTTGCCAGAATATCGGACTTGCGGCTGAGAAGGCCGGGAATGAGCCCCGCCCACTCGACATTTCGCATTTCGAGGTCGACATCGAGTTTTGAGGCAATAAGCCTGTCGAGATCCACGGAAAAGCCGGCCGGATTGCCGTTTGCATCCCTGAACTGCCAGGGGGCCGCCGAAAGATCGTTCATGATGACGATCTTCTTGTCTTTCATGATCTCGCCGAGGGTCCCCTTGGGATCATCGGCAGCCGACGCAACGCCTCCCATCACCAGCGTCAATCCAATTGCGAGCACTGCAAACTTATTCATCGTTACTCCCCTTTTTATCTTGTTCCGCATTGCGGAATAACATTTTCAAACGAGACAATAAACGCATAAAATAAAATAAACCGCAACGTCTATCTTGACTGCAGCAATTATATTTATTTAAGTGAGCATGCTTATAAATCATATTCCGTATATCGGAATAATGAGAGACAAGGATGCCGGGAGGACGGTGGGTAAAATCAAGCGGACATGACGCGTTAAACTGCCGGCTGCGCTGGGGAGGCGCTCGGGCACAATCCAGATGATTTTTCATCGGTCCGTTCGCTCAGCGCCGGATCGATGCCAACTGCGCTGCGGACCGCCTGACGGCCGCGCGAGGAGATGATTTTTATGGACTATCGGGCGACCGAGTGGCCGGTTTCCGGCACTCCAGCGCGCATCAATGGAATCGAGCTCAACCAGATCTGCGATATTGCCGATCTGGCGCGCGAAGATCCCGATGTGATCAAACTCTGGATCGGTGAAGGCGATCTGCCGACACCTCAATTCATACGCGAGGCCGCAGTCTCCGCGTTATCCGCAGGACAGACCCGCTATACCTATGCTCTGGGCGTGCCTGCTCTGCGCGAAGCCCTGGAGCGCTATCACAAGCGGCATTTCAACGTCGATATCGGCGCCGATCGCTTCAGCATCACGGCGGGCGGTGTTCAGGCCATCATGCAGGCGGTCCAAGCCGTCCTGAACCCCGGCGATGAGGTCATCGTTCCCGTGCCGGCCTGGCCGAACCTGATCGAGATCATCGGCATTCTCGGCGGTAAGGTGGTTCCGGTACCCTATCGCACCCTTGCCGCCGGCGGTTTTGCACTTGATCTCGACGATCTGTTTGGCGCCGTCACGTCCAAGACGCGCGTTATCGCCATCAACTCCCCATCAAATCCGACGGGCTGGGTGATGCCGAGGGAGCACATGCTGGCCGTACGTGACTTCGCCAGAAGCAAGGGCATCTGGATCATATCCGACGAGGTCTATTCCCATTTCACCTATAACGGTGCTCTTGCCCCCTCCTTCCTGGAGATTACGGAGCCTACCGATCGGCTGATTGTCACCAATACCTTTTCGAAGAACTGGTGCATGACCGGCTGGCGCATTGGCTGGGTCATCTATCCGAAGGGGATGTCCAAGATCTTCGACAATCTCAGCCAATACAACACGACCAGCGTCGCCACCTTCGTCCAGCATGCCGCTGTCGCAGCGCTCGATCAGGGTGATGAATTCATCAAATCCCTCGTCGCTCGATCCACGCGTGGACGCGAAATCATTTGCTCGACACTCGATAAGCTGCCGAACGTGCGTGTCTTCTGGCCTGACGGAACTTTTTATTTCTTCTTCTCCGTTCACGGCATGAATAGCGGCTATGATATGGCGCGCAGGATCCTGAAGGAGGCAGGCGTGGGGGTCGCTCCGGGCTCGGCTTTCGGCCCAGGTGGTGAAGAATTCCTACGTGTATGCTTTGCCGTTGATCCTGCACTCATCGAGGAAGGCGCAAGGCGCCTGGAAGCGTTTCTGTGCAAGCAGCAATAGGATGAAGGACAATGAAGAAGCTCATCAATCGACCCGCTGACGTCGTGCGGGAAATGCTGGAGGGCATTGTCGCTCTCGCGCCCGGCCTTGCGCTGCTCGACACGGAGAATGTCGCGCTGCGTGCTGACCTGCCCGCGATCGCGGACCGGCCTGTTGCCCTGATCTCGGGCGGCGGCGCCGGACATGAACCGGCCCATGCCGGATATGTCGGACCTGGCATGTTGACCGCGGCTGTTACCGGCGAGGTCTTCACCTCCCCGAGCGTCGATGCCGTGCTTGCTGCCATCCGCGCCAGTGCCGGCCCCGCAGGCGCTCTGTTGATCGTGAAGAACTATACCGGCGACCGCTTGAATTTCGGCCTCGCCGGTGAGCTCGCTGCCATCGAGGGCATCCCAACCGAACTCGTCGTCGTGGCGGACGATGTGGCGCTTTCCGGTCTTGTACCGCGCGAACGCCGCCGCGGCATCGCCGGAACGGTATTGGTTCATAAGATCGCAGGCGCGGCCGCAGCGAGCGGCAAGAACCTAAAGGAAGTTGCCGACATCGCGCGATCCGCCGCATCCCGTCTCGGAACGATGGGGGTCGCGCTCGGCTCCTGCATCGTACCGGCCGCCGGCAAGGCCGGTTTCACCCTCGGTGAGGATGAAATCGAGCTTGGCCTCGGCATTCATGGGGAAAAAGGCGTCGAACGCACCAAATTACTGCCCGCCGACGCCATCGCCGACAGGATCATCGAGCAGATCGTCAGGGACATGAAGCTTGCGCCAGGCTCCAGTGTCGCGTTGCTCGTCAATGGTCTTGGCGCGACGCCGCCCATGGAGCTTGCCGTTGTCGCCCGCTGCGCTGTTACTGCGCTGCGCTCACGCGGCCTCAGGATCGAGCGGGCATGGAGCGGCAATTTCCTGACGGCGCTGGAAATGCCGGGTTGCTCGATTTCACTCCTGGATTTGAGTGAGGGCGATGTCGCGCTACTGGATGCGGAGACATCCGCAACGGCCTGGCCAAGGGGCGGAGCGGTCTCGGGTCGCATCAATATCGTGCCCGCGATGCGCACCGCGGAGACGGAGGCGCCGCTCGGCAATGCCGGAAGTTTCGACCCGCAAGAATTGCGCCGTATCGGTCTTGCCGTCTGTGATGCGCTGGAAGCGGCGGAACCTCATCTGACCGAACTCGACAGCAAGGCAGGCGACGGCGATCTCGGCGCGAGCATGCTTCGTGGCGCCGAAGCCATTCGCGCCCTGCCCGAAAGCGCCTGGATCAACCCCGCCAATGCCTTGGTTGCGATGGGCAACGCCTTGCGCCGGGCGATCGCCGGAAGCTCCGGGCCTTTCTATGCGATCGCATTGACGCGAGCCGGACGCCATCTCGGCCAGAGTGGTCGCTTCTCGCCAGAGGATTTTCGCGCCGCCTTCGCGATCGGTATTGCCGCAATCAGCGAGATCGGCGGTGCAAAACCGGGCGATCGAACCATGCTCGATGCGCTCGATCCGGCTTTAAGAGCGCTCGAGGCAGCCGACGGCAAAGTATCTGCGACCGAGGCCTGGAAACAGGCAGCCTCTGCCGCGGCCGAAGGCGCACGCCGCACGACGGACATGATACCGAAACTCGGCCGCGCGAGCTATCTCGGCGAAAGAGCCATTGGAACGCAGGACGGCGGGGCTGCGGCCGTCGCGATCTGGATGGAGGCGCTGGCGACAAGTCTCTGATTTCGCTGGCGTAACGCCACAGCCGACATTCAAACAACCCGGATTTCATGGCGTCTTCCTCAGGGGAAGCGATCCCTGACCTGCGCCCTGATGTCATCGGCCGACCTCGGCCATCTCTCACTCAAGACAGGAACTGCAACATGAATCTCGACAAAGTCTCCGGCATCATTCCCCCCATCGTCACCCCCTTCACCAAGGACGGTGATATCGATGAAACAGCCTTCCGCAACATCGTCAAATTCAACCTGAAGAACAAGGTTCATGGCGTCTGCGTCGGCGGCAGTTCCGGCGAGGGCCATACGCTGACGTTCGAGGAATTCGTCCGCCTGATGGAAATCACGGTGGAAGAGGTCGACGGACAGATTCCGGTCCTGGCGGGCATCATCGCCAATTCAACGCGCGAAGCCGTGCGTCGCGCCAAGGCCATCTCCCACCTTCCGATCCACGGCCTGCAGGTGACGCCAGTCCACTATGTCTTCAAACCCGACGAGAACGCTACGTTCGAGCATTTCAAGACACTGACGGCGGCCACAGACATACCGGTCATCATTTATAACGTCGTGCCCTGGAACTATCTCAGCCCGTCGCTGCTGATCCGCCTCATGACGGAATTGCCGGGCGTGCAGGCCGTCAAACAAAGCGCTGGCGATCTCAAGCTCATGGCCGACCTGATGATTGGCATCCCCAAGGGCTGCAAGGTCTACACCGCGGTCGATGCCTTGCTCTATCCATCGTTCGCGCTGGGTTGCCATGGCACCATTGCGGCAAATCCCGCCGCGGTTCCCAGCGTCTGCGTCGCTCTCTGGAATGCAGTTCAGCGGGGCGACCATGTCCGCGCCAAGGAGATTCACGAGGCGCTCTTGCGTTTCTGGAACGCGATCTATGCCGACAATCTGCCGGCCAACATCAAGACGGCGATCGCGCTTCAAGGCACCGAGGCAGGCCTGCCGCGGATGCCGATGCCGGCAACGACACCCACGCAGCTCGAAAACATCCAGCGAGAGCTCAGAAACGTGCTGCGCTACGAAGAAAAGTAAGGCCGTGGGCGTCAGGCGCTGCTCGTGCTGCGCCTGACGCAAACCCTGATCCATCGGATCGGGCTGGTGTCGTCAGTCAACTCACCTCACTGCATGAGGCTGAATGGCTGAAAGGAGGCGACACGAGCAGACGGAACCACCAAAACGACCTGTACGGGAGGAAACAGTGAGAACATCGGCCCCAGAAAACATCTCTCAAACCGAGAGTCGCATAGCCAATTCGCGACCGGTTCTGGCCAAGGACATGCGCAAGGTCGCATTGGCCAGCGCCATGGGAAATACGATCGAATATTACGATTTCACGCTCTATGCGACCGCCACGGCGCTGGTGTTCAACAAGATATTCTTTCCAAACGACAATCCCCTGATCGGAACGCTCGCCGCATTCGCCACCTTCTTTGTCGGATATTGCGCGCGCCCCATCGGCGGCATCGTGTTCGGCCATTTCGGCGATCGCATCGGCCGCAAGACAGCCCTGCTGTTGACGATGATCATCATGGGAGCCGGAACTTTTCTCATCGGGCTCGTACCCTCCTACGACACAATCGGCATATGGGCGCCGATCAGCCTCCTCCTCCTGCGTCTCGCTCAGGGGATCGGGATAGGCGGAGAGTATGGCGGCGGCATGGTGATGACGGTCGAACACGCGCCGCCCGAGCAACGAGGCTTCTACAGTTCCCTGGTTCACGTCGGCGTCCCTGCCGGCTTCCTGATACCGATTGCCCTGCTCGGCATTTTGTCGACACAGATGAGCGAGGCAGCCTTCCTGTCCTGGGGCTGGCGACTGCCGTTTCTCTTCAGCATCGTGCTGGTTGCCCTTGGCCTGTTCATCCGCTTCCAGATCTCCGAAACTCCCGCCTTCAAGCGCATTCAGGAGCAGGGAGAGACAGCTACCCTGCCCGTCGTCGAAGCCGTCCGCGACCATCGCTACAACGTGATCCTTGGAATCGGCGCCAAGATTGCCGAAAGCGGCCTCTTCAACATCTATGCCGTCTTCGCCATTACCTATTGCGTCAATTCGCTGGGTCTGCCACGCCAATTGATCCTGAATGGCGTGCTGGTCGGCTGCGCTCTGGAATGCCTGACGCTTCCCCTGTTCGGTGCACTTTCCGACCGGATCGGGCGGCGCGCGGTTTACATTACCGGCCTCGTTTTCCAGGTCGCACTCGCCGCAGTCTTCTTCGCCATGCTGGATAGCGGCAACACGACCAGCATCTGGCTTGCGATCGCGCTGGGCCTGGCGGTCGGGCATGGTTCAGTCTTCGGTGCCCAGGGCGCCTTCTTCTCCGAATTGTTCCCTGCCCGCATCCGCTACAGCGGCCTCTCGCTGGTCCAGCAGATCGGCCCGATCCTTGGCGGCGGCCTTTCGCCTCTGCTGGCAACAACGCTTATGGCCGAGTATCCGGGAAACACCACCCCCATTGCCGTCTATATGGCACTGATGGCCATCTTCTCGGCTACCTGCGCATTCGCATTGCGCTCCGCAAGATCAGACAATTAGACAATTAGACAATTAGAAGACCGCTTCGTAATCGGTTTCGATATATCGCGTACTACGGCAGCCAATCCCTTTTCGGGGTGAGGCTGTCGATACGGACGGGCCAATTGATCCACCCTGTCCCGCAGGCTTTCCCGTTCGGGCCTTTTCCAGAACATGCCCAGGTTCGCCCCGAGCGGAAGTCGTGAAAGTCTCCGCGCCCAGTCAATGATTTTGCCGGTCATAGGGGCACCAATGCTCGAGGATCCGGACCCTGCGTCGACAAAAATCTGCTGCGCCGTTGAATTATATCGTATTACGATATACTTTACAGTTTGGAGGATTATTCATGATCGAGACGACCCAGGACACAACATCGGATTTGGAGCTGTTTGCCAGGCGCCTGGCCCGTGGTGCCAGGCTCAGGAGCGCCCTGCGGCATTCACCGACCTCCGACGAACTTATGAACCTCAGACACGCGCTTGATTTGCGTCTTCAGCGTGGCAGGATGGACTTGAAACTTCTGGTACTGGAATGGCGATATGACGTCGCGCTTTTGCTCGATCATATGCGCCACTGGATGTTCGAAGTAGATCGAGATTTCAACCGGTAGGAACTGCGGTGGTTTGCGCGCAAGTAACCGATCCAAAGTCTAACGTGATTGACAACGGATTTTCGCGGCTTTGGCGCAGCGGCGTGGCATCTATGAGAATGTGCTTGTCGTCCGCGAACCAGGTCAGCCAATCTTAAATTGCGAAAGTCTTTCGAGCGATCATTTGTCGCGGGCAATCGAGAGGCGGCGCATGATCGTCGTGCAGCTCAAAGCAGGCACTTCGGGTCATGATCCGACGGGCATCCGCTATGGTGCAGGCACCTCACGTCAGGCTAATCGTTACCAGCGCAAGAGCGACATAGCGCCCAACCTTCGCGATCGTTACAAACAGTAGGAAGGTCAGCAATGGTTCCCGCAGCACGCCCGCAACAACGGTGATCGGGTCGCCGATAACCGGTACCCAGCTTGCCAGCAGCGACCATCGCCCGTAACGGCGATACCATCCCCGTGCGTGATCGAGTGCATCGTTACCGATCGGGAACCAACGACGGTCGCGAAACCGTTCGATCCCCCTGCCTAGCATCCAGTTGATGACGGAGCCCAAAATATTGCCGACGCTGGCAGTAACGACAAGCCAAAGCGCCGAATACCTTTCGGTCAGAAGAAGCCCTGCAAGCGCCGCCTCGGATTGCATGGGAAGGATCGTTGCCGCACCAAGGGCCGCCACGAACAGCCCGAAATAGGCAAACAAATCGGTCATATCCTTAGAGATACTTCGTGATCGTCTTGAACTCGTCTATGGATTGGCGCTTGTCTCGCGGGAGAGCGCCAAGTGTTTCCTCGAGGCAATGATCGAGATGATCCTGAATGAGTGTCCGCTTCGCGTTGACGATCGCTTTCTCGACGGCAGATAGCTGCTGGGCGATGTCGAGACATGGCTTGCCATCCTCGATCATGGCAATAACGCTCTTCAGATGTCCGTGGGCGCGCTTAAGCCGCTTGACGATCTCGGGATGGGTGTCATGTGCGTGTTCTGTCATGATTTCCTGTATCCCCCCAGAGAGGATAACTGTCAATACCAGCCAGATTTCACGAAAAATCCTGCGCCTACGAACACGCGAGGTAGCCGCGCGTCCGGCAGCCGTTGCGCCGTCGCGCAACTCCCACAGCGTCGGCCTCAAGAACCTCATGAAGACATGACCTACGGTGGCGCACTTGACCGAGGAATAAGGGGTCGTCGAGGATGACAACAGCTTCAGCATCCCGATCAAGCCAGTCTTTTATCGTCGCAACCGTGGTTCCTTGCCACATTAGCTCGACCTCAGATTGACGCCGTCGAAACCCTGCATTTCCTACCTTCGCGGTCAGGATACCATCAAGTACAAACCTAAAGGACAATGGATGAAATCGATCGTTTCAGCACTGTGGGCTACAGCTGCAGAAGAAAAAACGCCGTTAGCGAAGGGGAACTGCAAGCGTCGCTAACGGCAAACTTTCCGAGATCATCGCCAGAACCTCCGCCCATAGTCGAATGGGACCGGCTGCATCGTGTTGCAGCTTCTGGGCGATCTTGTCGTAAAGCGCGTACCGTTCCGCATCGTTGTCGTCGGCGCGCGAGCTGGAAAAGAGGCCGTTCTCAGCATTCCCGTACTGCTGGCGAACTGAGACATTCGCTGACCCTCTTCGGTCGCTCGCAAGAGCGGCATCTATCTTCCACTGGACAGTTCTCCTGAAGTTCAATTGAAGGTTCCATTTCATGGTTGACGTGGTATGTATGAAATGTAACGACCGTAACAATAATGAGAAACGTCTTGCATCAATGGATTTTGCTTACCTACAAGGTGCCCTCGGAGCCTGCAGCCCGAAGGGTCGCGTTGTGGCGGCGTCTGAAGGGCTTGGGAGCCATCTATCTCCAGAATGGGGTTTGCCTCCTCCCCCGCACCGACGAAAACCTCCGACGGCTAAAGATGTCGGAACTGGATATCTCCGAGATGGGTGGCGAATCCGTGTTGCTGGAGTCGGCGCCTCTCGACGACGCTCAGCTCACCAAAGTGATCGAACGCTTCAATGCAGATCGTGACGAGCTCTATCGGGAATTCATCGGACGCTGTGACGACTTCGAGACGGAAATCGCGAAGGAAATATCGAAGCAGAAATTCACCTATGCCGAGCTCGAAGAAGAAGATACCGATCTGAGAAAGCTTCAGGAATGGTTTGAGCGGATCAGGAAGCTCGATTTCTACGGCGCGCAACTAGCAAACTCTGCTGCCGAGAAGCTCAAAGCCTGCGAAGCCCTGCTCGACGATTACGCGCGCCAGGTTTTCGAGGCCAACGAAGAGAACAAAGGCGGCTGAACAAGATGCGTCGAAAAGACCCGCCAATGGTCAATGTCACCGCAAAAGGCCGGCGACCGGCACCAGCCATACCCGGCGGCGTCTGGGCGCTGGGCTTCGTATCGCTCTTCATGGACGTCTCATCCGAGATGATCCACGCCCTGCTTCCCGTCTATATGGTGGCTGTTCTTGGAGCCTCGGCGCTTTCCGTCGGTGTCATCGAAGGCATCGCGGAAGCCACCGCTGCGATCACGAAAGTATTCTCTGGGGCCATAAGCGATTGGCTCGGCAAGCGAAAACTGTTGGTCCTGTTGGGATATGGGATGGCCGCACTGACGAAACCGATTTTTCCGATTGCGCCGTCGATCGGCTGGCTTGTGGCAGCACGTTTCATCGACCGTATCGGCAAGGGCATTCGCGGTGCGCCACGGGATGCCCTGATTGCAGATATTTCGCCTCCCGAAGTTCGCGGCGCAAGCTTCGGACTGCGTCAGTCTTTGGATACGGTCGGCGCCTTCCTCGGCCCGGCGCTCGCGCTGCTTCTCATGTGGTGGACTTCGGATCAGTTCGGCACGGTTTTCTGGATTGCCGTCATCCCTGCCTTCGTAGCAGTCGGCCTCATCCTTTTCTTCGTCAAGGAGCCTGCAAAAGCGCACAGCGACAAAGGCGTGAGATTTCCGCTACGAAAATCCGATCTCCTGCGTCTGCCAAGCACATACTGGCTTGTGACGGGGGTGGCGGCGATTTTTACGCTTGCGCGCTTCAGCGAAGCTTTTCTGTTACTCGATGCCCAGAGCCTCGACATGCCGGTCATGTTAATTCCGCTTGTGCTGATCGGCATGAATTTCGTCTATTCTCTATCCGCATATCCGGCGGGCGTTCTTGCCGACCGGGTCGACCGCGTCACCTTGCTTTTGATCGGTGTCGGACTCCTGGTCGCAGCTGATCTGATCTTGGCTTTTGTTCCTGGGCTTCCCGGTCTGGCTCTCGGAGTTTTGATCTGGGGCTTGCATATGGGTTTCACGCAAGGAATCTTTGCAACGCTGGTTGCGGACGCCTCTCCAGGCGATCTGCGGGGAACAGCTTTCGGAGTCTTCAATCTTGTTTCCGGCATTGCCCTGCTGTGCGCCAGCACTCTTGCCGGCGGCCTCTGGGAATGGATCGGGCCTGACAGCACCTTTGTCGCAGGCGCGGCTTTTGCGTCCATGGCCGGTCTGTTCCTGCTTGTTTTCAGAGAGCGTCTCGAGAGGGCCTGAACCGCCCGCCTGCTTAATAGTTCCCGTTGTGGCTTCAGGCAGATGTCAGTGAACTGGTGCATCTCATCGGAACACGATAGGAGACCAAATGTACGAACTCGACGTTGCCATTACCGAATGGATCAACAGTTTGGCAGGGAACCGCCTTCTCGACCATGTCGTGATCACTATCTCCAACCTAGGTGTCCCATTGCTCGTCCTTGTCGTGGCCGCCCAATGGTGGGCCGGCGCCGAACGGGCAAAAACGCGCCACGTGCTGATCGCGGCCGGACTGACTTTCTTGATCGGGCTTGGGATCAATCAGATCATTTTGCTCTTCGATCACCGCATCCGGCCATATGACGTTGGAATCACCCGGCTTTTGATTGAACGCACCAGCGATCCTTCGTTCCCATCCGATCATGCGACGGCGAGCTTCGCGATTGCGGCGGCCTTCCTTGTGCACAAGCTGCCGAAGCGCGCCCTTTTCTTCCTTCTGGCCGCCATTCTGGTGTCCTTCTCGCGGGTCTATATCGGCACGCACTATATCAGCGACGTCATGGGCGGCGCACTGACAGGCATCTTGGCGGCAATCCTGGTCAAAGCGCTCTACAGACCGGAGACGCGTGTCGATCGCTTCATTACCGGCATCCTTTGAACCGGATGAGCCCTATATCAGTACTGCATGTGATAGCCGATCGGATAGAGCGGGTGGGACGTGTCGTGCGGCACATCGGATTTCTGTATCCGGACCTCCTCCATCGATGAAGGAAGCTCGAAGGGCAGCTTGCCTTCCGCCTTCTGCTTGCCCTCGATCACATCGAACAAGGCTGCGTCGCTTGCGCCGAAATTGGCAAGGATCGCAGCGGCATGCTCGCGGATGCCGGTAAGGATCGCCGGACGCGCCAGATAGACGGTAACGATCGTCGGAACCTGCTTTGCCGTCTCCTTGAACGCCTCGAAATCGGCGTTACCGTCCTTGAAATCCAGATCGCCTTCCTGCTGACGGGAACCGAAGAAGTAGTTCATATGCGGCTGCTGATAGGGCGCGTTGAGACGTACCACGGCAAAGTCGGCATCCTTGGCATCGGCCACCACAGTAAAGCCCCGCGCCGACGCGATTTTGGCATCGACGCCGGAGAGGAACACCTTCTTGCCTGACGTCACCGGCAGCAGGCCAGCCTTGTTGTCGAGCAAGACCATGGCTCGGCTTTGGGCAGCCGTTGCCTCCACGGAAAACGCCGCATTGCCGACGATTGCCTGCGCCTTTTGCGGGTCGACATAGGGATTTTCGAAGAGACCCTGCTCGAATTTCTGGACGAGGATACGAGCTGCGGATTGGTCGAGGCGCTGCTCGCTGATCTTTCCTTCCTTCACCGCCTCCACCAGAAGATCGGAAGAGGTGACACCGCCGAACTGATCGACGCCGGCATTGACGGCTTTGGCGAAGCGGTCGACACGGCTCAAATCCTCCACGCCCCAAGGCATGCCGAAGGTTTCCTCGTTTAGGGTCGGCTTTACACCGGGCTTCTCGCCATCCAGGCAAGTTCCCTTGCAGTCGTTGGTGATCAGCCAGTCGCTGAGAACCACGCCGTCGAAGCCATAATGGCCGCGTAACAGGTCGGTCAGAAGCTGCTTGCTATATCCCGCACCTACCGGCTCCAGCGGCTTGCCGTCGAGGGTCACGCCATCCAGGATCGAATATGTCGGCATCACGCCGCCGACCTTCGCCTTGAAGGCCCCCTCGAACGGGATGAGATGTTCAGCAAAATTGTTGCCGGGAAAGGTCGCGTAGCGTCCATAGACGTTGTGGCTGTCGTAACCGTCCTTTGCCGCGCCATAACCGACCCAGTGTTTGGCCACGGCAACGACACTGTCCTTGTTGATGCCGTCTTCGCCATTCTGGAACCCGGCCACATAGGCTTCCGCCATGGATTTGGCGAGTTGCGCGTCCTCACCGAACGTCCCGTTGGTGCGCGGCCAGCGTGGCTCGCTGGCAAGATCCACTTGCGGAGACAATGCCTCCTGTATGCCGACGGCGCGATATTCCTGGCGGACGATATCGCCGAAGCGCCGGACGAGCGACGGATCGCCTATGGCCGCCAGCCCGAGGGTCTCGGGCCATTTCGAGAATCCTCCCGCCGAAACGCTCGCTCCGAGTACGAACTGGAAGTGATTGCGCGGATCGGTGCTGATCGACGCCGGAATCCCCAGCCGTCCGGCCTCCGCGATCTCCTGAAGCTTGTTGTTTTCCTCGGCCAAGCGAGCGGGATCGCCCGCCAATCGCGTTATGAAGGTCACGACCTTGCGTCCGTCGATCATCTCCTTGGCGCGCACAAGATCATATTCGGTCCCGACCCCCATGCCGGAACCGGGGCCGATGGATGGAGCGGTGCCATGCATCATGAGGCCGGCCTTCTCCTCCAGTGTCATTTGTCTGATGAGATCTTCAGCCCGCTCGGCAGCCGGCAGGCGCCAGTCCTCGTAAGGATCAAGTTTGCCATTGCGATTGAGATCCTTGAAGGAAAGTCCGTCAATGGTCAGCGTCTTGGCGACGCGAGCCGAAAGCGCGGGTTGCTCCTGCGACAAAGCTGTTGAAGCGAGCAGCGATCCGATCGCGCATAAGGCAATGAACTGTTTCATGGCATCCCTCCCGAAAGAATTTCAATCGATCCCGGCAAATTGAAGGGGCGCAGATTGCGCCACTTCCCATGCTTCGACGGAACCTGTCGGCTCGCCGATCCCCATCAGCTTACAGCCGAAACTGGTAAGCAGAAGCTAACGCAATTCGTCGACGATCGGATTGCTGAGAACGCCGAGCCTGTCGACTTCCACCTCCACGACATCTCCCGGCTTCATCCACAGCGGCGGCTGCCGCTTGGCGCCGACCCCGCCTGGTGTGCCGCTGACAATGACGTCGCCCGGCTCCAGCCGCGTGAAGCTGGAGCAATATTCGATCTGCCGTGCAATATCGAAAATCATCTGGCCGAAGGTCGCGTCCTGCACGACTGTCCCATTGAGACGTGTCTGAATGCGAAGATCGGGTAGCGGACCAAGCTCGTCCGGCGTCATCATCCACGGCCCGAAGGCGCCGGTGTCGGGGAAATTCTTGCCCGGCGTGAACTGATGCGTATGACGCTGGAAATCACGCACGCTGCCGTCATTGTAGCAGGCATAGCCGGCGACATAACGCATGGCCTCGTCGCGTGCGATGTAACGGCCGGACTTGCCGATGATGACCGCCAGCTCGCCTTCGAAATCAAGGTCCGTCGAGACCTTCGGGCGCACGATCGGGGCGAGATGGCCTGTCTGGCTATTGGCATAGCGAGCGAAGATCGTCGGGTTTTCCACCTCCGCACGTCCCGTCTCCTGGCGATGCATTTCATAGTTCAGACCGACGCAGAGGATCTTGTCGGGATTGGGAATGACCGGCAGCCATTCGATGTCGCCGAGCGGCGTCGCGACAGCGGAAGCGGCTGCCTCGGCAACGCCGGCAAAACCGGCGGCCACAGCCGATTTGAGATCGGCATAGCGCGACGCGAGAACCGCGCCGGCATCGAGGAAGCGATCGTCTTCGACGACGCCCCAGGTCGTGCGGCCGGCGATCTTGACGGTGGACAGTCTCATGGTTTTTGCTCCTGTAGGGGGGTCGGACTGGGTGGCGGGTGCGTTCACACCCGCTGCATTTGATCGGTGAAGCGCGTCAACTTGTCGAAGCGCTCGATGGTGCGATCCGGAAAGATCAGCGCGAAGGCGGAAATTGCGCCGATGATGAGGATTGCGGCCGTAAACAGCATGGCATTTGCATAGCCGGCCGCGACATGATCGGGTCCGGCTGCCTGCACGATCATGCCGGTGACGGCGTTGGATGCGAGTGCGGAGACGGCGTTTGCGGAGTAGATGACGACGATCAAACGTCCGCGCTGGACAGCGGGTGCGACGCTTCCGAGCGTGATCGGGCCGTAGATCGTCGTAAGACTCGGAGCGGCAAAGGCGATCGCGATCAGCGCCAGTTGCAGCGGACCACTGACATGAACCGAGGCAATCAATGCCAATCCACTGACGAGAAGCGCATAGCCCGAAGCACTGCCGAGGGCAGCACGCTTACTCACGCCCGTCTGAAGCATGCGCTGAGCAATCCACGAACCGATGAGCAACAGCGGCGACTGGAAGATATAGACGGCCGAAATGATCGAGCCGGTCTCAGTCTGCGAATAGCCGAGACCCTGCTGCAGGAAAGGCGGCAGCCACGTGGCTGACATGCCGACGATCCAGTAGGACATGGTGGACATGATGATGACGCCGATGACGGTCGGGTCGAGCCAGAGCTTGCGGGCGGGGATAGGGGCCTCTCCCGTCACGGCGCGAGCCTTTTCATTCTCCGCGACCGCATGCGGCCCTTCACCGCCGATGAGCAGCCAGGCAACGATCCAGGCAACGCCGATCAGCCCGCAAAAGAGGAAGCCCGAACGCCAGCCGTAATTGACGATCACATAGGTCAGGATCGGCCCGCCGGCGAGCAAACCGACGCTGATACCCTGCAGCACGACGGCGCTCGGCACGCTGCGCTTTTGCGGACTGAACCAGTTATGGCAGGCATGCAACGCCGTCGGCAATCCCGGTCCCTCCCCAAGGCCGAGCAGAATGCGGCAGGCGACGAGAACCGTCACCGAGCTGGTAAAGTAGATCGGGATTTGCGCGATCGACCAGATCGCGGCGAGAATGACGAGGATCCATTTGACGGGGACGCGGCCGATGGCGAACAGGCCGACGAGAACGCCCGAAATGGAGAACAAAAGAAAGAAACTGCTGCCGATCAGGCCGAACTGCTGCGGCGAAATGCTAAGGTCTTTCATGATCGACACGGCGGAAAGGCCGAAGACCAGCTTGTCGAAGAAGTTCAGCGTCTGGAACAGGAAAAGCAGGATAAGGACGGCGAAAGGTTGCCATTTGCTGGTGGTATCGGCGGTTGACTCGGACATATGTTCCTCCCAGAACCTCAAAGAAAACTGCAATTGCCGACGCTGCCTCAGGCGAGACGCGTACTTAGATCGGCGATCTGTTGGCGAAGGACCTCGACGCTTCGGGCAGCGCCAAAGACATAGTGGTCAGGACGCACGAGCGCGGCGACCGCACCATGCCGGTCGAACCAGGCGGAAAGCACGCCATCCTTCTCCCGGAGTGCCGATGGGTCGATTGCGTCTGCATCCTTGGGCACAACAGCCTTCACCACGATCCCGTCGATCGCTTCGGCCAGTGTCTGTCCTTCCGTCACGCCGATCTGGCGGCCATCGAGAACCAGCCGCCATTCCGGCCCGGTGAAGGTGTCCATCAAGCGTTGATCCGAACTTTCGACGATCGCAGGCTGCGGAAACAGCAAGCCGCGTGCCGGCGTGCCTTCCTCGGCGATCAGGCCGTCCTCGATGGGCGGGACGATCTCCTGCCGGGTTATGGTCATCGGCCGACCGCCGCCCTCTGCAAGAATACGGGCGTCACGCGCGGCGGCGGCAACGGGATCACGTTCGCAGATCGTCTGGCCGATCGCCTTGATCTTGCCGGTCAGCGCCTGCACATGCCGCTTGCGTTCCACCGTGTAACTGTCCAGCAGCGCTTCGGAAGATCGTCCCTTCAGGATGCGGTCAAGCCGCCAGACGAGATTGGAAACATCGCGCAGGCCCTGGCACATGCCCTGTCCAATAAAAGGGGGCTGCTGATGCGCGGCATCGCCGGCTATGAGCACCCTGCCCCGCCGCCACTCGTCGGCGACCAACGCATGGAAACGATAGGCGGCGGCACGCCAAAGCTCGCCCTCCTCCGGCGCCAGCCAGGGCGACAGCAACCGCCAGACATTGTCGGGCTTTTCCATCTCCCGCGGATCTTCGCCTGGCAGAAGCATGATTTCCCACCGACGGTGGTTCCTCGGCCCCATGATGTAGCTTGTGGGACGCGCCGGATTGCAGAACTGGGCCGAAGTCTGCGGCAGCTTGGCAAGTGCTGCCTCGTGCACTTGCACATCGACCACGAGCCACGGCTCGTCGAAGACGAGATCTTCAAGCTTCATTCCAGACAGTTCGCGCACGCGGCTCCAGGCACCGTCGCAGCCGATCACATATTTCGCAGCAATCTTGCGACTTTTGCCGGACGAATCCTGAAGCGTCGCGACCACCTCATCCGCCCGTGGATCAAGATCGACCATTTCCGTGCCAAGCTCTATCGTCACGCAGTCGAAGCTCTCGGCATGGCGCCTCAAGACGGCCTCGACGGGAGGCTGGGTAAACACCATGCTCGGAGTGTAGCCGAGCGGATAGGGCTCGGGCACCATGTCGATGCGGCGGATGAGCTGTCCCTCGGCGCCAAAGTGCTGGGATGCTGTGAATGGCGCGACATGGGGAAGCACCTCGTCGGCAATGCCCATATTGTCGAAATGGCGCAGGATTTCGTGGTCGAGCGCGATGGCGCGCGGCTTGTCATAGACGCCGGTCAGCCGATCGACGACGAGCGTGGAATGGCCGCGTGCGCCGAGCATGCCAGCGGCCACGGCTCCAGCCGGGCCGAACCCGACCACCAGCACATCATAGCGGTTCGAAATATCATTGTCGTTCTTCACGGGGCATGCCTCTGCAAATGTCTACTGGGCGCATCAGGCGCCGGAAAATCCGATGGAAATCTGCGCCTTCTTGCAGGCGTCACTCTTTGGAGGCGCAATGCCCCAGTGGTCAGTCCGGCCAGGTGGCCAGACCCATTCCTCCGGGCCTCGAGCCCGGTAGCCGTCGTCCACCTGCAGGACTTCAGCGGTGTATTCGATCACCACACCCTGCGGATCGACAAAATAGGCGAAGACATTGTCGCCCGGCCCATGCCGACCGACACCCCAGCCGATCGGATAGCCGTGATCGACGACGCGGCCAGAGCCTCGCATGACGGATTCGAGATCGGGCATCAGGAAGGCGACATGGTTCAGCCCGTTTGACGGCGCTTCAGCCAGCACGACCGCATGATGGTCGTCGTTACAGCGCAGGAAGGCCATGAGCCTCGATCGGTCCGTCAAGCGGAAACCCAGGACATCGCGATAGAAGTCCGAAAGTGCCTCGATCTGACTGCTGTTGATGTTGACATGAGCGAGACGCCCCGGCCGGTTGGCAACCACGCGCCCCTGCTTGCGGCGGTCACCGCACACAAATTCCAGCACCGAGCCTTGTGGCTCGCGAATAACGAAGCGCTCGCCGTGCGCAGGCCCGTCGGCAGGGCCGATTTCGCGCAGCACAGTGCAACCCGCGGTAACCGTCCTTGCAAAAAGCAATCCTAGCTCTTCTGGTGTGCTCACACGAAAGCTGATCTTGCGCAATTCCGCGCGGTCGCTTTGCTTCAGTTCCAGCACATGAAAATCATCGCCGGTTGCCGCCAGGAAAACCTTGCCACCTATTTCGGCAACGACGTCGAGACCCCAGATGCGAGTATAAAAGTCGACAGACGTCGCAAGATCGGGCGTACCCAGTTCCACGCTGCGCAAAGCGATGACAGGAAATTCAGTCATAGGATCAAACCTCGTCCAAGCCCAGGAAGGCGCGTGCATTCGCAAATGTCAGGCGCGCGCGCAGATTTGCATCGGCTAACGCTTCTTCGATGCGAGCGACAGGCTCGTTCTCACGGAAATTGAAAGGATAGTCGGTTCCGAGCAGCACGCGCTCTTCACCGAAGACGGCGACGAGATGGCGCAGCATGTTCGCGTCAAAGACCAGCGAGTCCACATAGAGACGTCGCGCCTGCATAGTAGGGCTCTCCGTCATGATCTCGTTGAGCGCCGGGAAAGCAGAATAGCCCTGCTCCAGCCGCGGCAGCAGCGAGGCAAATGTGCCGCCGCCATGACTGAAGGCGATCCGCAGCTTCGGGAGTTTCTGAAGCAGCCCGCCGGTAATCACGGATGCAGCCGCCAATCCGACATCGGTCGGGTAGCCGAGCACCTGCTGAAGCGGCGCCGGCCCGAGCAGCCTGTCCATGCCTGCCGGGCGCACCGCATGTACGAAGACCGCAGCGCCAAGCCTCTCGGCTTCCGCAAAGAATGGGTGGAAACGAGGATCACCGATCGGCACGCCATTGATATTGCTGCCGATCTCAACTCCACGAAAGCCGAGCTCGCCGACGATGCGATGCAATTCGAGAATTGCAAGATCAATATCCTGAAGCGGAACACCGCCGAGCCCGACGAAACGCCCCTCACCCTCCCCGACGATCGCCGCGATCGCATCGTTGACGTATCGAACGAGGTCGCGGGCTGCGTTCGTTTCGATCCAATAACCGAACAGTTCCGGCATGGGAGACAGCGCCTGAATGCGGATGCCGGTCCGGTCCATTTCCTCCAGCCGCCGCTCGGCGACCCAGCAGGCATCGCTGACCGTGCGATAGGGCTTGTCGTCGATGACGACCGTTGCGTGGCAGGCATCTGCGGCAACCACTGAAGGCCAGCCGCGGACCGCGGCACCCCCTGCCGGAAGCGGAAAATGGGCGGGCACAACGTGACAGTGGATATCAATGCCGCAGCAAGCGCAGCCACTCGCAAAGGCGCCTGTCGCTCCCCTTTTCGCTCCGCTCATTGAATCCTCCCTCGTTAACATCTCTCATAATGTACAAACTTTTTGCCGTAAAGATAAAATTTATAAATTTTGTGCCGACGCTTCCTCGTGTATATAAAAAGCGATTTGCAAGCCAGAGAGCACCATGAACGTCAACTTGCTGAAGAAAGGGGCCGAAAGCCCCGCGACATTGGCAACCAGCATCTATGAGCGGCTGAAGGCCGACATTCTTTCAACGCGCCTGGAGCCTGGCCGCAAGCTGCAATTGCGCTTTCTGATCGAGCATTACGATGCCGGTCAGACACCCTTGCGCGAGGCACTGAACCGACTGACGACAGAGGATCTCGTCATCGGAAAGGAACAGCGCGGCTTCTTCGTCAAACCCATCAGCCTGGATGAATTGCACGAGCTGACGAAAACGCGCTGTTGGGTGGAGACGCTGGCGCTGCGGGAATCAATGGCGAATGCAACGCCCGACTGGGAAGAGGCGCTTCTGGTCGCCCATCACCGGCTGGAGCGCACCCCACGTTCACTCAACCCGGAACACTTCGAGGACAATCCGGAATGGGAAAGGCTTCATCGCGCTTTTCACGCGCTGCTGATCGGCGGCTGCGGATCGCGACCGTTGATAGGCTTTTGCGAGCAGCTCGCCGATAGGCTCTACCGCTATCGTGCGCTTTCGATCCGCAAGGCCTTTCGCGTGCGTAAGGTCAGTGACGAGCATGCGCGTATCCTCAAGGCCGTGCTTGATCGGGATACCGCGGAAGCCGAACGGTTGCTGCAGCTCCATTATGAGAAAACGGCCGATATCATCCGCGCCGACCTTGATACGGCAACACAAGGCGCCGCTGCGACTGGCTCGAATACCCAACTTGAGCCAAAGCACTAAGCTCCGGCAGGCGAAAGCCGTTGATGATGCCTCTCCATCCAAGGCCCTGGCTGTCAGGGCCTATTGCGGCCTGCCGCGGAAAGTGAAGCTCTCCACAGGATATGAGCATCCGGATCGCACCCTTGAGCCATCCACGAATTGAAGATGTGGAACGCTTATCGGCTCAAGGATCGTCGAATGTTTTGAACTGATTCAAACTGGCGACGCGCACGAAAAAGCCAGCTTCACACAAGTCATTACCGCTACCATCCCGGCATCAGCAACGTGCGAGGAACCAATGAGCATCTTTGGTAGCATGAAAACGGCAGTTTCCGGCATGAACGCGCAGGCAAATAAGCTTAGCACCGTGTCGGACAACATCGCGAACGTCAATACAACGGGCTATAAGTCGGCAAGCACCAGCTTTTCGTCGTTGATCCTGCCTTCGGGCGGCGGCAGCTATAACTCCGGCAGCGTCGAAACCAACGTCAGCTATTCGGTCTCGCAGCAAGGCGATACGGTCTCCACCTCGTCGAGCAGCGATCTCTCGATCCAGGGCTCCGGCTTCTTTGTCGTGCAGGGCGCCGACGGCAAGACGGTTCTCACGCGCGCCGGCGACTTTACTCCGGACGCGAATGGCAACCTCGTCAACTCCGCTGGCTATACCCTGATGGGTTACTCCTATGCGTCGGGCGCGCCTGCCGTCGTCGTCAACGGCTTCGACGGCCTGGTGCCGATCAATGTCAATCAGAGCGGTCTTGCCAGCACGCCGTCGACGACAGGCACTTTCACGGGCAACCTCAATTCGAATGCAACGACCGTTACGGATGCATCGACCTTGCCAAGCGCCAATCCGACCTCGGTTACCTCCGATACCCAGAAGAGCTCGGTTGTTGCCTATGATAAGCTCGGCAACTCCGTCATGTATGACGTTTACTACACCAAGACCCAATCTGCCGATTCCACCACGGGCGCGACGGATCAGTGGGAGGTTAGCGTCTATCGCAATGCCGATGCGAGCACCTCCGGCACCTCGTCATTCCCTTATTCCTCCGATGCAGTCGGTTCGACTACGTTGACATTCGATTCAAGCGGAAATCTGACGAGCGGCGGGACGTTCACCATCACCGATCCAACGACGAGCGGATCCATCGCGATGGATCTGAGCGGAATGACCCAGAAGGCCAGCGACTTCAGCTCGACGGGTTCGACCAACGGCCAGGCGGCAAGCCCCGTTACCGGCGTCACGATCGACAAGAGCGGCGTCGTCTATGCAAACTACAAGACCGGCGACCCGAAGGCGATCTATCAGATCCCGCTGGCAACCGTTGCAAGCCCGGACAAGCTCACGCTCTTGAGCGGCAACGTCTATCAGGCCAATGCCGATTCCGGCGTGACCGTCACGAGCTTCGCCAACAGCAACGGCCTGGGCTATATCCAGTCGAACTCGCTGGAAGCATCGAATGTCGACCTGGCCGGCCAGCTCACCGACATGATCCAGGCACAGAAAAGCTACACGGCAAACTCCAAGGTCTTCCAGACGGGCTCCGACCTCTTGGACGTGCTGGTCAACCTCCAGCGCTGATTCTCCGCCGGCTTAATCAGAAGGGCCCTCCGGGGCCCTTTTGTCGTGCGGCCCGGCGGGCGACGTCTGTCGCTCGATCAGCACGACGAATTTCGACCAGTCCGGGAATTCTGTACCTACACAACGACAATCAGAAGTTCAGGCACAGCTTCGGGCAAGCCAGTCGCACTACGCTGCGGCAGTGGGGCATGAATTTTAGAGAGTATTAATCTGCCAGCGCTTCGGCAAGGCAGGCCTGGTCGGCTTTGAATATGCCGACATCGCAACGCGGCTACGGAAAGAGTCCTGTTTATGACTTCGATCGTTTCATCCTTGAGCCTCACTCAGATCAGATCTCTTTCGACATCGGCTGTGGCAGCCTGGACCACGGAGGATGTGGCGTCGCTGTCCACCAAGCAGATCAGCGTCCTCACATCGGCGCAGATCGCCGCGCTGGATACCGAGGACGTGGAGGTTCTCACCTCCCAGCAGCTGAGCGCAATTTCGCAAAGCGCCATTCCGGGGCTTACGCTCGATCAATTGGCCGCCCTGACAACGTCTGCAATCGAGAGCTTCAGTTCCGTGCAGATCACCGCGATCACGACGCAGCAGCTCCAGGGCCTGACGACCGAACAGGCGGAAGCCTTGACAACATCGCAGGTCCGGGTCTTGAGCTCCGTGCAACTTTCTGCGCTCAGCGCCGCTGATCTGGCCACCTTTTCGACGGACGATATGGCTGCGATCAGCAGCAAGGCAGTATCGGGCCTGTCGACCGCGGCAATGGCCTCGCTCTCGACGGACCAAGTCGCAGCGTTGAGCACCAGCAGCATTTCCAATCTGACGACGAGCCAAATCGCGGCTCTGGGCACGGCGCAAATTGCGGCCCTGACGACAGCGCAGATCGCCGCTCTCAAGACGACGCAGGTCGCGGCCATGCCCACGAGCGATATAGCTGCGTTTTCAACTGCTCAGATTGCGGCCCTGACAGCCAGCGCGATTGCCAGCCTGAAGACGGCGCAAATCGCAGCCCTGAGCACTGCGCAAGCCGAGGCTCTCACCTCGAGCCAAGTCAAGGCCCTAGGTTCGGCGCAGCTCTCCGCGCTGTCTACGGGCGATATCGCCACATTTTCGACAGATGACATGGCGGCGATTACCGCTGCCGCGGTCGCAGGCCTCTCGACAGCAACCATTTCCTCTCTCGCGACGAACCAGGTTGCCGCCCTGAGTACGGCCGCGATTTCCGGCCTGACAACGGCTCAGATCGCTGCCTTGGGTACGGCGCAGATCGCCGCAATGACGACGGCACAGGTCGCAGCGCTCACCGCGACGCAAGTCGCAGTCATGAGCACGGGCGATGTTACGGCCCTGTCGGCCTCACAGGTCGCGGCCCTCAGCAAATCAGCCGTTACCGGCCTGACCACCATCCAGATCGCCGCACTGAGCACGGTGCAGATCGGCGCATTGACGACAAGCCAAATCAATTCGCTGAAGACGACGCAAACTGCAGTCTTGAGCACGAGCGATATCGCAGCGCTCTCGACCGCGCAAATTGCCGCCTTCAGCGTAAGCGGCATCGCCGGGCTGACAACGGGCCAGATCAGCGTGATGACCACAACGCAGATTGCCGCTCTGACGACGGCACAGGTCGCGGCGCTGACTTCGACCCAGATATCCGCATTGAGCACGGACGATATCGCCGCGCTCTCGACCGCCAGCGTCGCGGCAATCACCAGCAAGGCCATATCGGGTCTTGGCACGACTGCCATCGCCGCCTTGTCGACAGCGCAAGTTGCGGCGCTCAGCACGGCTGGGGTTGCCGGGTTGAGCACGGTTCAGATTGCGGTTCTGGGCACGGAAAAAACGAGCGTCCTGACAACGGCGCAGGTCGCGGCACTGGGCTCGAGCCAAATTGCCGTGTTGGGCACGGATGTCGTCGCGGCGCTTTCGACCGGACAGATCGCGGCGTTGAAAGCGGCCACCATTACCGGTTTGACGACCGGTCAGATCGCAGCGCTAAGCACGCAGCAAGTGGCGGCACTCACCAGTGCTCAAATTGCGGCGCTGAGCTCGACTCAATTTTCGGTCCTCGGCGCGGACGAGATTGCAACGTTCTCGACAACGGAAATTGCCGCCATTACCAGCAAGGCCGTGGCGGGGTTAAGTACAGGGGTCATCGCCTCCCTTTCGACCGATCAGGTTGCCGCCCTTAGTTCGAGCGCGGTCACGGGTCTGACGACCACCCAGGTTGCTGCACTTTCGAGCACCCAGATCGCGGGCCTCGCGACGCGCGCCGTCGCGAGCTTGACCACGAGCCAGATATCAAGCCTGAGCTCGCAACAGGTCGCAGCCTTGACGACCACCCAGATCAGTGTGCTGAAAACAACCCAGATTGCGGCTGTCAGCACGAATGACATTGCCGCCCTTTCAACTGCGCAGATCGCAGCGCTCACCACGACGGCGGTCACAGGACTGACGACGGGCCAGATCACCGCGCTCACCACGACCCAGATCGAGGCGCTATCGTCGAGCCAGGTCAAGGTGTTGAGTTCCACTCAACTTGCTGCGCTGGGTTCCGATGACGTGGCAACTTTCACGACAGATGAAATTGCCGCACTGTCCAGCAAGGCGATAGGCGGCCTCTCGACCAGCGTCATTGCGTCCCTTTCAAGCACACAGCTCGGGGCCTTGACCACGAGCGCCATCACCGGCCTGACGACCACCCAGATATCGACGCTGGGTACTGCTCAGCTCGCAAGCCTGACGACCGGCCAAATTGCGGCATTGAGCTCGACACAAATGACGGCGCTGACGGCAAACGACGTGGCGGCCCTGTCGACGGCCGACTTGGCCGCGATTGCCACCAAGGCGATTGCAGGCTTGAGCACCGGTGCCGTCGCCGGTCTCTCGACGGCGCAGATTGCGGCCCTGGCCACGAGCACGCTCGCGAGCCTGACGACCACTCAGGTCGCAACCTTGAGCACTGCACAGCTCGCGGCGCTGAGCACGACACAGGTCGCGAGCCTGACGTCGAGCCAGGTTGCAGCCCTCAGCACGGGCACCGTTACATCCCTTACCGCCAGCCAGATTGCCGCCCTCAGCACATCCGGCATCACCGGTCTCACGACAGATCAGATCGCCGCTCTGAGCACGGCGCAAACGCAGGCATTGACGACAGCCCAGATCGCCAAATTGAGCTCGACACAGGTCTCCGCTCTCGGAACGGACGACATTGCGACCTTTACGACCGACGAAATCGCCGCACTTTCCAGCAAGGCGGTAACAGGGTTGAGCACCGGCGTCATCTCGACGCTCTCGACGCAGCAAATCGCCTCCTTGAGTGCCGTCGGGATCGCCGGCTTGACGACGACCCAGATCACCGCGCTCAATACGGCGCAGATTGCCGCCCTGCCGGCATCGTGGATGACGGCTCTCAGCGCAACTCAGATCGCAGCCCTCGACACCAATGTCATCGCCGCTCTGTCCACCGCACAGGTCGCCGCGATAAGCACCTCCGGGATTACCGGCCTGACGACCGATCAGGTCAATGCGCTGAACACCACGCAAGTCTCAGCCCTGACAACAAATCAGGTCGCGGCTCTGAAGACCGCTCAGCTCTCCGCACTCGGGACCGATGATGTCGCCGCCCTTTCCGTCGCCGATATCGCCGTGATCAGCTCGACCGCGATGTCGGGGCTGTCGACCGATGCGATTGCCGCACTGACGACCGCCCAGATCGCTGCCTTGAGCACGGCAGGCATTGCAGGCCTCAGCACCGCGCAGATCGATGCATTAAGCGGTAGCCAGGTCGATGCGTTGCTCACCAATCAGATCGCGGCCCTCAGCCAATCGCAAATCGCGACCATAGATGCGGATATCTTCGCCTCTCTCTCCACAGCCCAAATCGCCGCGTTCAGCACCTCTGGAGTGGCCGGCTTGACAACGGGGCAGATGGCCGCACTGAGCACGGCACAGGCCGAAGCACTGACCACCGCGCAGGTCAAGGCCCTCAGCTCCGCCCAGCTCGGCGCGCTGAGTGCCGATGACATAGCAACCTTCTCGACCGCCGATATCGCAGCGATTTCGAACAAGGCGGTATCGGGTCTCAGCACATCCGTCATTAGTTCATTGTCCACGGATCAGATCGCAGCGCTCGGCACGACCACCGTCGCGGGCCTGACGACCGATCAGGTCGCTGCTTTGAGCACGGCACAGGTGGCCGTCTTGACCACGACCCGGATTGCCGCGCTGAGCTCATCGCAAGTGGCAGCGCTCGGCACAGGAAGCATCGCTTCGCTTACGACCGCCCAGATGGCTGCGCTCAGCACCGCCGGAATCTCCGGACTGAGCACCGATCAAGTCAACGTTCTGAGCAGTGCGCAACTTGCCGCTTTGACAACGACGCAGATCGCAGCATTGAGTTCAGCTCAGCTTAGCGTCCTTAGCTCGGGCGACGTAACGACCCTCTCGACCGCAGATATTGCCGCCATCGGTTCGAGTGCCATTTCCGGTCTGTCCACGGCAGCCTTGGCGGCCTTCTCGACCGCGCAGATCGCCGCACTTAGCCCGACCGGCATCCTTGGCATAAGCACCGATCAGATCAGTGCCTTAAACAGCAGCCAGATAGATGTGCTGTCGACCAAGCAGATCGCAACCCTGAGCTCGGCGCAGATCGCGGTTTTGGACCCGGCCATCGTCGCGACCCTTTCGACGGCGCAGATTGCGGCCCTTGGCAGCTCGGCCATTGCAGGCCTGACGACCGCGCAGATCTCGGCTCTCAACACCAACCAGACGGAGGCCCTGACATCGGCTCAGGTCGCGGCTCTGAGTTCCAAGCAGATCGGCAGCCTGGGTGCCGCCGACATCGCAACCTTCTCGACCAAAGATATTTCCGCGATCGGCTCCGCCGCCATCTCCGGCTTGTCGACGGATGCCATTGCGGCCTTGTCGACGGCCCAGATCGCAGCCCTCAGCACATCGGGCATTACGGGGCTGACCACCCAGCAGATTGCCGCCTTGAGCACCGGTCAGCTCCAGGCGCTGACGACGGCACAGGTCGCTGCACTGAGTTCCGCGCAGCTTTCCGTATTGACGACAAATGATGTAGCTGCCCTGTCGACCAAGAGCATTGCGGCGCTCACCTCCGCCGCCATATCGGGCGTGCCCACGACAGCAATCGCCGCTTTGTCGACGAGCCAAGTGGCGGCCCTCAGTACCTCAGGCATTGCTGGCCTTACCACGAAGCAGATCGCTGCGCTCAGCACCAGCCAGGCCGAAGCGTTGACGACAGCACAGGTCGCGGCCCTGAACTCGACCCAGCTTTCTGCGCTGACGACAGACGACATAGCCGTATTTTCCACGCAGGACATAGCCGCCATCGGCTCGAGCGCCATATCGGGCCTGTCCACGGGCGCGATAGCGGCATTGACGACAAATCAGATCGCAGCCCTCAGCGCGCTTGGGATCAGCGGTCTGTCGACCAAACAGATCGCAGTCTTGAATACCGCTCAGGTCCATGCCTTGAGCAGCAAGCAGGTTGCTGCGCTAAGCTCGGCGCAGGTTTCCGCCTTGAGCACAACGGACATAGCCTCGCTTTCGACGGCGCAGATCGCCGCCCTCAGCTCATCCGGCACTGTCGGACTGACGAGCCTGCAGATTGCAGCCTTGAGCACGGGCCAGGTGCAAGCCCTGACGACGACACAGATCAGCGTCCTTGGCTCCAAGCAGGTAACCGCGCTGACGACCACCGACATAAACGCAATGTCGACGGCGCAGATTGCTGCATTGAGCGGTCTTGGCATTGCGGGTCTGACGAGTGCCCAGATCGCGGTCTTGAATACTGCCCAGGCCGAGGCCCTGACCTCGGCTCAAGTCGCTGCTCTCAGTTCGAGCCAGATTGCGACGCTGAACCCTGCCAATCTGCAGACATTCTCGACTTCCGATATCGCAGCCATCAGTTCGAGCGCCATCGCCGGCCTGTCGACGGCGACCATCGCTGCCTTTTCTGGGGACCAGATCGCGGCGATCGGCACCGCCGGCATTGCGGGTCTCACCACCCTGCAGATTTCGGCTCTCGGCACCAACCAGGTCGCGGCGCTTACGACAGCCCAGATCAGCACACTTGGCTCCAAGCAGATTTCGGCGCTGACGACAGCCGATATCGCGGCCATGTCGACCGCGCAAATTGCCGCGCTCAGCACCGCCGGGATCGCCGGCCTGACAACGGCACAGCTGGCGGCTCTCAACGTCGACCAGGCCGAGGCTCTGACAACGGCGCAGATCGGCGTGCTGAGCTCGACCCAGATCGCAGCGCTCAGCACTGATGATCTGGACGCCTTTTCCACCGCCGATATCGCGGCCATCAGTTCGAGTGCCATATCGGGCCTATCGACGGCGACGATCGCCGGATTCTCGACCGACCAGGTCGCAGCGCTCAGCGCAGCCGGCATTGCAGGCCTGACAACATCGCAGATAGCAACCCTGAATACCGGGCAATTGGAGGCCTTGACCACTGCTCAGGTCGCAGCGCTCACTTCCAAGCAGATCACGGTACTCGGCACGAGCGGCATCGAAGCCCTCTCCACCAACCAGATCGCAGCGCTGAGCACAAGCGGGATTGCCGGACTGACGACAGATCAGATCACAGCGCTCAGCACGGACCAGGCCGAGGCTTTGACGCCGACCCAGATCGGGACCTTGACCTCAAAGCAGATTGCCGCCTTCGGGACAAACGATCTCGCGACCTTCTCAACTGCGGATATGGCGGCCATCGGCTCGCTTGCGATGTCAGCCCTGTCAACCGCCGCAATCGCAGCCTTGTCGACGGCGCAGATTGCCGCGTTGAGCACAGCCGGCATAACAGGCCTCACCACCAGCCAGATGGCGGCGCTCAGCACGGATCAGGCCGAGGCTCTAACGCCTACCCAGGTCGGAGCGCTCAGCTCGGCGCAGATTGCCGCTCTCGGAACCGACGATCTTCAGACCTTCTCAAGCGCGGATATCGCGGCGATCAGCTCGAGCGCCATGTCGGGCCTGACGACTGCCATTGTCGCGGCGTTGTCGACGGCCCAGATTACGTCCCTGGGCACGGGCGGCATTGCCGGATTGACGACGGCACAGATCGCCGTTCTCAGCATTGATCAAGTCGAGGCTTTGACGGCGGCGCAAGTCGGAGCTCTTGGCTCAAAGCAGATTGCAGTCCTTAGCACCGGCGATATCGCCGCCTTGTCGACAAGCCAGGTCGCGGCGTTGAGCACGGCGGGCGTGGCAGGTTTGAGCAGCACCCAGGTCGCCGCAATGAGCGTCGATCAGATCGCAGCATTCTCGACGGCCCAGATCGCGGCCTTGAGTTCCGCCGGCATTGCAGGCCTCAGCTCGGCCGATCTGGCAACCTTCTCGACTTCCGATATAGCAGCGATCAGTTCCAGCTCGGTCCAGGGCCTGTCGACCGACTTTATCGCCTCCCTCTCCACCGCCCAGATCGCGGCACTCGGGACGGGCAGCATTGCCGGCCTGAGCAGTACACAGATCGGGGTGCTTAGCATTGAGCAGTTCGAAGCACTTACGACCACCCAGATCGCGGCGTTGAGTTCCGCCGGCCTGGCGGGACTGACCACGGCGGATCTGACGACCCTTTCCACTGCCGAGCTATCCGTGATCAATTCGGACGCGATCCAGGGACTGCCCACCACTGTCGTCGCAGCCCTTACCAGCGACCAGATCGCCGTCCTGACGACCTCTCAGATCGCCTCATTGAGCTATGGCCAGATCGCGGCACTGAGCACGGCACAAATCGCTGCTCTTTCGACATCGCAGATCGGCGCCTTGAACGCCCTTCAGGTCGCGGCACTGGATACGGACGATATTTCCGTCTTCACGACCGATGACATTGCCGCATTGAGCTCCGGAGCGGTCGCCGGATTGACCACACGGGTCATCGCGTCGCTGACGACGGCGCAGGCCGAGGCTCTTGCGCCATCCCAGGTCAGCGAGCTGACTTCGGCGCAGGTCGCGGCCCTGACGACACAGGAGCTCTCGACCTTCTCGACCAAGGATATCTCAGCTTTTAGCTCTAATGGCGTAGCGGGCCTGTCGACGCAGGACATTGCAAGCCTTTCCAGCACGCAGCTGCTCGCATTGATGCGTTCGCAGATGGCATATCTGAGTTCGGATCAAATCGCAGCGGTCATCTCAAGCTATGTGACGTGAAACAGCGCAGTGGTTTTGCGACAGCGATAGGCGAGATCGAAGGCTGGGGCGCAGGACGCAAATCCCGGATATCGCGACATGCGCGCGGCATTGTTGGATCGAATCACACAGCGGAGCGTCCGGCGACCGGCGATTTTGGAGACCGCTCGTGCTATTGCGGACAACGCCCGTGGCATATCGCAGGCGCTCATGGTCTCTGAGGCCTACGCGGTCGTTTGCAATTCGCTTTCGCGCGTTCGAAAGCTGTTGATTGCCGGCGCGCAATCGCCGATTCCGATGGCGAGCTGATGACATGCCGACGGCAACAAAGCACAGTCGAGGCATCGGCAGCCATTATGGAAATGGTTGCGTTGCCTGCCGCCAGCTTATGGAATGCCCATGCTCACCAATGATGCTTCAGTCACCAGCCCGGTCCTGCCGCTTGCCGGCATCCTGGACCTGGCACGTTCGCAGCGCCTCTCCTTCAACGACCTGTTCCAATTTGCCGAAACGCAAAGTGCGGCTGGGCAGAAGCTGGAGGCGGCGGAGGCCTACAAGGTCTGGATCGCATTCAACGATGGCCATCCTTACCTGCATCTCGTCTATTTCAACTATTCGGTCACGCTGCGACAGCTTGGCGACATAGCCGGTTCCATTCAGGCGCTGCGCGCCTGTCTGAAGCTCGATCCGCAATTCGGCCCGGCACACATCAATCTAGGACGGGCATTGGAAGATAGCGGCGTTGCGGCGCATGCCATCGTGCAATGGCGAAGCTTCGTCGAGATAACGGCTGAAAGTACCCCCGACAAGCTGGCGCACCGTCTCATGGCACTTCAGCATATTGGCCGTGTCATGGAAAATGCGGGGCTTTTGGATGATGCCGAAGCGGCGCTGTGGCAGGCTATCGAACTGCGACCCGACAAGAGCGAAGCCGGGCAGCATTGGAGCGCCCTGCGCCAGCGTCAATGCAAATGGCCTGTTCTTGCCACATCCGACCATGTCTCCACTCGTCAGCTCCTCGATTCCATGTCGCCACTGACGCTAGCCTGCTATTCCGACGATCCGCTGTTCCAACTTGCAAGAGCCTACCAATACAACAAGTCCTTTGTCGGCCGCCCCGACATAAGCGGATTTCCTCGCAAGGTGCCGCGGAAAAAATCCGGAAGCGCGCAGCGGCTTCGCGTCGGCTACGTATCATCGGATCTGCGGGATCACGCGGTTGGCTTCGCACTTAGGGAGGTGCTGGAGCTGCACGACAAGCAAAGCGTCGAAATCTACGCTTACTACTGCGGCGAGCCAGTGGAGCGGGACGCCACGCAAATGCGCATGAAAGCGGTCGTCGACTGCTGGCGCGATATCGCTACGCTCAGCGATCAGGATGCGGCACGGCAGATCGCCGGCGATGACATCGATATCCTCATCGACGTCAATGGCTATACCAAGCATGCACGAACAAAAATCTTTGCATATCGACCGGCCCCCGTCATCGTCAATTTCTGTGGCTATCCGGGCACGATGGGCAGTCCTTTTCATCACTATATCATCGCGGACGAACGCGTCATTCCCCCGGAAAATGAGATCTTTTATTCCGAGAGGGTACTGAGGATCCCTTGCACCCAGCCAATTGATCGCAAAAGAGCGGTTGCCGAAAGGCCGACGCGCCTCGAAGCGGGCCTGCCGGAGGATGTCTTCGTCTTCGCGTGCTTCAATGGCATGCAGAAGATCACGAAAGAGACGTTTGCGCAGTGGATGGAAATTCTCGCGGCAACGTCCGACAGCGTGTTGTGGCTGTTGAGCGGCAGTGATGATGTCGACGCGCGTCTGCGCCAGCTTGCGTCAAATGCAGGCGTCGCGCCCGAGCGTCTCATCTTTGCACCCAAGGCACCAAACGCCAGACACCTCGCCAGGATTGGTCTTGCCGATCTCTTCCTCGACACATTTCCCTATGGAGCACATTCGACGGCAGCCGATGCTCTGACCATGGGCTTGCCCGTCCTCACCGTTCCAGGCAAGAGCTTTGCAGCGCGCTTCTGCCACAGCATCGTTAGAGCCGCTGGCGCCGAGCAGCTGATTTGCTCAAATCCGCAAGACTACGTTCAAAAGGCGATCGGATTTGCAAAGGATCCCGCAAGCCTGAAAAGAATAAGAGCGTCCGTGCAGGAACAACGGGATACAAGCGTGTTGCGTGATATTCCGGCTCTCGTTCAACGCCTGGAGACGCTGTTCTGGCAAATGCAACGGGAAGCGGAGCAAGGAAAAACTCCTCAGCCAGACTTGCGCAACCTCGATGTCTACTACGAGATTGGTGTTGGATTGGTGCAAGACAACATCGCTTATTGTGAGGATAGCGCTTACAGGCGCGAATACGGAAAGCGGCTGGCCGAATGGCACGATTACTCTCCATTGCAGCGAGACGCTCGCCTCTGGCCCAATGGCACGGTAATCTAGTCGTTCCTGATGGATTTCTTTCCCATGTCTTGTTGGGAAAACGGACGGAGCAAGAAGAATTTGGCAAGTACAGCGGTCGGATAGACCAGATTTCCATGATTCGCAGCAGCTTGCGCTATGCGCTGCCGGCTGCTTTCCGGTTGATGAAACTCAGGGCGAGCACGGCGAAGATCAGCGTTCCCGTACCGACTTGCTGCCAATAGAAATTCAAATCGGTCAGCAGCAGCCCATTGGCCACGATACTGAGCAGGAGCACGCCCAGGACGGTGCCAGCGACGTTCGGCCGCCCGAGCGGGCTGAGCGTCGTACCGATGAAAGTTGCACCGATGGCATTCAGCAGGAATGCATTGCCGGAAGACGGGATATAGACGGTGACGGTCGCAGTCAGAATCAGGCCAGCGACGGCTGCGATCAACCCGACCAGTACGAAGGTAGCCGCTATATAGGCGGGAGCCGCAATGCCGGAATAGCGTACGACGCCCGGCTGGATACCGATTGACAGAATGATGCGGCCGAACCGCGTACGGGCAAAAATAACCGCAGCGGCTGTGATGATGACGATGGCGGCTGCAAGCGGCACAGGGAACCCTTCGATCGTGCCGTGGCCAAGGAAACGGAAAGCCTCCGGTACGCCGTTCGGCGGCAGATAGACGGGATTGCCGCCATTGGTCAGCAGTTGCTGGATGCTGCGGCCTATGAACAATGTGCCAAGCGTTGCGAGGAACGGGGAGACGCCGATCCCTGATATCAACAGCGCATTGAATGCTCCGACAAGTATCCCGGCCGCCAACCCGGCCAATGCTGCAATCGCCACCGGCTGCCCGGCAAGGACAAGCGAAACAAAAGCGAAGCTCGCGAAATCCATTGCCGTTCCCACCGAAAGATCGATGCCGCCCGAGGCGACGGCAAAGGTCATGGCGATGGAGACGATGGCAAGCAGCGTGAAATTGTTGACCAGGATGCTCTGCAGGTTGGCGAACGTCAGGAATGTCGGCGTGATCAGGGAAAAGACGGCAAACACGGCAATCAGGGCCAGGATCAGCCCGTAGCGCACCAAGCCGCCGATGATAAGGCGCGGCAAGCCAGTCGCGGCGGGTGAAGAGGTGTGGAGCGACATGATCATGCCTCCTGCCGGCGCAGTAGCGTGGTCGCAGAGACCACGATGAGAATGAGCAGGCCCTGAACGCCGCTGACCAGCGTGCTTGAAATGTTGAGCAGCTGGAAACCATTGGTGAGGAAGCCAACCAGCAGGGCTGAGAGCAGCGTTCCGGTGACGGTCGGAACCAGCCGGCGCGAAAAGACCGAGCCCAGCAAAGCGGTGACGACAACGGGCAGCAACATCTCGCCGGAGCCCGTCGTGCTGCCGCTCAGGTAGGAAACCGAAAGTATGCCGGCGATACCGCCACAAAGGCCGCTGGCGACGAATGCACCGGCAAGCAGGCGGCGAAGCGGCAGGCCGGCAGCACGCGCAGCATCCGGAAATTCGCCGACGGCATAGAGGCGCAGGCCAAGCGGCGTATATTGGACGATCGCCGTTGCGATTATGGTGAAGCCGATAAGCACATAGGCAAGGACTGGCATGCCGAACGGATCGGAGGCCGAAAGTGCCGAAAGAAAGGGCGTGGAAGCTGGGAGGACGGTGTTCCCTGTCAGCACCAGTTCCAGGCCGGCAACGATGTTCATGACGGCAAGCGTGGCGAGCAGCGGCACGATGCCGGCGTAGACGACCGCGATGGCATTGACCGCGCCGATCAGGGTCCCGGTCAGGATCGATGCGGCGATCGCCGTGACGTCGCCATAACCGAGTTGCGTCAGGCTGGCATAGACGGCAGCGCTAAGCCCCATATTGGCGGCGAGCGACAGGTCGATGCCGCCGGTGACGACATTGGAGCCGCCAGCGATCAAAACGATTGTCAGTCCGATCGCGAGCACGCCCGAGATGGCGGATTGGCCGAGCACATTGCCGATGTTGCCGACGCTGAGGAAATAAGGTGCGGTCAGCGAAAAGACGATCAGGATGGCCGCAAAGGCGATGAGCGATCCGAAGCGCAGTGCCGCGGCCGCGATATTGCCGGTCGGTCGGTCAGGCCGCTCTGCGCCCGAAAATCCCGAAGGCGCAAACTCTACTTCAGCCGACATGGCGCTGCCCTTCCGACGATCCGGTCGCCTCGGCGAGCACGGCATCCGCCGTGGTATCCGACGATATGAATTCCCGCACCACACGGCCGCGGAAGAGCACAAGAACGCGATCGGTAATGCCTAGGAGTTCGGGCAGGTCGGAAGACAGCACGATGACACCGGCGCCCCGCGCCGCGAGTTCACCGATCAGCGTATAGATCTCGACCTTTGAGCCGATATCGACGCCGACCGTCGGCTCGTCGAGGAGGTAGACCTCGGAATGACGACTGAGCCATTTGGCAATCGCCACCTTTTGCTGATTGCCGCCCGAGAGCGTACGCAGCAAGGCATCGCGCCCGCTGGTCTTCACCTGCAGCCGAGCAATCAGAGCATCGATTTCGCGCCGTTCGCCTTTGCGGTCGAGAAAGCCGAGGCGGGTGAAGCGATCGAGGCTGGAAAGGCTTATATTTTCCGCAACGCTGAGGTCGAGCGCGACGCCGTGGCGACGCCGGTCTTCGGGCACCAATGCAATCTTCTGACCTGCCGCCCGACTGGGGTTGGCGAAACGGGCAGCCTTGCCGCTGATTTCGATGCGACCGGACGCCGGCCTATCCAGACCAAAGAGAGCACGAACCAGTTCCTTCGCGCCGGAGCCGAGCAGGCCGGTAAGACCCAGCACCTCGCCGCGGCGAAGCGTGAAGCTGACATCCTCATATTTTCCCGGTGTCGAAAGCTGTTCGACCTTGAGGATTTCGTCACCGGGAGCGACCTCCGGCTTCGGAAACATTTCCTTGATGTCACGTTCGACCATCAACCGCGCAATCGCGGCGGCAGAAGTCTCCCCGATCGGCACCGAAGCGACGTCCAGCCCGTTGCGCAACACGGTGACGTGGTCGCAGAGTGCTTCGATTTCGTTCAAGTAATGCGAGATGTAAATGATCGTCACGCCTTCGTCGCGCAAGCGACGGATCAGTCGGAAGAGGATATCGGCCTCGCGGCGCACCAATGCGGCCGTCGGTTCGTCGAAGACAAGCACCTTGGGCTGGTTGAGAAGCGCACGGGTAATCTGGACGATCTGCTTTTCGGCCGTCGACAATTCGCCGATCAGGGCGGTGTTCGGCAATCGGACACCGAAGTAGTCGTTGAGGATATCGGACGCGCGGCGCTGCATCAGCCGGCGGTCGAGGAATGGCGTGCCGGGTATGCGTGGTTCCCGGCCAAGAAACAGGGCTTCGCCGACGGTAAAGGTCGGCACCAGCAGCCGGTCCTGGTGAATGAAATGGATACCGAGATCTTCAACGAGATGCGGTGTCAATCTGTCGAAAGTCTGCCCTTCGATCTCGATCCGCCCGTCATCCGGCTGATGGAGACCGGCAAGCAGCTTGATCAGCGTCGATTTGCCGGCACCGTTCTGACCGACGAGACCATGGATGGTACCACGTCTGACGCTCAGCGACGCACCCGCCAGCGCCTGCGCTCCGCCGAAGCGCTTGACGATACCTTCGAAGCGGATGATGTCGTCTTTTGCCGTTACCGGCTGTTTGAAGGAAATGGCCGTCATGTCGGTCTCCAGCAGACATATTCCGGGTGATCCTGCCATGGCTGGATCACCCGAAGCGGATTATCAGCCGATGCCAAGTTTCTTGGTGACCTCGCCGACATTGGTCTTGTTGGCAAGAAGTGCTGGAACGTAGGTCTCGCGCGGCAGTGTCTGGCCGGCAAGGAGCTTGGCAACGTTGCGGATGGCGGTGCGGCCGATTTCTGCCGGCTGTTGAGCGACATCGGCGCCGGCCGGCGATTTCGGATCGGCGATGAGCTGCAGCACTTCAGGGCTGCCATCGACGCCGTAGGTGCGGATTTCGGTGCGACCAGCAGCGGCAAGAGCCTGCGTCGCACCAAGCTGCGGAATATCCCACGCCGACCAGATCGCCTTGATCGATCCCTTTTCCGGGTATTTGTTCAAAATTGCAGTGATCTGGGTGAAAGCGTCCTGCACGGTATTCGGGATGACGTCACGCAATTCCGGCTGGAGGATCTTCACCTTCGGGAAATATTTGACGACATTGACCAGCTGGTCGTAGCGGATCGCGCAAGGCGTCACGCCATAGAAGCCGTTGAAGACGACGATATTGCCTTCACCGCCGATGTCGGAGACGAGCTGCAGCGCCAGGTCCTTGCCGATGCCCCAGTTGTCGGAGGTGGTGTTGTTGATCGAATTGGTCGAGCCGACGTCGACGGTCAGAACCGGAATGCCGGCATCGCGCGCCTTCTTCAGCCAGGGGTCGATGACGCTCAGCGTGCCGAGGATCTGAACGATCGCATCCGGCTTCTGGGCAATCAGCGTTTGCAATTGCGAGACCAGTTTGCCGTCATTGCGCCCTGCATCGACGGCGATCGGCTCGCCGCCGAGGCGCTTCACCTCTTCGATCTGGGCATTATAGGCCTGCAGATCGAAGAAGTGGTCGGTTCCGGTCGCGCTGATGGCGATACGCTTGCCTTTCAGGGAAAGTTCTTCATCGGCCGCGAAGACGGGCTTCTGCCCGATCAGCGAGGCGCCGGCGACGGCAACCCCGGCTGCTGCGGACAGTTTCAGCAGATCCCGTCTTCCCAGACCGCTTTCGGACTTTTCAATGCTCATTGCCACTCTCTCCAAATTGACTTTTGTCTATAAATTAAGTGGACTAATGAGAATGAGGAGAAATGAATTTCCAAAAAGATGATCTCGAGGGAAAAGAGTGGACAGGGCAGCAGCTCATCCCTGGCTGCGATTTTCAAAAGCAACCAGCCAATGGAGGTCGTCTTGGCTTCGGGGTCGGAAGCGTTGGGTCGAGCTTAAGTCCGCACCCTGAGTGCCCGCTCCGTCCTGTCTGCGATCTGGGTTACGGCATAGGCGATCACCATGTAGATCACGACCGCGACCAGGAAGGCCTCGAGATAGTAGAAGTTCAGCGCGGCAGTCAGCTGCGATTGCGCGAAGATGTCGACCACCTCGATGGCGAACCCCAGAGACAGCGCCTTCATGATAACCATGAAGGAATTGGCAAGATCCGGTATCGCTGCGACGATGACCTGCGGAAGCATGACCCGACGAAAGAGCTGGCTCTTCTTGTAGCCGAGTGAATAGGCCGCATCGGCCTGGCCAGTGTCGAAGGAGTTCAGCGCGCCTTTGACGACTTCCGCCTGGAAAGCGGCGACGCAGGCGGTCAGGGCGACGATGAGCGTGACCCAGTTCGGTGTCGAATGGCCATTGTAGTCCACGCCCAACAGCGACGCCAGGAATTGCAGGGTCGAAGGAAGGCCATAATAGGCGAGGAAGATCACCACGACCATCGGCACGCCCTTGAAGGCGACCTTGTAAGCGACGACAAGCTGGCGGAGGACAGGGATCCGCCGATATTCGACCATGGCGAACAGGCTGCCTATGATCGTCGAGAGGACGAAGATCGCAAACGCCATCGCAAGCGTGAGGGGTACTGCGCCGAGGATGTCCCAAAGATCGGGAAGAAGAACGTCGATATCGAACATGCAGCAACTTCCTCGATCAGACGCTTGCCATCAGCATGGTTCCGCCGCGTTTCGCGCCGGGAGAGAACCTTGCAGAACGAAGCTCGAAGAAACGAACGATGGACCAGGCGACCAGGCAAAGCAGCGAATAGAGCACCGCCAGTACGAGGTAGGTTTCGAACTGGTACTGATTATAGTCGCGCTCCATGACGAGGTGTGCCGTCGCCATGACATCAGCCGCCCCGATATACATGACGAGTGCAACATTATGGATCAGGTAGATGATCGAGTTCCCGTAGCCGGGAAGTGCGATGTGAACCGCCTGCGGGCCTAGAACGCGCGTGAGCTTCTGGCGGAATGTGTAACCAAGACTGTCCGCAGCATCGTGCTGGCCATGTTCGACGGCGAGATAGGCCGGCCGCATGACTTCGGACAGATAACCTCCGTGATAGAGGCTTAAGCCCAGCATCGCGGCGATCGTCGGAGACACGAAGTCTGCAACGCCGAACACACCCACGAGCACCGGAAGCCCATAAAAGGCGACGAACAACTGAAGGACGACGGGAACGCTCCGGGCATAGGAGACGTAGAGATCCGCCAGCTGGCTGACCACCGGGATCCTGCGAACCCGGAATGTCGTTGCAATCAAGGCCAGCACGAAGCCGGCGATCATGGCCGTGAACGTGATCGCAAGCGTCAGCGGCAGGGCCGAGAGCAGCTCTGGGATCATTACGGAAAGGTCCACTTCGGAACACTCCTTCTTTCAGTCGTTAGCCTGATCGCCGGGATCGGAGGGCGGCGTTACTTCATGTACGTGGTGATGTCCTCGCCGAACCACTTCTGCGAGAGTTTGGCGAGCGTGCCGTCGGCCTTGAGCTCCTTCAGAGCCTTGTCGATGCCTTCGGCAAGAGCCTTGTTCTCCTCAGAGCGATGGATCAGGACGAAGGTCTGATTGATTGCGACCGGCTCGCTCGTCTTGATTTCGAGCTTCTGCTGGTCGATCACGGTCTGCTCGCCAAGGTTGGACGGCAGCACGAGCGCATCGTACTTGCCGTTCTGCACTTCCTTCAGGCGGTCGGGATAGGGAACGCCGGCGCTCGAGGCAGTGATTTCGATCTTGTAGGTCGGGTTCTGCTCCTGCCATGCCGTGGCGAACTTGTAGATGCCACCGCCGGCGGTGACGGGTACGATCTTCTTGCCGACGAGGTCCTTCATCTCGTTGATGCCGCTGTCCTTGCGGCTGTAGATCTTGATCAGGCTCGCGCCGATCGGTGCGTCAGGAATGAGGAACTGCTTTTCGCGGGCAGGCGCGCGGTAGTAGCCGCCCGTCGCGATGTCGTACTTGCCGGTAGCAAGGCCCGTTTCCTGCGCGATGTCGGCCGCACCTTCCATGACGAACTTGTATTGGGGCAGCTTGGCGTTGATCGCCTTCAGCACGTCGGGTTCGTAGCCCTGCGGCTCGACGCCGATCGCACCCCAGGAGAGCGGCTTCGATTCCGCCGCGGTGGCGATCTTGATCGTGCGAACGTCCTCGGCGAACGAGGCAGTTGCGAAGGCGATTGCGACGCCTGCTACGGCGAGACCGAGGCCACGGCGCGAGATTGAACTCATGGAAGTCATTTCAGGCATCCTTTCTACTGGATCGCGCGTTCGGAATTGAGAAACTGAGCGAGGCGCGGGTTGGAGGGTGTGTCAAAGATTTCGGCAGGGCTTCCGTCGGCTGCGACGACGCCACGATCCATGAAGACGATGCGGTTGGAGATATTCTTCGCAAACTGCATCTCATGGGTGACGAGAAGAGAGGTGATGCCCGAGGACGTCACGTCCTTGATGACCTTCAGGACCTCGTTCACCAGTTCGGGATCGAGCGACGATGTCGGCTCGTCGAACAGCATCACGTCCGGCTTGACCGCCAAGGCGCGGGCGATACCGGTCCGCTGGAGCTGACCGCCGGAGAGCTGGGAGGGATAATTGTCGAGCTTGTCGGCAAGGCCTACCCGCTGGAGTTCCTGCAGGGCGATCGCGCGGGCTTCTTCCTTCGACTTGCGCTGAACGACCACCAGCGGATCCATTACATTCTGGATGACCGTCATGTTCTTGAAGACGTTGAACTGCTGGAAGACCATCGCCGTGCGAAGACGGATCGCCTGTACGGCGGCCTTGTCCGGGCGTCCGTAATCCATGCGGATGTCGTCGAACGCGATCGAGCCTGAGGACGGCTTGGCCAGATGGTTGATGCACTTCAAAAGCGTAGTCTTGCCGGTGCCGCTCGGGCCGATGACCGACACCACGTCGCCGCGTTTCACCGATAGGTCGACGCCGTTCAGAATCTGCGTGCTTCCGTAGGACAGCTTTAGGTTCTTGATCTCAAGCATTTCGGGTCTCAGGTCCTTTCGGAAGATAGTTCGGAAGGCTCTTTGGTATCGTCATCCGCCCACTCGTCACCGAGGAGTTCCGGCGTGTCGAAAGCCTGAAGGTTTTCGAAATGCGTCTCGCGGTCGGCGACGAAAAGGGAGCGAACAATGCCCCGCGCCAGGCGGTCGGCGCCTTCGCTGATTGCGGGGATGTCGCCGGTAAGCTTGCCGTGACTGAGTGTCGCCGGAAAATTGAAGCAGTGGATCTTTGCCAGCGTCGGGCACGAACCCGGCTCCTTTTCGAGGAGCTCGAACGCTTCTCCGAGATCGGGAGATCCCTCGAGTTCGGCGTTGGGCATTCCCGCCGGTACCGGGAAGCGATCGCGCCAAAGGCGTATATGTGGATCGAAGGCGGCAAGTTCCGGCCGATTGCTCAAGTCGATCTTGAAACCCGTTCCGAAGATCAGAAAGTCGACCAGGTGCCGACCCTTGGGTGTCGTAATGACGACATGATCGCCTTCCTGCTCCAGTCCGCTGATCGGGCTCTCAAGATGGAGATGGGCTTGCGGGAAGGAGCTGACGCGCAGGACACTCGGCCGCGGCGGCGGTGTCCGCTGGCCCATGGCATAGTTGAGGAAACGCCACTTCCACTCGTCGGGGAGGCCGGCAAATCCGTGCACGACGCCCTGGCTACCGATGCCGGTGAACTTGTTGATCCGCGGCAGTTCTCTACGGCGCACGAACATGTCGAGGCGCGCCGCACCGGCTTCAAGAGCGGTTGCTGCATTGTCCATCGCCGATGCGCCCGCTCCAACGACGCCTATCCGCTTGCCTCGCAGCCCTGCGAAATCGATGTCGTCAGCGGTATGCGCCCAGAATTTCCGGTCTATGGCAGCTGCGATTGCGGGCACGAATGGCCCGCCAAGGCCATCACGGCCGGTCGCGAGCACCACATGGCGAGCGACCATCGTTTCCACCGGGGCGTCCTGACTGCAGACGACATCAAGCATTCCGTCCTCGCGCGGCAGGATCGCATCGACGGTCACACCGTTGCGGACGGGAAGCTCGAGCACTTTCCGGTACCAGACCAGATACTCCATCCAGATTTCGCGCGGGGCACGGTCGAGCCCGATCCATGCCTCACGCCCATAGCGAGCTTCGTAATAGGCCCGGAAGGTGAGCGCCGGAAGCCCCATCGCCGGACCGGTGAGTTGCTTCGGAGAACGAAGAGTACGCATCCTGGCAAAAGTGACCCACGGCCCTTCCTGACCAGCAGGCGCCTTGTCGAGGACGAGATGGTTGGCGACCCCGAGACGCTTCAGCATACCGGACGCAACAAGGCCGGCCATGCCTGCACCAATGATGACGACATCGACGACAGGCTGACCGTCGATCACGCGCGGAGGCACCCAGGATTTGGCCGGCAGCTCCAGCCAGGCGAGATCCTGCCGCAGCCGCACCTCAAGCGCGTCGAGACCGTCCGGCAAGTTGGAAAGGTCGCTCATATCGGCGCTCCCTCGGGTCGCGGAGCCTGCCCGTAAACGGTGTCGGCCAGTGCTTCAGCACCACTCGAATCGAACAGGCGGCAGCCTGGCATCGCCAAGGCCACCGCGCGCGCCGCCTCGATTACGGCGGTGATCGTCGACGTAAGCGGCAACGCGGCTGGCGATATCGCGCCGAACAGGAAGGGAATGGTGTGATCGAGGACGCGCATCGCGACGCCGTCAAGCGGCACGCCGACCACGGTCGCCGGCTCGACGATACCAACCCCAAGTCCTGCGCGAACCAGCGAAAGCGCTGTCAGGGAGGCATTGACATCGATGATCCGGTCCGGCGAGACCCCCGCCCGTTCCAGCGCCTCATCGACCCGGTGCCGCAAGCGATATGGATTGGCCAGGGTGATAATGCGGCGGTCGGCAAGATCGGCAAGGCGCACCACATCACGCTCGGCAAGCGGATCGTTGGCGCCGATGGCGACGACACATGGCGCCTCGGCAATCCAGTGTATTTCGAGGCCGGGATGTTCGAGCGGCAGGCTTGCAATCCCGAAGTCCGCCGAACGGGCGAGCACTGCCTGAACGACGTTTTCGGCCGCAAGCGCCTGCACATGCAGATGACGTGGGATCAGATCCGGGGCAACAGCCGCAAGTGCCTGCGGCAGAACGCCCGCGGCAAGAGACGGCGTGGCCGCGATCGTCAGCGTCGGGGGCTCGTCACGACCAATCGCCTCAGCACGCTCGCGGATATGTGTGAGGCTGGCGAGATGGCGCTCGACCTCGGCATGAAACAGCACGCCGCGCGAGGTCGGCGTGATCCGCGGACCGCTTCGATGCAGGAGCGCATAGCCGATGTCGGCCTCCAGATCCTGGATAAGCCTGGTGACTGCCGGCTGAGATCGGCCCAGCAAGCGCGCCGCCCCGGTTACGCTGCCCGCGGAAATTACGGCTGCGAAGGCTTCGAGTTGCCGAATATCGAAAGAGCTAGAATGCATAAATGACATGAAACACTCCTCTTAATGCGAGTAAAGCATAGGAATTCTCATTTGACGATCGGAATTGGATAATTATTTCGCATCGATATCGCTCAATCATAATCATTTGACATAATGAAGTGCCACGCCTACCTAGATGCTACCCCACAGACGCACCGAGGAGCCTGTTTTGACACTCATCGAAACCCTAGTCTCCGTGAAGCCTGGCTCAGCGCTGGCCGAAGCCATGGATAAGCGCGCGGAGATCCTGCGCCTGAGCGAGGCAGCCCATGATGCCGTGCTGCTGCCGCGTGATCCGGGCGGTCTCTCCCATGGACTTCGGGCAGCGCTTGCCGCCCGCATGGCCCGACACAATCAGAACGAGGTGCTCGCGCGCCACTATGATGCTCTCGTGGAACAGGCGGGCGAACCCGCGATCGCCTCGCTCTCTGCGCCGGGCACGACTGCGGACGACGTGCGCGTCGCCGAGATCGTTCGTCACGCCGACCGGCTGACCGTCGCACCGAGGGAGGCGACACGAGCGCACATAGAAACATTGCGCAGGGCGGGCGTGAGCGATGCCGACATCGTCCGGCTCTCCGAGCTGGCAGCCTTTGTGAACTATCAGGTGCGCGTCATCGCGGGATTGACACTGATCGGAGCAAGACAATGAGCGAAGTCGTCCACGCCTTCACCACCAAAATTCCCCGTTGGCAGCCCTATATCGTTCCGGTCGACCTGGAGACTGCGACCGAGGAGCAGCGCGCAGCCATGCAGGTGACGCCGTCCAACAAGGGCATTTCACCCTATGTTCTGACACTTGCGCACGATCCAGAATCGCTTGCCGTCCGCTCCCCCCTGTTCAACCTGATCATGTACGGAAAAGACGGGCTTGCTTCGAGCGAACGCGAACTGGGCGCGACGGCCGCATCCGTCGTCAACCACTGCGTCTACTGCGCCGCGGTTCACGCCTCCCGGTTCATCAGCCAGACCAAAAGAACCGACGTGATCGAGGCAATCTTCGCGGACGGCCTCCATGCGGAACTAGACGAGCACCTGCAGGCAATCTTCGACTTTTCCGCACGTCTCTCGCCAACGCCGCCCGAAGCCACTGAAGCCGATGCGCAGGCATTGGCCGATGTCGGTTTCTCTGAATTGGAATCCCTCGACCTCGTCCTGTCGTCAGCCATCTTCGGCTGGGCGAACCGCCTGATGCATACGCTCGGCGAGCCAGTGACCGATTAGGTTGGCTGGACCAAAATATGGGCTATCAAACCCAGGGCGGTGTCAGTGGCCCTGGTGATCCGTTTGCCATCACTTTCTGCCCACGCGGCTGCGGAAGTTGCTGGCAAGACCTCCCATCGTCTCTTGCAGCCCGCCTGGCAAGCCAGCCCGTCACATCGTCGGCTGCCAGTTTCGTTAGAAGTAGATCGGAGTTTTCGGCGCTATCCCGCCAAAGCCAAACGACGCCTCAGCCGCGCCGTACGGCTGCTGCCGTTATTGGCGGGTAGCCGCTGAAAGGCATCGAGATAATTATCCTTGGTGCGGAGAATATGGGCTATAAGCACCGTGATGAGCTCGTCGCGCCGTCCCTCCGAGAAAAGAACAATCATGTGACGATGATCGCCATAGGACCGATCCGGTTCACCTTCGGCCTTCATCGCAAGATGTGTGCGTAACGATGCGACGCGGCCGAGAATAAGGTCGTACGCAGTCCTCAGATAGCGATTGCCGCAATGCTGGAAGAAGGCCAGATGAAAAGCGGTATCGGCACGGCCATAAGCCTGCATGTCCCCAGTTGCGACCGCGGCGTCCATCGCCGAAAGCTGGTGTTTCAATTCCAAAACCGTCTCGGGGATGGAGCTCGCCGGCGTGAGAGCTACGGCCTGCTGTTCCAGACCGATGCGATAGTCACAGAGCTCGGCAATGTCCTCGAGAGTCGGTGTGAAGACATAGGTGCCGGATTTGGGAACGATGCTGACCAAACCCTCCATCTGCAGCAGGTTGAGCGCCTCGCGTACGGGCGTGCGGCTCACCTCGAAAGCCGAAGCAAGCGTGTCCTCGGAAAGATTTTCGCCGAACTCGAACTCCGCGTCGACGATCGCCGCGCGTATCTTGTCGGCAATCGTCGGAACGAGGCTCTTGCGAGGTTTCACCGTTGGCTTGGACATACCCGCTCACGCACTCCTTGAAACGAATCCGGCAGCGTCCGGACGGACACTGCCGGAAGTTTGGTCTAGTCGCGCTTTGCTTTCAAGCTCATGCAGAGAAAGAAGGCGAGGATTGGAAAGACCGCAAGCGTCAGTAGAGAAAGCGACTCGCCAGTGTCGTTGGGCGGGATCGATCGGGCAGCCGACGACTTTCGCGAACTTGGCGAACGCGTAGCAAAGCGCGGCTTGCGCGTCGGCTACGAGGCACTGGCCTGGGGCCGCCATATCAATAACCACCGCGATGCCTGGGAGGTCGTGCGACGCGCCGACCATCCCAGCATCGGTCTGATCCTCGATAGCTTTCATACGCTGTCGCGCAAGATCGACATCAACTCGATCCGCTCCATTCCGAAGGAGAAGATCTTCATCGTCCAGCTTGCCGACGCGCCGTTGATCGACATGGACTTGCTCTATTGGTCGCGCCACTTCCGCAACATGCCGGGCGAAGGCGACCTCCCCGTGACGGCGTTCACCTCGGCGGTCGCAGAGACCGGCTACGATGGTTATTTTTCGTTGGAGATCTTCAACGACCAGTTCCGTGGCGGCTCCGCCCGCTCGATCGCTACGGACGGTCATCGCTCGCTAATTTATCTAGGGGACCAGGTACGTCGCTCTTCGAATGTCGAGGGCCTATCGGTTCCGGTCATGCCGGATAGGGCAAAAGTCAAGAATGTCGGCTTCGTGGAATTTTCCGCCGACGAGAAGGATGCTGCCGATCTCGGCAAGATCCTTAAAACTCTAGGTTTCCGCAAGACCGCCCGGCACAAGACAAAAAAAGTCAGCATTTTCAGCCAAGACAACATCAGGCTTATCGTCAATACCGAGGACAAGGGCTTCGCCAACGCCTCGTTCGCAGTACACGGCACGACGGCCTATGCAATGGCGCTTACGGTGGATAATGCCGAGGCTGCACTCGCCCGCGCGGTCGCGCTTGGCGCCGAACCGTTCGAGCAACCGGTCGTGGACGGCGAAGTGAAAATACCGGCAATCCATGGCGTTGGTGGTGGCCTGATCTATCTGATAGACGATGAAAGCGATCTCGGCCGCTTCTCCGAGATCGACTTTGTACCCATTGACGAGGATGCCGGGGACCGCCCGGCCGCACCCGTGCACCTCAAGCGTATCGACCATGTCGCCCAGACAGTGGCATATGACGAGATGCTGACCTGGCTCCTGTTCTACACATCGATTTTCGAGATGCAGAAGACACCGATGGTCGACATCATCGATCCGGCCGGTATCGTCCGCAGCCAAGTGGTGGAAAGCGCTGACGGTGCGCTGCGGATTACGCTCAACGGCGCGGAAAATCGCCGCACGCTGGCCGGTCACTTCGTCGCGGAAAAGTTCGGGTCGGGCGTGCAGCATCTCGCCTTCCGGACCGACGACATTTTTGCCACGGCCGAGGGCCTGTACAGGAATGGCTTCAAACCGCTTTCCATCTCGCCGAACTATTACGGCGATGTCGAGGCCCGCTTCGGGCTCGACCCGGAACTCACCGAGCGGCTGAAAGCCAACAATATCCTCTATGACCGTGACGATCAGGGCGATTATTTCCAACTCTACAGCGACACCTTTGGTGAAGGCTTCTTCTTCGAGATTGTCCAGCGACGCGGCTATGCCGGCTATGGCGCCCCTAACGCCATATTCCGCATTGCGGCACTCAAGAAGACTCTGAGGCCTGAAGGCGTTCCGAAAGAGTAAATTTCGGCACGCCTTGAGGTTCTCGGATCGACGAAACGTCTCCGCGAACATCGGGTGTTTGTCACGAAAACGCCGTCAGCCCGTTTAAGCCGCCGTTGTCTCAATTGATGACCTCAAGGCCGTTGCAAACCATTTTGCGACCTGCCGTTCGATCAACCATTTCTTCGCTTCCGACCAGCGGCCATAGAACATGGCCTGTCATGAGCCTCCCTTGTTGAGAGCCTTGAATGCCGAGCAAACGGACGGAATGAGCAATGTTGCCGATCTACAACATTTGATTGAATAATTGATTTCACATGAACCAACCGCGGTATTTTTCGACAATTGAAAATTGCCTTTCCAATTGCTTCCGATACTACTGCGATTGAGTTGATGGACAGCAGTTACAATGTAGACGGGCAATCATGGGAGCAACTTCCTGCTTTTCATAGCAGAGTGCGTTCGGTCTTTGGGTTGGGCAAATGACAGACGACGAACAGCTCGGACTTTCCAGAGGAAAATCCCGGTCTAGGGATGATACCCGCATTTTGCAAAGTGGCCGGATTAGAATCCAGCCGCGTGGCGCCATGCCGAAGGCGGAGCGGGTCTTTGAAATAATCGCAAGGTCAATGGCTGCCGGAGCGCGCGCATATATGCTGCTGCTCAGGGTGGCACTGCTCGTTGTTCTCTTTTGCGCTGGTTTATCGCTGGCGGCTCCTGGCGTGGCATATGCCGCTTGCACCGTCTTCAACTTCCCCGATTCGCATACGACACCGTCGACAAGTCCGATGGCATCTGGCGGGTCACTTAACGTCACCATCGGCACTGAGTGCAATGGCGCTGGTCTTAATCCCATTAACGATCCAGGCGTAGTCTCTCCGCAGCATGGCTCGATAAGCAGCTACAACGCCGCCGCCGGGACGTTCACCTACACAAACAACGGCGATGGAGCCACCAGCGACACCTTCACCTTGGTCGATGCGGGCGCGAGTTCCTTCACCGTCAATATCGCAATTGCGTCTACCGTACCGGCACCCGTTGCCGGTCCGGTCAGCGCAACGGTGAGCTATGGCAGCAGTTCGAATTCGATTGCCCTGAACCTCTCCGGGGGGACGGCGTCATCGGTGGCGGTCAGGACTCAGGCGTCTCACGGAACTGCGACAGCCAGCGGCACCTCCATCACCTATACGCCGAATGCAAGCTATGCCGGTCCGGATAGTTTCACCTATACCGCGACCAATGCTGGAGGTACTTCCGCGCCGGCAACGGTCACTATAACCGTCAGCACGCCGACGATCACGCTCAGCCCGTCGACGCTGGCATCTGGCGCTATCGCGACGGCCTATAACCAGACCGTCAGCGCGAGCGGCGGCAGCAGCCCCTATACCTATGTGGTCACCGCCGGATCTCTTCCGAGCGGCTTGAGCCTGTCGTCGTCGACCGGCGCGATTACCGGCACGCCGACAGGGGCGGGCACATACAACTTTAGCATCACCGCAACCGACAGCTCGACGGGCACTGGACCATTCACCAGCTCAAATGCCTACAGCATAACGATTGCTGCCCCAACGATCTCGGTGAGCCCATCTTCCTTGTCGGCGGGCGTGATCGGAACTGCCTACAGCCAGACCATCACGGCGTCGGGCGGTACCAGCTCCTATAGTTTTGCGGTCACCGCCGGCTCTCTTCCTGCCGGTTTGACCCTCTCATCGGGAGGGGCTCTTTCCGGCACGCCAACGGCAGGAGGCACGTTCAACTTCAGCGTCACTGCGACAGATAGTTCGACCGGGACGGGCGCACCATTCTCAAACTCCCGGGTCTACAGTCTGACCATTGCGGCTCCGACGATCGCAGTTGCACCGACGACGCTTCCGGCAGCGACCGTGGCGGCAGCCTACAGCCAAACCGTCACCGCGTCGGGCGGTACCAGCTCCTATAGTTTTGCGGTCACCGCCGGCTCTCTTCCTGCCGGCCTGACCCTCTCATCGGGAGGGGCTCTTTCCGGTTCGCCAACGGCAGGAGGCACGTTCAACTTCACCGTCACTGCGACAGATAGTTCGACCGGGACTGGCCCGTTTACCGGTTCGAGGGCTTACAGTTTGAGCGTTTCTGCGCCGACGATCGTGGTTAGCCCCACTTCTTTGCCTTCCACGGTGGCGGAGGCGGCCTATAGTCAGACCCTCACAGCCTCGGGCGGTACAAGCTCCTACAGCTATAGTCTGGCTTCCGGGACGCTACCGTCCGGCGTGTCGCTTTCCTCGGGCGGCGTGCTTTCCGGGACGCCGACGGCGGCTGGAGCTTTCAATTTCACCATCACCGCGACGGACAGTTCCACGGGCACCGGCCCCTTTACGGGCTCGCGGGCCTACACGCTGACCGTCGCGGCACCGACGATCAGCATCTCACCGGCAACATTGCCGGCGGGTACAGCCGGGTCCGCCTATAGCCAGACCCTCACAGCCTCCGGCGGCAGCGGCACCTATAGCTATAGCCTGGCGACGGGCAGCCTTCCGGTGGGCCTGGCGCTTTCGTCAGGCGGTGTGCTCTCAGGCACACCGACCACGGGCGGCACCTTCAACTTCACCATCACCGCAACCGACAGTCATGCATTTACCGGTTCCCAAGCCTATAGCATCACCATCGGCACACCGACGATCACGATCACGCCGGCAACATTGCCGGCAGGTACAGCCGGATCCGCCTATAGCCAGACGCTTACGGCCTCTGGCGGCATCGGCGGCTACACCTATTCGCTGACGACAGGTAGCCTTCCGGTGGGCGTGGCTTTTTCCTCCGCCGGCGTGCTTTCGGGTACACCAACCACAGGCGGTACCTTCAACTTCACCATCAAGGCAACCGACAGTCTCACATTTTCCGGTTCCCAAGCTTATAGCATCACCATTGGAACACCGACGATTACGATCACGCCGGCAACGCTGCCGACCGGCACGGCCGGAACCGCCTATAGCCAGACGCTTACGGCCTCTGGCGGCAGCGGCGGCTACACCTATTCGCTGACGACAGGCAGCCTTCCGGTGGGCGTGGCTTTTTCCTCCGCCGGCGTACTCTCAGGTACACCAACCACAGGCGGTACCTTCAACTTCACCGTCACCGCAAGAGACAGCCTCTCGTTCACCGGCTCGCAGGCCTATAGCATCACCATCGGCGCACCAACGATCACGATCGCGCCGACGACGCTCCCGGCCGCGACCGTGGCTGCTGTCTATAGCCAGACCATCACAGCCGTAGGCGGCACCAGCCCCTACACCTATAGCCTGTCGGCTGGCGCCCTTCCGGCAGGCCTAGCGTTTTCTTCGGCCGGCGTGCTCTCCGGCACGCCGACGGCATCTGGCACATTCAATTTCACCGTCGCAGCCACGGACAGTTCAGGCGGCTCAGGACCGTTCACGGGATCACGCGCCTACAGCTTGGCTGTGAGCATCCAACCGCCGATCGCAGGCAACGTTGCAGCCACGATTGCCGCCAATTCGTCGAACAACCCCATTACGCTCAACATCACCGGCGGAGCGGCTGCCTCAGTCGCGATCGCAACCGGAGCCAGCCACGGGACGGCGATCGCATCGGGAACGGCCATTACCTATACGCCGGCATCAGGCTATAGCGGCTCGGACAGCTTCACCTATACTGCAACCAATGGCTCAGGCACTTCCGCGCCAGCAACGGTGAGCATGACGATCACCGCGCCGACGCTCTCGTTCTCGCCGGTAAGCGGTGCCCTGCCGGCTGGCACGGTCAGCACCGCCTATAGCCAGACGGTCACCGCTTCCGGCGGAACCAGCCCCTACAGCTACAGCATCACCGGCACGCTGCCGGCCGGGCTGACGCTCAACCACTCGACGGGCGCGATCAGCGGTACGCCAACGACCTCGGGCAATTACAGCTTCTCCATCACCGCCACCGACGCCAACAGCGCCACGACGTCCGCCGCCTATACGATCGCGATTGCGCCGCCGCCGACCACCTTCGTCTTCTCACCGGCCGGCGGGGCGCTGACCGACGCTATGGCAGGCGAGGCCTACAGTCAGCAGATATCGGTAACAGGCGGAACCGGCACGAAGATCTACAGTCTTGCCTCCGGTAGCCTGCCGAACGGCTTGGTGCTGAATATCTCGACCGGTCAATTGACCGGCCCGCTGGCGACCGGCACACAGGGCGACTACAGCTTCACCATCCAGGTTCGCGACGGCAACGGCGCGACCGGAACAGCCTCCTATACATTGAAGGTGAGGACCCAATCCGTCACCGTTCTCGACATGGTCGTCAATGTGCCGGCCGGATCGACGCCTTCCGACGTCTACCTCAATCGTGGCGCGACCGGCGGCCCATTCACTTCCGGGGTTCTCGCGTTTGTGGAGCCTGCCAATGCCGGCACGGCGACGATCATCCAGGGACAGCTGGCACAGGCGGGACCTCCCACGGCTCCGGTCGGCTGGTATCTGCACTATACGCTGAACCCGGCCTATTCCGGCCAGATCCGCGTCGGCTACAAGCTCGTCAGCGCACTCGGAACCTCCAATACGGCAACGGTCACCTATAATGTCAGCTATGACGCCGGCAAGGTGGCCGAGGATATCGACAATCTCGTGCATGATTTCGTGCGGTCCCGGCAGAACATGATCGCGAATACCATCGAGGTGCCGGGGCTGCTGCAGCGCCGGCAGATGCAGAAGGCGACCGATCCGATCACCGCACGCATGATGCCGTCCGAAGAGGGCATGACACTCGGCTTTTCCACCAGCCTGGCGCAGATGCGGGCGGCTGGCGGCGACGCGGATGCTGCTTCCGCGCCTTTCAACGTCTGGATCGGCGGCGCATTCCTCGCCCATGACGACAAAAGCAGGAACGGCAGCACCAGCAAGTGGGGCAGCTTTGCCATGATCAACCTGGGGGCGGATTATCTGATCTCCGAGCATGCGCTGATCGGCCTGTCCTTCCATTATGACCGCATGACGGATCCGACCGATGAGGACGCCGAGCTGACGGGCAATGGCTGGCTTGCAGGACCCTACGCCTCGCTGGAGATCGGTAGAGGCGTGTTCTGGAACGGCAGCCTGCGCTATGGCGGATCCAGCAATACAATCAACACGCAGTTCTGGGATGGCAATTTCAAGACGACGCGCTGGATGGCCGACACTTCGATCGAGGGTCAATGGAACCTCGACGAGGATACGACGATCTCACCGAAGCTGCGGGCGATCTATTTCTCGGAAAAGGTCGACGACTATACCGTCAAGAATAGCTCGGGCGATGCCATTGCCATTGACGGCTTCAACGAGGACCAGTTCCGCATCAGCCTGGGTGCCGAGATCGCGCGCTCCTTCGTGCTGGAGAGCGGCACCAAACTGACACCGAAGCTCGGCCTCACCGGTGGCTTCTCCGGCCTCGACGGCGCTGGCGCTTTCGGTGCCGTTACCGCCGGATTGCAGCTGCAGACCATGAACTTCTGGATGCTCGATACAAGCCTGCTCTTCAACATCGAGGGTGACGGGCAGAAATCCGTCGGTGCCAAGGTCGCTGCAGCCAAGAAATTTTAAGCGATGCTCCAAAGATCGGCCGCGCTCGATCACTCCCGGCGGATTCTTTCGGGAGTAGACCCATCATGCCGCGTCCATCTTCTGCTCTATACTTAATTAGCCGTAGTTATTTTACCGAGTGACGGCTCTGCATGCCTTAATCTGATACACAACTTCAAGTATTAAAAAATTGAAATTCCGATCAAAACTTTTATACCTGAGATGGTTAAGTTTGTTCTTGCATTTATCGCCATGATTGAATGATGATGGTATTCAACATCATTGGAATATTCAGAGGTATGGTATGTCAGAATATTTTCTCGGCCAGATCATGCTTACAGGGTTTCCGTTTGCGCCCAGAGGCTTTGCTCTGTGCGACGGCCAGTTCTTGAGCGTCGGCCAGAACCAGGCCTTGTTTTCCCTCTTGGGCACGCACTACGGCGGCGATGGAGTGACGACTTTTGCCTTACCCAATCTGCAGAGCCGCACGCCGGTCGGATCTGGACCCTCCTACGATTCTGCGTGGCAGCCTACGCCTTACGCGATTGGTGAAACTGGCGGCGTAGAAAGCGTGACGTTGCTGGAACAGCAATTGCCTCAGCACATTCATCTGGCAGCCGGAACCACCGGCAACGGCACCGTCCGCAACCCAAGCAATGCTCTCTATGGAACCAACAGCGCCAATATCTATGGCGGTTCCAGCGGCACTCAGGTCACGCTGTCGAGCCAGACTGTAACGCCAGCCGGCAATGGCCAGCCCCACGACAATATGCAGCCCTACGACGTGATAAATTATTGCATTGCGCTGTCGGGGGTTTTTCCCTCCAGCAGCTGATCGCCTCTTTTCCACTCATTGCTCGGAGGATCAACGATGAGCACCCCCTTCGTCGGAGAAATCCGGCTATTTGGTTTTTCCCGAGTGCCGAGCGGGTGGCTGCCCTGCAACAATTCCTTGCAGCCCATTTCCCAATATGTGGAATTGTTCGAGCTCATCGGGACGATCTATGGCGGCGATGGACAGACGACGTTTGCGACCCCCAATCTGAGCGGACGCGTGCCAATGCATCAGGGCACCGGGACGGGCCTGTCGACCTATGTGATCGGTCAATCCAGCGGCAGCGAAAACATCACGCTCCTGCCCACCCAAATGCCGTCGCACACGCATCCATATCTTGCCACAACCGGAGCTGCCGACACCACGTCGGTAGGCTCGTCGGTCGAACTCGCCGCGCTTAGCGGAGACACGATGTATGCGACGGACATAAGTGGTGCCACTCCGATCACGACAGCGCAGACGGCGACGCAGACAACCGGATCGACGATCATGCATGACAATACGATGCCGACACTGACGGTGCAGTATTGCATCGCATGGGCCGGTATCTTTCCTTCATCGAGATGAACCGCGCCCAGCCATCGAGGACATTGCCATGACAGAACCTTTCGTCGGCGAAATTCAACTGTTCGGTTTCAACTTTGCACCCTCCGGCTGGGCATCGTGTAACGGCGCACTGCTCATAGTCCACCAGAACACCCAGCTTTTTTCCCTGATTGGCGTCCAGTATGGCGGCAACGGCACGCAGACGTTTCAGCTGCCCAATTTTGCCAACCGCGCGGGTTGCAACCAAGGTCAAGGCATCGGCCTGACACCGCGCACCGCCGGTGATACCTTTGGAAGCAACGACATAACGCTGACACAGGCGGAGATGCCGGCGCACACGCATTCCTTGACCCTCTACAATCAAGGCGATACGTCCAAGCGCGCCGCCTCGCCCAGTACCGGTGACGCCCTCAGCCTGCCGGATTTGAGCAGCCCGTTTCTCACCAATGCCCAGCCGAACACCCAGTTTGCATCGAACGTCATCGGCATTGGCGGCGAAAGCCAGCCACATGAAAACCGCCAGCCTTTTCTTGCGGTCAATTTCTGTATCGCGCTAAGCGGCGCCTATCCAACCTTCGGTTGATGACCGACACTGTGATAGCTTCACTACCGGAGTTTCCGGCGCAAACAGGTCATCATCGGCTTTGTGTTTCAGCCTACACATTGCGTTCTGCAAGGCTGGACGATCTCGCATTTCTACGCCAGCTCTACCACTCGTTTCGCAAGGATGAATTGGCTCGCATCCCGTGGCCGCAAGAGAATAAACTGGCATTTCTGAACCAGCAGTTTGATCTTCAACATCGCTATTACATTACCGCCTTTCCGCAAGCGGACTTCCTGATCATCGAAAAGGATGGCGTCTCCATCGGCCGTCTTTACATCGATCTCGGCGCGGACATCTGGCATATCGTCGACATCGGCTTTCTGCCCGAATGGCGCGGTCGGGGATTGGGCTCCGCGACGCTGAAAGCCATTCAAGATGCGGCAGCAACGAACAAGAGCCTGGGGATCGCCCTGCATGTCGATCGAAACAACCGACGCGCCTGCGAGCTTTATCAAGCCTTCGGATTCACGATCATTGAAACCAGCGACACCCACATGCGCATGGAATGGCGCTCCCTTTGATCTATGCCAACGCGTGGATCCTTAGGCATCAGTTGAAGATCGCCTGATAGATAATCCCATCTTTGTCCCTGGCGACGGGAACCAGAAATATGTCGAGAATTCCAAGCGTGGCGTTTTTCAGCCTGTAAATCTGCTGTGGCAAAAGAACCTTTGACATGCTGCGAAACAGCAACGCAAACGGCGCCCTCATCATTCCTTTAAAGCCCCGTTCGGGCAGAGGTCGCGCCTCGATCAGCGTAAGAACAAGAGAGGCTGCGCCCATATCGATTTCGAAGCCTTCCCCGACGCAGCGAGCGAAATGATTCAGCGTTACGGTCACCATCACAACCTCAATTGCCTGTTCGCGCCTTGATTGCGGATGCTTATATTTCATGTTTCAATTGAAGTTTATCAACAGCTTGAAGATAAGCAAGCAGCTTCCCTGGCTTTGTCTTCGGGCATGGGTCGATGCCGTAATGGCGCATCGGGACCAACATCGACACGAAGAGTTTCGTGTCAATCTCTCCAGACGGTGCAAGGCGAATAGTTGATGCGATACCGCCCGCTTCTCGGCGCGCGATCATGGTTGAACTGAAGCCGTTTCGTCACATACTCGTTGCCCTCTCACTGTATTATCCGTATTATCTGCCAACTGCTCATCGTCGGAGTCAAACATGGCGTTGGCGTGCCCTTTCTGCCGTGAGAACCGTGCCAAGGAGGAGCCAATAGTGCTCGCCAATGGCAGTTGTTACTTCCTCAACAGTGCAGATCCCGTTCTACGATGTTCGGGCATGATTATTCCGTTTCGACATGTAACCACTCCCTTTGAGCTGACCGTCGAGGAATGGTCTGACACCTTCGATCTATTGGCAGGGGCCAAGGTTTATTTGGATAAGGCAAAGCCGCACGGATATAATATCGGCTGGAATGTTGGGGAGATGGGAGGGCAAACGGTTCAGCACGTTCGTCTTCATATCATTGGACGCTTTGCTGACGAGCCGCTGGCAGGTCATGGCATCCGCCATCACTTGAAGCAGGCAAGTAATAGGCGACCCTGACAAAGGCCGTACAGTCTCCTTTTGAGCCGCCCCTCTTGTATACGATACGCTCAGGTTCCAAGCCTGAGAAAGTGCTGGAAAGGTGCGCTGGCCAATGCGGTCGGCGATGGGATTTTTATCCGCCACCCGCTGCCGAACGTGAGACATTCGACCACGTGCAGTACGAGAAGCCGACACGTTTTACAGCAGCTGCCGCATCACACGGCAGCCTTGCTGCCAAACAGATCCGTCAATCAGGCTGAGAGGAACAATTTCGGATCGAAGTATTTCTCCGGTGGCAGCGGATCCTTGATGGTTCCGAAATCGACGAACATCTTGTTGAATTCGCCCAACCACTTCGTGACGCTGCCGTCCTCGGTGAATTTGTTCAGCTCGGCGCTCGTCAGAAGTTTTCGGCTTTTTGCAACCTTGGCCGTCGCATCAGGTGGCGACTGCGTAAAGGCGACCGTCAACTCGATCGAATGATCCAGATTTGCAACTCGGTAGTCCATCGCCTTCTTGATCACCTTCAGGAAGCTCTTGGCAAGATCGGGATCGCGCTCAATCGTTTCGTTGCGCGCGACGAAGGTGTTGATGAACGAGGTATCGGGGTAGAAGTCCTTGTTCGATGCCAGTTCCTTCATATCTGGGACGCGCGGCTTGATCGCATCGATCAAGGGATACCAGATACCCGCCGCATCGATCTGCTTGGAGGAGAAGGCAGCAACCACCGTGCTCGGATCCATCGGAACGACCTGAACATCCTGGATCGACAGGCCGGCCTTGCCAAGGGCCATGCGCAGGATCATGTCACCGGATGTGCCTTGCGGAACGCCAACTTTCTTGCCCTTGAGATCGGCGATCGACGCGAAGGCTGCCTGCGCAATGACGCGGTCGCTGAACCCGATATCGTTGACGCCGAGCACCCTGGCATGACCGCTGGCAGGAAGCCAAAGCGCACCCGGCCCGATCGTCCCGAAATCGAGGCTGCCGGCACCCATCGCCTGAATCTGGATGGGACCGTTGGTGAAGACCTTCAGGTCCGGCTCGAGGCCTTCGGCTTGCCAAAGCTTCTGATCGTTGGCGATCGCGAACAGGCTCGAATTGGGAAAATCGGAGAGATAACCGATCCGGATCGTCTTCGAAGCCGCACGAGCCGGCTTGGCGATGATGGGCAATGTAGCAGCGGTCAGAGCCGCGGCCGTCGTCAATAAACTACGTCTCGTCAGCATGATCATTTCCTCCTGTGATTGCTGATCTTCAGTTCGAGGCGGGATGATAGACGGCTCGCCAAACCTCGTTGCGCAGCGCGGAAAACTGCGACGAAAGCCGCATTTCCTCCGTGCGGGGAAAGGGCAGATCGACCGGAATGATCTTGTGGAGCCGACCCGGACGCGCTGCCATCACGATGACCCGGCTTGCCAGATAGACCGCCTCGTCGACATCATGCGTGATGAACATCACCGTACGGCGTTCCTTGCTCCACATCGAAAGAAGCTGGTCCTGCAATTGCACGCGCGTCAAAGCATCGAGTGCGCCGAAGGGTTCATCCATTAGCAAGATCTTCGGATTGACCGCATAGGCCCGCGCGATGGCACAGCGCTGCTTCATCCCGCCCGAAAGCATCTTCGGCAGGGCATCGGCAAAGTCCGTCAGGCCGACAAGCTCGATGAAGTGATCGGCAATGCTGCGGCGCTCATCCTTGGGGCGACCGGAGATTTGGAGCCCGAATTCGACATTCTGCCGCACGGTCAGCCATGGAAACAGGGCATATTGCTGGAAGATGACGCCGCGTTCCGGCCCCGGCCCTTTCACAGGCGTACTGTCGACCAGTACTTGCCCCGACGATGGCGGCGTCAATCCGGCGGCAATATTCATGGCCGTAGACTTGCCGCAGCCGGATGGTCCGACCACGGTAATGAACTCGCCATCCTCGATATCGAGGTCGAGGTTCTGCAAGGCGGTAAAGGCCGCCTGACCCGCGAGATCGAAGCTTTTCGAAACATTCTGAAACGAGATCTTCGGCGTCATAGCTTTTCCTGCCATGCGGTGAGAACGCGATCGGCCGCCATGACGATCCGATCCATGAGCAGTCCGAGAATGCCGATGGCGATCAGGCTCACGAAGATCGTCGGCAGATCATAATAGAGCTGCGCCTGCTGCATGCGGTAACCTAATCCTGACTGCGCGGCGATGAGCTCGGCTGCAACGACGGTCGCCCAGGACGAGCCGAGGCCGATGCGCACGCCGACCATGATATAGGGCGTGGAAGCCGGAATGATCACGCGGCGGAAGATGGTGAAATCGCCCGCCCCCAATACGCGCGCCGCATTGATGAGCGTCTTGTCGACGCTGATGACCCCCTGATAGGTCGCAACCACGCTCGACAGAAAGGCGGCTAGGAAGATGACGAAGATCTTTGGCGTCTCGTCGATACCCATCGTCACGATGGCAAGCGGGATGATCGCAAGCGGGGGGATCGTGCGGAAGAATTGCACATAAGGCTCGATGATGCCCCGGGCTATGCGATACCATCCCATCAGGAAGCCGACGGGGACAGCGACAATGAGGCCCAGGCAGAAGCCTGTCATGACCCGACCGAGGCTGGCAAGCGCATCGCCGAGCAGGATGCCGTTTCTGGCCTCGGCAGCGGCGGCCGCCGCCACCTGGGCAGGCGTCGGGAGACCAACCAGCCCTTCGGCCGTCACCAGCCACCAAAGGCCGATGCCGATGACGACGGCGGCCGCATTCAGGACCAGCATTGCGACAGGTGTCGCAAGCAACGGGCGCCGCGGAGCGTCAGGGCGTATGGTTGGGTTCGTCGCGATACTCATAGGCATTCGATCCCAACTGAGCGTGGTTCAAGGCAGGGTTTGTCTGCGAGACGAAGGACGCAGCGGAAGCCGACATGGGTGGTTGCGCTGTCGATCATTTCCGGGTGCCGCGCCGCTGGCCGGTAGCGGCGGCAATAGCTTGGCGCGCAAAGATGCGATCCGCCCTTCAGTATCTTGCGTGGTATGCGGATCGCCGGCTGACGCGGGTCGTAGCTCTGCTCAGCCGTGACAATTCTGGGATTGATCGGAATACAGCAAGGTTTGGCTGCGTCGTCCGGATGTCGGTCCGTCCAGTAATCGTCGGTCCATTCCCAGACGTTGCCGATCATATCGGAGAGGCCATAGCCGTTTGCAGGAAAGGCTCCGACCGGCGTGGTACCGAATTTTGCCTTGCCTGCAGGATCGGCCATCGGAAAATTGCCGTCCCAAACATTGGCCATCCTGTGGCCATCGGGTTCGAACTCCTCACCCCAGGCAAACGTCGCCCCGTCGATGCCGCCACGGGCGGCGAACTCCCATTCGGCCTCGCTCGGCAGCACCTTCCCAGCCCAGCGCGCATACGCCTCGGCGTCGGCGTGGCAGACCTGCACCACCGGATAGTCCATCATCTCCTCCGACAGAGACAAGATGCCATCGGGCCGGTGCCAACATGCACCCGCCACATAGCGCCACCAGTCGCCCCAGAAGCGCATGTCGCCAGGGCTCTTCGGCGCTCGAAAGACCAGTGATCCCGGCTGCAGGACGGCCGGATCGGCCCCAGGATAAAGGGATGGGTCCGGCGCCTGCTCCGCAACCGTCACATAGCCGGTATCGGTGACGAAGCGGGAAAAATCCCGGTTCGTGACGGGCGTGGCATCCATGAAGAAGCCATCGACCCTGACCCGATGAACAGGCCCCTCCTCAGGATAAAAGTCCTCCGATCCCATCAGGAAACTGCCGCCTTCGATCCATACCAGCCCATCCTTTGCAGGCGGGGTGGATCCGGTTGCGGTTGCCTCCTGAAAGCCCGTCATCGCGCACCCGCCATGACATCGCGCGTGCGGTAGTTCGACTCGATCAGCCAATCCCGCATGACGTCGAGAAGTTCGCGCTTCTGTGCCTCATATGCGGGGTCGCTCCAGAGATTGCGCACCTCGCCCGGATCGTTCTTGAGGTCGAACAGCTGTCCGTCACTCGACCCCTTGAAATGGACCAGCTTCCATCCGTCGCTGCGCACGCCCGTCATGAATTCCACGCCGCCGCTCATCGCGACATCACCGATCTGTTCGCAAAACACATGGGTACGGGGCGTCCAATCACCCGTCTCCAGCGCCGACTTCAGGCTGCGCGCCTCGAAGCTCTTCGGCGGCGTGATCCCCGCATATTCCAATATGGTCGGGCCGAGATCGAAGAGCTGGCAAAGGCCGTTCAACTCCCGGCCACCCTCGAACCGATTTGCCGTCGACCAGATGACGGTAGGCACGCGCGTGACGACGTCATACATCGACCATTTCTGGATCAGGCCGTGGTCGCCGAGGCATTCGCCATGGTCCGACGTGAAGATGACGATCGCATCCTCCAGATAGCCGCGCGCCTTCAAGGCCTCCAGCATCTCACCGATCTTCTCGTCGATCAGGGTCACGTTGCCGAGGTAGTGAGCCCAGAGACGTTGCATCTGCTCAGACGACGGATCGAGGCTCCAGACGACGGAGTCATGGTCGACCTCGACATCGTGCTGTCGCTTCTCCTTCAATTCCTGATGCAGGGACTCAAGCTCTTGCACTGATGGCTTCGGCAATGGCAGATCGTTACGCTTGAGGTAAGGCTCCGAATAGCGCGCCGGCGGATCGAAGGGTGGATGCGGGCCGGGAAAGCCGACCTGCAGGAAAAGCGGCTCCGTCTGCGGATAGGTCTCCACCCACCATTTTGCCATATTGCCGACGAAGGCATCGGAATGCAGCTCTTGGGGCAGCTCCCAATCAAAGGCGCCGAGACGCTCGCGGTAATCCTCCCGCTTGCGATAGGTTTCACGCTGCTGTTTGACAAGGCCGTTTGCGGCAAGTGCCTTGTCCCATTCGTCGAAATACCAGCGCCCCTCCATGTAGCGGTCCTTGTTTTCCACGACGTAACGCTCGTGAAACCCAGAGTCCGAATTATAGGGAATCGTATGCATCTTGCCGACGTTGACGCAGCGATAGCCGGCATCCCTCAACTGCTCGACCCATGTCCTTTGCCAGTGCTGGCCATTGGCGAGCACGCCAGTCGTATGCGGATAGTAACCGGTAAAGAGGCTGGCCCGCGAGGGAACGCAACTGGGGGCATTGATATGGCAATCGGTCAGCGTCACGCCCTTTTCGACGAGCGCATCGAGATTGGGCGTAATGGCATAGGGAAATCCAAGCGCTGCGATGGAATCGTAACGCTGCTGGTCGGTCATGATCAGGATGATATTGGGGCGGTCGGCCACGCTCTACGTCCTTCCCTACTGCCGGAACGCAAATTTCAATCGAAAGTTTCGTTGGAAAAATTTTTGCGCTCTTGTCTCCTCGTCTGAGAAATGACATAAAGTTAACGGTAACGCAACGCTCACTTGAGCAAATTTTTGCGAGGAGGAATGGTGTCGGAGGTGGAGGAACGGGACAAGGGCGGCGCACCAACGCTGGCCTCGATCGCCGCCAGGGTCGGCGTCTCGGTCAATACGGTCTCGCGGGCGCTACGCGCGCCCAATACGGTGCGACCGGAGCTTAGGCGGCAGATCGCCAAGGCCATGGACGAACTCAACTATGTGCCGAACCGCCTTGCCGGCGGCCTGTCCGGGACGAGATCGGATATCGTCGGCGTTGTGGTGACATCGCTCTATTATTCGGAATTTGCCTCCATCATCGATGCCCTGCAATCGGCGCTCCTCAAGGACAATCTTCAGGTCATGCTCGCCAACACGCGCTATGATCCGGATCAGGAAGTAACGCTCGTGCGCTCGATCCTCAGCTGGCGCCCGGCAGCCGTTGCCATTATCGGCGTCGACCATCCGGCCAAGGTTACCGAGCTGCTGACGTCCTCAGGCGTTCCGGTCATCGAAATGTGGGATGTCGGCGGCGACCTCATCGATTCCGCCGTCGGCATGGATCATGAGGGGGCCGGCAGGGCGCAGGCCGACCATATGATTGCGTGCGGCTACCGGCATCTCGCCTTTCTCGGCAGCATGCGCGAAAACGACATGCGCGCCAGGAAACGCGCCCGCGGGGCGGCCAGCGCCATTGCCGCTGCCGGGTTGCCGGATCTCGTCCACGCCGTTCGCCAGGAGGGCGGCCGCCCAGCCCTTGGCGAAGAGCTGACCCATGAACTGCTCGACAGCAATCCGCAGATTGACGGGATCCTCTGCAACAGCGACGTCGTCGCCTTCGGCGTCTTGAAGGCGCTGCACGAGCGCGGCAGGAAAGCACCTGACGATATCGGCGTCATCGGCTTCGGCGACAGCGAGGCGGCAAACTACGTCACCCCATCGCTCAGCACGGTCAAGCCTGACCGCTATCGGATCGGCGAACTCACGGCGGAATTGATTGTCGCGCGGATCAACGGCGAGGAACCGAGAACGAACGTGGTCGAGTGGGAGCTGCTCGCACGCGGCAGTACCCGCCTGCCCCTTCCCTGAACCCTTGAATGGAGGTTGACGTGCCAGAGGCAAAAAAGAGGCCCAACATCGTCTTCGTCATTACCGACCAGCAGCGTTTCGATACGATCGCGGCCGCCGGTTTCGACTACATGATCACGCCGAATCTTGATCGCCTGGTTCGGGAAGGCACATGTTTCAGCCATATGTACGTGACGTCCCCTTCCTGCGCGCCCTCGCGGGCAAGCCTCTTCACGGGTCTCTATCCGCACACCAATGGCGTCTTCCGCAATGATGAGCGCTGGACCCATAGCTGGGTTCGCCGCCTCGCCGAGGCCGGCTATCGCTGCATCAATGTCGGCAAGATGCATACCTCGCCCTTCGAGGATTCCTTCGGTTTTCACGAAAGGCACGTCGTCGAAAACAAGGATAGGGCGACCGAGCGCCTGCCCTTCTATCTCGACAATTGGGACAAGGCTTTCTGGAGCCGGGGCATCGAAAAGCCAAGCCGCATCACATACCGGCGGCTCGAAGATTATCGCGAACGACTGGGCGCCTTCGTCTGGGATCTGCCGGAAGATCTGCATTCGGACAATTTCGTTCCGGAATTCGCTGCCATGTGGCTCGATCGCTACCAGGGTCGCGAACCATTCTTCCTGCAGATCGGTATCCCCGGCCCACACCCGCCCTATGATCCGACACAGGACTACATCGACAAATACAGGGATCGCGATCTGCCTGAAGCGATCCGCGACCAGGCGGCGATGGACGGACAGCCCTCGGCGCTGAAGAAGCTCAGAGAACAGCATCTCAGCGTCGATCATGATGCCGTCGTGCATCTTGAAAATCCGACGCCGGAGCAATTGCGGCGCCAACGTGAGCACTACTTCGCCAACGTCTCGATGATCGACACGCAGATCGGCAAGCTCGTGGAGGCGCTCGAGCGCCGCGGCGTTCTCGATGATACCATCATCATCTTCACCTCGGACCATGGCGATTGCCTCAACGACCATGGGCATAGCCAGAAATGGACGATGTACGAGCCGAGCGTGCGCGTGCCGGCGATCGTCTGGTCGCCGGGCCGTGTCGAGCGCGGCAGGATCGTCGACGACCTCGTCTCGCTCTTCGATTTCGGGCCGACGATCCTGGAGATGGCGGGAGTTGAAGTGCCAAAATGGATGGAGGCACGCTCCCTTGTTCCCTACCTCGCCGGCACCAAGATCACACCGCGCGAATTCGTCTTTTCCGAACATGCGGGCGACCGCATCCTGAGCGGCACGGAATTCATGACGATGATCCGCGACAGGCAGTTCAAGCTGGTCCACTTCGTCGAGAGCGACGAAGGGCAACTTTTCGATCTGTCTGCCGATCCAGATGAGATCAACGATCTATGGAGCGACCCGGGTTATCAGGACGTCAAACGCCGCCTGATTGACGAAATCCTGAAATGGCGCATCCGCAGCGACTTGAAGACACAAGGTTGGACGGAGGCGATCATATGAGCGGGAATGGCCCGCGGATATGGGTGCACGACATGCTCGATCCGTCCATTAGCCCGTGAATGGCAAGGGCCTCGATATTGCGAGGCTCTTCGTGCTTTGGAACGGAATTGCGGTGCGAGAACCGTTTCCGGATCGCTCAACCGGCTTGCCTGCATGCACGTCCGTATGTTTCGAGGACATCGCCGACGAACGTTTTGGCGATCCTGCTTACACTGTCCTTCGCGCCGATCCTATCTGCCATCCGCCCGAGGAACTGGCTTGCCAGCGTCGGCGGGATTTCGCGCCCATGAAGTGTATCGGTGAGCTTTTGAACAGCTCCAACAGCCTCTGGATAACCCCAGTAATAGCGGATTCTGTCACTGTAGCTGTAGCGGAGCTGAAGCCGGATAGCCTCGTCGCTGCCGTGGTAATGCCCTGCCCAGTCGCCTGTATGCTTCAGCATGAGGCGCTCCATGGTGACGGCAAGGTTGCGGTCATAGTCCGGGTCAAGTTCCGTTGCGATCAAGTCGAGCGCGAAGAGGCCTTCTCGCAGCGCGAACGTCAATCCAGGCCCAACCTTCAGAATTGGAAATCCATCGCGCACCAGTGCAGCCAGTGCGCCTTCCGACTGGTAGTCGGTCGAATGTGCTTCGAAAACCAGGTCGACTTCATCATCGAGCACCCCGGTAAGTTTCTTTGCAAGCTCAGCCCTGTAGCCGACCACGTTTTCACTGCCGAACTCCACCCCCGGCTGGACGACGAAAGCAATGCATCTGTCAAATGCGTCCGACAGCCCCTCTCTTGCGAAAATCTCGCGATGAGTCTCGATGGTGGCCCGCGCGGCTTCAGCCCCGGTCGGCTCGACGACATCGAGCGCGTGGTCCGCACCTCCCGGGACTGGAACTTCCGTCCCCAGCACATAGAGCGGCTTGGCGCCTACGTCCCGCGCAGCCTGCTCGGCGACTTTGGCAAGCCTTGCCGCCCTTTGGGCCACGATCGCATCGTCAAGGGCGGATGGGTCATCGACGCATGCCATAGATGCGTCGAGATGGATTTTAGTGAAGCCTGCTTTCACATATTCGGCGACCATGACCTCCGCTTTGGCCATTGCCGCCGAGGCGGCCTCCCGCCGCCAGGGATTTGGCCCGAGATGGTCGCCCCCGAGGATCAGATTGGAGGTTTCGACCCCATTGGTTTTAGCGAGCGCGAGAACATCTCCAACAAAGTCCGCCGGCGTTTTTCCGGTGTAGCCGCCGAACTGGTTAACCTGATTGCAGGTCGCCTCTATCAGGACGGGGCCGCCCTCGCGTTGAGCCAGCGACATCGTCGCTTCAAGCACGAGCGGGTGCGCCGAGCACACCGACGTAATTCCGACCGGCTTGCCGGCGCGGCGAGCGCCTGCAAGGCTTTTGAGGAAAAGGTTCATGCTGCCCTCCGCGGATTTGTGGAAAGGAAAAAATCAAGTTGTACGGTGTCGGGCAGACCGGTCATAGGCCCCCGCCGGGTCACGTTATAAGCTCCGGCCGCGGCCGCCCTTTCCAGGGAGACCTCCGGGCCAAGGCCCTGCCGGCGCGACGTCAAATAGGTCGCGCCAAAGGCATCTCCTGCACCGGTTGGATCGACTTCGTCAACTTCGAACCCATGGAAATCGTATCTCGCACCGGAGGCCCCGAAGAAGGTCGCGCCCTGCCTGCCGCGCTTCAACACAATTTCGCCGACACCACGAGCCTTTAATACCTTGACGGCCTCGGCCTCCCCGTCCGTTCCCGCGGCCACGAAGAGTTCTTCGCCGGATGGCAGCAGAAGATCGGCATTCTGGATCATGGTTTCGAACTGGCTCCGGAAATTTCCCGAACCGAGGAGCTCCTTGCGGACATTCGGATCGAATGACACCGATCCGCCGCGCGAACGAACCGAACGGATGGCGGCATCGATGACTCCAGCGGCTCCCGGAATTGCAAATGCGGATCCCATCACATGCACATGTCCGGCCTTCGCAATCAAGGTTTCTGCTGGGGGTGTGAGGCTTATCGCGCCCGCTGCCGAGTGCATGATGTTGAATATGAAGTCTCTCGTTCCGTCGTCACGATAGCGGACAAACGCGCTCCCGGTCGGCCGATCAGGCGAGATGGATATGGCCGACGTGTCCACGCCATCCTGCCTGAGACGCTCTATATTCACAGCGCCGAAATCGTCGGCTCCTACCGTTGCAATGATGCCGGCCGCACCGCCGAGGCGCGCGACCTGATCGATGAATATCGCGGGTGCGCCACTCGGAAACGGACCGATGAGCGTCTGAGGCTCCTTGAATCCGAACCCCGTGGTGCTCGCCATGATCTCGACGAGTATCTCGCCGACCGTGATCGTCGGGCCGAGGCTTTCCGGAGCTATGCGGCCATTATGAGCAATCATGCGTTCGTCCTCCCTGCTGCCTTGATCGGTAGTTCTTCCAAAGGCTCGCGTCAATAATAACTTTACGCATGAAAATTTTTATTGGCGCGTATATTTTCATCGCAAATGAACGCCTCAGAATGTGAGTAGAAATAATATTGTTAATTTTCAATTATATAGCTGAAAACCGTCAGATCGCATCACCTCTTGTCAATAAATTTTGATTGACATAGATCACATACTAAATAATTAAATATTTACGCACGTAAGTTTGTGCGCTAACGCTCGTAAGGAGGAGCGAGACGATGAAGAGGATTCTTGCTGTAATGCTGTCTTCGGCCGCCGGCTGCTCACTGGCTGCAGGTTTGGCTCAGGCTGAGGAATTGACCATCGCCACCGTCAACAACGGCGATATGATCATCATGCAAAAGCTTTCCCCCGAATGGGAAAAAGAGACGGGCAACAAGCTCAACTGGGTCGTTCTCGAAGAAAACGTGCTCCGCCAGAAGCTGACCACGGACATCGCGACGAAGGGCGGCCAATACGACATCATGACCATCGGCGGCTATGAAGCGCCGATCTGGGGCAAGAAGGGCTGGCTTCAGCCGATCGACGATCTCGGCGACGACTACGACTACGGCGACCTGCTGGCGCCGATCAAATCCGGCCTGACCGTCGACGGCAAGCTCTACGCCGTGCCGTTCTACACCGAAAGCTCGTTTACCCTCTACCGCAAGGACCTGTTCGACGCTGCGGGCCTCAAGATGCCCGACCAGCCGACTTACGATCAGATCAAGGAATTTGCGGACAAGCTCACCGACAAGTCCAAGGAGCAATACGGCCTTTGCCTGCGCGGCAAGCCGGGTTGGGGTGAGAACATGGCTTTCCTCGGAACCATGATCAACACCTATGGCGGCCGCTGGTTCGACATGGACTGGAAACCGCAGATCAACTCCCAGCCGTGGAAGAAGGCGATCACCGACTACGTCGACCTCATGAAGAAGGACGGCCCTCCCGGCGTGACGTCAAACGGCTTCAACGAGAACCAGGCCCTGTTCTCGACCGGTCACTGCGCCATGTGGATCGACGCAACCTCGGCAGCCGGCCGCGTTTACGACCCGAAGCAGAGCCAGGTGGCCGACAAGATCGCCTTCACGCGCGCTCCGGTCAATGTGACCCCGAACGGATCGAGCTGGTCGTGGTCGTGGAACCTCGCAATTCCAACCTCTTCCACGAAGGAGGAGGCTGCCAAGTCCTTCATCAAGTGGGCCACCTCCAAGCAATATGTGAAGATGGTCGGCGAGAAGGAGGGCTGGGTTGCCGTCCCGCCCGGCACCCGCAAATCAACCTATGACCTGCCCGAGTACCAGAAGGCCGCTCCTTTTGCCGGAACCGTGCTGAAGGCCATCCTTTCCGCTGATCCGGCACATCCGACCAAGGATCCGGTTCCCTACACCGGTGTCCAGTTCGTCGCGATCCCGGAATTCCAGGGGATTGGAACGATCGTCGGTCAGCAGATCGCGTCGGCGCTTGCAGGCCAGCAAACGGTTGATGCCGCCCTCGACAATGCCCAGAAGCAGGTCGAACGCGAGATGAAAAAAGCCGGCTACCCCAAGTGAGGTAACCGCTTCGCCCGCGGTGTCGCGACCGCGGGCTTCCTCCCGGAGGGTTCCGGCAGCGCCCGCTGCCGGAACTCCGGTTCGCTTCCCTTCCCAATCGCTCCGTCCGATCGCCGCCATCAGGCGGCCGAGGCTCTGCGAAGAGGTTTTCGATGACAACGATTTCGCGTGAATTCATCCGGCGGACACAGAAGCGCTCCAGCCGCTCGATCAGGACTGGTCCGCTTCTTGCGCCTGCAGTCAGCCTTCTCCTGGCCTGGATGATCGTTCCGCTCGCCCTGACGCTCTGGTTCTCGATGCAGTATTACAATCTGCTTGATCCATTGAGCGCAGGTTTCGCCGGTCTCGACAACTATTCCTATCTGCTGACCGACGACGGTCTTATGGCGGCGATCTTCAGGACCCTCGTCATTCTTTTCGCCGTCCTTGCCCTATCCATCGGCTTCGGAGTGGTGTTCGCGCTGCTCTTCGATGTCGAGTTCGCCGGTCGCGGGGTTGCGCGGCTGTTGATCATCGCCCCGTTCTTCGTCATGCCGACGGTTACTGCGTTGATCTGGAAGAACCTCCTGATGCACCCGGTCAATGGGCTCTTTGCCTATCTTGCCAAGCTCGTCGGCCTGACTCCGATCGACTGGTTCGTGCAGATCCCGATGACCTCCATCATCATCATCGTTGCCTGGCAGTGGATACCGTTCGCGACCCTTATCCTGATGACCGCCATGCAGTCGCTCGACCGCGAGCAGATGGAAGCCGCGCGCCTCGATGGCTCCAAGGGATGGTCAACCTTCAAACATATCATCCTGCCGCATCTTCTTCGACCGATCTCCGTCGTCGTCATGATCGAGACCATTTTTCTACTTGCGGTATTCGCGGAAATCCAGGTCACGACGACGGGCGGACCAGGCACGGCGACCACGACGCTCACCTACTTCATCTATAACAAGGCCCTTCTCCAGTGGGACGTCGGAGCTGCATCGGCTGGAGGCGTTTTCGCGATCATCCTTGCAAATGTCGTCGCGGCATTCCTGATCCGCACCGTCGCCCGCAATCTGGACAATTGAGGAGAGACGAGAATGGCAACGCGAAACAACCTCATGCATTCTCAGAAGCTCTGGTGCGGAATCGGCGGATGGACTGCAGCGCTGCTGATGTTCTTTCCGATCCTCTGGATGCTCATGGCATCGTTCAAAACGGAGATTGACGCGGTAGCAACCCCTCCGAAGATTTTCTTTGCGCCGACGCTGGAAAACTTCGTCGATGTCAACGCCCGGGCCAACTACGTCCAATATGCATTGAACAGCGTCGTTGAGAGTATCGGCTCGACCATCCTATGCCTCGCAATAGGCATTCCTGCTGCCTATGCGGCTGCTTTCTTTCCGGGCAAGAGAACCAAGGATCTCCTGATGTGGATGCTCTCGACGAAGATGCTTCCCGCCGTCGGGGTATTGGTTCCCATCTATCTATTGTGTCGCGACAGCGGACTTCTGGATACGCGAACAGCTATCGTTATCGTCTTTACGTTGTCGAACCTCCCGATCGTGGTCTGGATGCTCTACTCCTTCTTCAAGGATGTTCCCCACGAAATCCTCGAAGCCAGTCGCATGGATGGTGCCAGCACCTTCGAGCAGATCTGGTACCTGCTCCTTCCCCTGACGCTTCCAGGGATCGCATCCACTGCACTTCTCTCTACGATTTTGTGCTGGAACGAAGCCTTCTGGAGCCTGAACCTCACCGCTTCCAAGGCAGGTCCGCTCACTGCGTTCATCGCATCCTTTTCTTCGCCCGAGGGACTTTTCTGGGCGAAACTCTCGGCGGCTTCGACGCTCGCCATCACACCCATCCTCGTCTTCGGCTGGATGACACAGCGCCAGCTCGTGCGCGGTCTGACCTTCGGCGCCGTCAAATAGGAAACGCATATGGCTACTCTCAGTCTCAAGGAAGTGAAAAAGACCTTTGGCGCGGTCAACGTCATCAAGGGTGTCGATCTCGATATCAGCGATCGGGAATTCGTGGTGTTTGTCGGTCCGTCGGGCTGCGGGAAATCGACGCTGCTGCGCATGATAGCCGGGCTTGAGGATATCAGCAGCGGCGACCTGATCATCGACGGGGATCATGCCAACGACATTCCGCCTGACCAACGTGGCCTGGCAATGGTGTTCCAGACCTATGCGCTTTATCCCCACATGTCAGTCAAGGACAATATGGGGTTCGCGCTGAAGCTTGCCGGCGTCTCGCAAGGCGAACGGGATACCAAGATCAACGAGGTCGCAGGCCTCTTGCAGCTCGGGCATCTGCTGGATCGCAAGCCGAAGCAACTCTCCGGCGGGCAACGCCAGCGCGTCGCTATCGGGCGCGCGATGGTTCGTTCGCCGCGCATCTTCCTGTTCGATGAACCGCTTTCCAACCTGGACGCCGCCCTGCGCGTGCAGATGCGCATAGAGTTGGCACGTCTCCACGACCAGCTTGGTGCAACGATGATCTACGTCACCCACGATCAGGTCGAGGCCATGACACTTGCCGACAAGATCGTGGTTCTGCGCGATGGCCGCATCGAGCAGGTGGGCGCGCCCATGGAGCTCTACCATAACCCGGTGAACCAGTTCGTCGCGAGCTTCATTGGCTCGCCAGCCATGAATTTCCTTCCCGTCACGGTATCTGGCGCCAGTGCATCCGGCATCTCGGTGTTATTGCCGGGTGGCGCAGATTTGGAGGTCCCAACTTCCGGCGCCATCAGCTCCGGCGCAACAATGACGCTCGGCATCAGACCGGAGCATCTCCGCATCGCTAGCGAGGGGTTTATCTCAGGAGAGATCATGGTCGTCGAACGGCTTGGCGGCCATACCTATGTCTATGTGCAGATCGCCCCCGGACGATTGCTCATCGTAGAGACGGATGGAGCCGACAGCCATCGCCTGCATGAGACAGTCTCTCTGACATTCAATGCGTCAGACAGTCATCTTTTCAATGAAAACGGCATCGCGCTGCACAGGTTCGAAGCCAACCGTAGCATCACCAACGTTGCGCATTAGGCGCAACCTCTGTCAGCGAGGACTATCATGAAACTGAAAGACAAGATCGCACTCATCACCGGCGGCGCGCGTGGCATCGGGCTTGGTTTTGCCGAAGCCTTCATCAAGGAAGGCGCGAAAGTCATCATCGTCGATGTCAATATCGACCGGGCTTCCGAAGCGGCCAGAGAGCTTGGGCCGAATGCAACGGCAATGAAACTCGATGTCACCGATCTCTCGGCCATCGACGCTGTCGTCAAGGAGATCGACCAGGCCTATGGCGGCATCGATATTCTGGTGAACAACGCCGCCATCTTCGACATGGCTCCGATCAACGAGATCACCGAAGCCAGCTATGAGAAGGTGTTTTCGATCAATCTGAAGGGTCCCCTCTTCATGATGAAGGCCGTTTCCAACGTCATGATTGCCCGCGGTCGCGGCGGCAAGATCATCAACATGGCAAGCCAGGCCGGCCGTCGTGGGGAAGCACTCGTGCTGCTCTATTGCGCGTCCAAGGCAGCCATCATTTCGGCAACGCAATCGGCGGCTCTGGGCTTGGTGAAGTACGGGATCAACGTAAACGCCATCGCGCCCGGCGTGGTCGATGGCGAGCACTGGGATATCGTCGATGCCCATTTCGCCAAATGGGAAGGCCTGAAGCCGGGCGAGAAGAAGGCTGCCGTTGCCAAGTCCGTTCCGATTGGAAGGTTCGCAACGCCTGACGATATCAAGGGCCTCGCAGTCTTCCTGGCGTCTTCGGACAGCGATTACATTCTCGCGCAGACCTACAATGTCGATGGCGGCAACTGGATGAGCTGAGTGATCTCAAATGAAAGCGATATGTTTCACTGAAAAGGGCGTTTCAGGGCTGGCCGATATGCCGTTACCCGCGCTGGCGCCAGGCCATGCCCTCATCCGCGTGAAGGCCGCAGGCCTCTGCCATACGGATATCGACGTACTGCATGGCCGCTATGGCGAGGGGCGCTTCCCCCTCGTTCCCGGCCATGAATATACCGGTTTGGTCGAGGCGGTCGCTGAAGACGTGACCGGTTTGCGGCCGGGCGCAAGGGTCGCCGTCGATCCCAACCTGCCTTGTGGCACCTGCAATCTGTGCCGCAAGGGACTGACAAATCTTTGCAAGGAGCTGAAGGCCTATGGCGTCACCCAAGATGGTGGCTTTGCCGAATACAGCATCGTCAGGGTGTCGCACCTGCACGATATCGGCGATCTTTCATACGATGTCGCGGCTTTGGCCGAGCCGCTCGCCTGTGTTCTCAACGGACTTGGCAATATCGGCCTGACGACCGGGATACGGCGGGCGGAAAGCGCTCTGGTATTCGGCGGCGGCCCGATCGGGCTGCTGCTTGCCCTCTCGATCAGGGCGCAGGGCGTCAGCGTCGTCGTTGCCGATATCGATGAAAGCCGCCTGAGCTTTGCCCGGGAGCTGGGATTGGATGCCATGCATCCCGCATCCCCGGAACTCCAGGGCCGTAAACGATCTTTCGATCTTGTTGCCGATGCGACGGGTGTTCCGGCCGTTGTCGAGAGCATGCCGGAATTTGCACAGGACGGCGGTGCGATCCTGGTGTTCGGCGTCTGCGCTCCTGGTGTCCGAGTCCCGATATCCCCCTTCGACATCTTCCGGCGTCAGTTGACGATTGCAGGCTCGCACTCGTTGAATCAGAATCTGCCTGCCGCCCTTGATTTGCTTCGTAAGGACAAGGGTACAATGGTCCGCCTGATCTCGCATCGGCTTCCGCTCAAGGAGGTACTGCCCTTCTTCACCCAAAAAGGCGGCGCGCCCACGATGAAGGTGCAATTTGTCGCGGAATAATCTCGGTTCCTCCCACCGGGAGGAACTCTCTTTTCCCTCGAGAAAGAGTCGGATAGAGACTTTTCTATAGAGTCTGGAGACAAAGTCGTGCCGAAACCGATCAAGACAATGGAGGATTTCTCGGAGTTCGTCGGCCTTTCTCGCCCCACGGTGTCCAAATACTTCAACGATCCGAGTTCAGTCCGAAAGAAAACGCGCGAGACTATCGAAGTTGCGCTCAAGAAATCAGGATTCCGGCCAAACCTCTTTGCCGTCAACCTCAATCGGCGCCGGACGAATATCGTCGGGATCGTTATTCCAAATTCGATCGACCAGTTTTACATGGCGCTCACCCGAAGGATTGAAGCGCTGGCGACGGAAGCGGGGTTTTTCCCGCTTGTCTTGTCGACGGATGGGCAGTCCGACCTTGAGGACAGGGCGATCCGCACCCTCAAATCGTTGAACGTGGCCGGCGCGATCATCGCGCCGCTCGGGGTGGAATCCCACCAGCAAACCCTGGCGGAATACGGCAGAAGCGTTCCGCTCGTTTATGTGGATTCACCGTTGGATGACACTTCCGCTTTTGTCGGTACCGATAACCAGCAAAGCTTTGGGCTGATCGTCGATTATCTATGCCGGTCGGGTGAGCCACCGAGCTATCTCGGGATGCCCGACGTGAACACGAACGCCCGTACGCGCGAAGCTGCATATGTCAACGCAATGACGCGGTTCGGTTTGACACCACGGATCCTGCCTTCGGCAAAAATCCGTACTTGGGATTTCGAAAGATTCGGCTTCGACGAGATGATGCGGCTCACCGACCTGAAACGATTGCCGACGAAAACCATTCTTTGCGCAAACGACCGAATTGCGTTTGGCGCGATCGCGGCTGCCTACAAGATGGGTCTTAAAGTTGGACATGGCGCGACGTCCGACATCCGCATTGCCGGACATGACGATCATCCCCTGTCGAGATACGCGTGTCCGCCGATCACGACGGTCGCGCAGAATGTCAGCGAAATCGGCAGGCGGGCTGTTGACATGCTTCTCAGCATGCTCGGCGACAACGATGAGAACGAAGATAAAATCGATGCAACCTCGACTGCGCGATTTCTATTATCCGCCGACCTCATGCTGCGGGAATCGGCCTAGTATCCGAGCTCCGGATAAACCGGAGCGACGAGGTTCATTACATTCAATGCCTTAATACGACTTTGCCTTGGGCACCGGCAGCGATCACGCTGTGCGCCGCACCGATCTCCCTCAGCTCGAATGAATGCGATACGGGTATGACGAGCAAACCCTGGGCCGCAGCATCGAGTACCGCATCGAGGGTGGAAGCATCCGTTTGATGGTAGAGCTCGTGGATGGTGACGCGATTGTTCTTGGCGCTATCAGGCACCGGAACGATGCTCGCGACTTGCCCATTGTCAACAACATGTCCGATCAGGTTTCCGGCCACGGGAGCGGCAGCGCTGATGGCATATCGAAAGGTAGGCTTCTGTGCCGCAACCGTGATATCCAACGCCTCCCCGGTAAGTTGACGGGCTTCATCCAGTCGCTCCGGCCGAACACCCGCCACCGGTTCGGCGCCGAGCTGCTTCATATATTGGATTGCCGCCCGGCCGACGGAGCCCAAGCCGCCCGAGATCAATACGCGATCGCCCGCGCCAATCCCGAGGGCCTCCACTGTCTGGCGTCCGGTCAGACCGGCCTTTACCAATGCGGCCCCTTCCTCAAAACTCAGTGCGGCCGGCAGCTTGGCAACCGAAGTGGCGGGCACGACACCAAACTCGGCATGGGCGCCTTTGCCATTTGCCGGGAAATCGGCAACGACCCGGTCGCCAATCACAAAACCTGTAACGCCTTCGCCAATTTCCGATATCGTGCCGGCGGCATCTCCACCCAGTACTGCCGGCAGCGAAAGCGGTATGTATTGCGCCATGAAACCCTGACGCAAGATGAGATCGAATGGATTGACCGCGGATACTTCGATCTTGATCAGTACCTCGCCTGTACCCGGCTTCGGCGTCGGAATATCCCCGATCTCGAATTGATCCGTATCACCGTAGGATTTGAGAAGCGCAGCCTTCATCAGTCGTCTCCAAAGGTTTTCTGTTGATGTCACACGATTCAGCCCTGCTGTGGGACTGAGGCCCACTCCCGTTGGCAGCCACGGCTGCGCCGGCTGTTAGGTTCAACCCAAGCGACGCGCTCTCGTCGCAGGACGAGAGCGCGTTTGCCTTACGCGCGTTCAGTCAGCGATATCTGCTTCGAAGACGGACGCAGAACATTATCCAAGGCCCAGCTGCCGGCGCCGGCAAAGGCGATGAAGAGGAAGATGAAGCAGAACATGATCGCTGCCTCACCCATGTTGAGTGCCGGCCAGAAACCTTGCGGGGCATGCGCCATCCAGTAAGCGGCTGCCATTTCGCCGGAGGCGATGAAGGCGGCGATGCGCGTGAAGAGGCCAACGGTTATCAACAATCCGGTGACGATCTCGATTGCGCCGGCGGCAAGCATGATGGCCGGCAGCGGGTAGGTTACGCCCGGAATTGCTGCCGGGAACTGGAAGAACTTCATGGTCGCATGTTCGAGGAAAAGCAATGCGGTCACGATCCGCATGATCGCAAGAACGTGAGGTGTCCATTTCGTGGTATTCAACATGATATTTCTCCTGAATGGCCGCCGAGATCATCAAGCGGCAGTGGCTTTGAGTTCGAAATTTTCCTTCCAGAGCGCCATCATTGGCTTGAGTGCGCCTTCGACATAACTGGTGAGCACAGGCATGTCGGCCGGATCGCGACCTGCTCTGGCGGCAAGAAGCGCGATGATGGCGTCGGATTCGGTCAGATAACGACCCGGCTCGAGCTGGGCGGCGGGAAAACTTACGGTGTCGAGCTTTTTGGCAAGCTCGGCACGTATGTCATCCTCCTGCTGCGATCCCGGCTCGAATTCGTGAATTGCAACCGCGTCCATCAAGCCGGCCTCCAGCAAGAACAGCTTCACTTTGAGACAGAACGGGCAACTCCTTCTGACGTAGATAGCCGGCTTCGTTGGCTCGCTCATTTCGCGTCCCCACCGACTGTTGCCGGCACAGGTGCGTCGCCGAAGCGGAAGCTGGATGCAGTGAGCCCACCGGCGAAGTCAGTCTGATGGTAGGTGACGGCGCCGGGCTCGTCTCGTGCCGCACCAACGGCCACCATCAGCGGAATGAGATGATCCTCGCGCGGATGTGCTGCCCGGGCTGACGGGGCCTGCTCCCATTCCAGCAAGAGCTTTGCGCGATCGTAGGGAGATGAATGGATCAGCGTCTGCTGGAGCCAGGCATCGAACTGGCGGGATGGTTCGTAGCCCTCCTTCCCGCGCATCGCCGGAAGATTGTGGTAGCTGAGACCGCTTCCGATAATCAGCACGCCCTCGTCGCGCAGCGGCGCGAGCGCGCGCCCGACCTCGAGATGCAATGCCGGATCGTAGCCGGCATCCAGAGACAGCTGAACGACCGGAATGCTTTCTTCCGGATAAAGCGGCTTCAGAATGCTGAAGGTCCCGTGGTCGAAGCCGCGGGTCGGATCGAGCCCCGCCTCGATCCCGCGCGCATGCAGCAGAGCCTGTACCCGCTTGGCAAGCTCGGGTTCGCCCGGAGCGCCATATTTGATATGATAGAGATACTCCGGAAAACCATGATAGTCGTAGACCATTCCGGGATGGGCGCCCGACGATATGGAAAAACCCCGTTCCTCCCAATGGCCGGAGACAACCAGGATCGCGCGGACCGTATTTCCCAGTTCCGCACGCATCTCGATCAGAGACTGTTCGAGCTTGTCGAAATTATTGCGGAATTCGCCGCTCATGTAAGGCCAGGGGCCGCCGCCGTGACTGATGAAGAAGGTCGGAAGACGATGCTTGTTCACATGTTTCATCCTTGTAGCGGGGCACTCACCATCAAACTCGAGACCGGAATGGATGATGAGCTAGGCCCGTGTGATCTGGCCAAACTAACTTTTCTCATTTATTGATCAATGCTGCTTACATTGAAGAAACATTTCCTATGAGTTGATGATCCATGGATACGTTGACGAGCTTGCGGGTCTTTTGCGCGGTGGCGGAATTTAAGAGCTTCACGGCCGCTGCGGATCGGCTTGGCCTCTCACCGGCAATGGCAAGCAAACACGTCATGCACCTTGAAAACCGGCTGGGAACCAGGCTGCTGAACCGAACCAGCCGGCATGTCAGCATGACGGAAAGCGGCCTGCTCTATTTCAATCAGGCCCGGCAGATGCTCGATGGACTGGACGAGGTGGAGGCGGCCGTCAGCAACGTAACCGTCATGCCGCGTGGAACCTTGCGGCTCAGTGCTCCGGTATGGGCAGCGAATGCGCTCATCGCCCGGGTGATTGCCGAATACCACCAGCGCTATCCCGACGTGCGTTTCGACATGGATCTCAGCGGCCGGATCGTCAATCTTGTTGATGAGGGCTTCGACCTCGCCCTGCGGGCAACCTCCCCCGAGCGGCTCGATCCCAATCTCATCGCCCGACCGTTGATGCGCGTCGCTTTTCATCTCGTCGGATCACCGGCCTATCTGTCACGCACAGGCCGTCCGAGGGAGTTGGCTGATCTCAATGGTCACTCGCTGCTTGCCTATAGCGGCATGAATGCGAACGGCAGCATAGCCGTCGCCGGGCAGGACGGCACCCAGACCGTGAACTTCCGTCCCGTCATGCAAAGCGAAAACGAGATCATGCTGCATCTGGCAGCACTTGAGGGCATGGGGCTGGTTTTCCTGCCGATGTGGATGACGCAAAGCGATATCTCCGATGGCCGATTGGAGATGGTGCTGCCGAAAGCCGTGACATTCGACGCCACATTGCATGCGGTCTATCCCAGCAGGAAATACCTTTCTGCGAAGGTTCGAACCTTCATCGACTTCCTCGCTTCGCGGCCAAATCTGTGCTTGGAGGCGGCCGAAGACCCGCGGACCGCATAAGCCCATTTTGGTTGGACGTTTCCTACGAAATCCTGCGGCTTTGGACGCGGCCCACGCGCAGCATCGCTTTCAGATCCCGCAACCGGCTGATCTTGTGCTTCCTGACACTCTCGCGGTGCTTTTTGCCGCTGCAACAAAACTGAACATGAAAGCACACACAGCAATCTTGCAGACGGCATAGTCACCCTATGAGCCGGGCCGATGCGACACGCGAACGCCTTTCCGTTGGTGCAAACACATGAGGCACTGCCATTATGCATATCAAGCTTTTCGTCGTCGGCGCCCTGGCGTCATTCCTGGCCGTCCCGGCTCTCGCCGCCGATCTCACCTACGAGCATTCCGCGCCGGTCGCCGAACAGGGGTCTTCAGCCTATGACTGGTCCGGCTTCTATCTCGGTGGACAGGGCGGTTATGTCTGGAACAAGGGGACCGTTCTGGGCGCCGACCGCAATCTCGACAACGGCACGGCCGGCGTTCATGCCGGATATAATTTCCAATCCGGCAATATCGTTTATGGCATCGAAAACGACTTCAACTACAATTTCAAGGACAAGAAGGAAGCAGATCTCGAATGGGACGCGTCGGGCCGCGCTCGCGTCGGTTACGCCCTGGACCGGACGCTGCTCTTCGCGACAGCCGGTGTCGCTGCTGCCGGCGGCAAGGTTGACGTTTCTGGCGTCGGGAAAAAGGACGATATTCTGATCGGCTGGACGGCCGGCGGCGGCATCGAGCACGCCCTCACGGATAATGTGATCGTTCGCGGCGAATACCGTTATTCCGACTTCGGAAACAAGGATTTCGGATCGGCGATCGGGGACTTCGGCGCCACTCAGAACAAGGTTCTTGTTGGCGCAAGCTATAAGTTCTGAAAGAACGAACAGGGCCTTTATCAACCAAAGACAGTAAATTCCTTTTAATATAGGATATTCGGTGCGATTCTTCGGTCCACTCCGGAGGTGACGATTATGTCTGAAATGATAGTGGCAACGCTTTCCAATCTTCGAACAGCTGAAGACATGATTGCTGCATTCCGAGACGAAGAGCATTGCTGTCGTTTGCTGGAGGGCATGGTGTGGCCGAATGGTAGGATCTGCCCGGCCTGTGGTTACAAACACTCGATCGCGATAGCTGGCCGGGACGTACGCAAGCACCGTGCGCGTCCGGGTCTCTATCAATGCTCCAGCAGTGATTGCCGTTTCCAGTTCACGGTGACAACGCACACATCTCTGCATGCCACGAAACTTCCCTTGCGCACATGGCTTAAGGCGATGTGGCTGTTGCTGCAATTGGACAAAGGCTTGTCCTCGATCCGTCTCGCCGAGACACTCGGGGTGAGCCAACCGACCGCCTGGCGGATCGGTCATGCGCTGCGCCTCATGGTAGCGCGCGAGCACATGCTCGATGGCACGGTGGAAGTTGACCATTTCTATCTTGGTGGAAGGCCAAGAAAGCAGCCTGATGGGCCGCCACCGGGGCGAGGCCGCAAGGGCAGGCAAAAACGGAAAAGACGCCGAAGCCACGACGGCGGCATCAATATCAAATCCGCCGTGGCTGTCTTTGGTTGATAAAGGCCGCGTACGCTAAGCTGGGGCAGGCCGTGAGCTCTCGTCTCGGACCCGCATAACAGTTTGTCGACTGGTCGCGAATTTCCTGGCATACCCGCTGATGCCCTTCGCGAGATCATTGCGCACATCCTGTTTCTGTTCTTGGCTGAGTTTCGACGGCCGGCCGAGCGTCCTACCTTCTGATTTTGCGCGCCTGAGGCCGGATTGGCTTCGCTCGATCAGTAAATCTCGCTCGAACTGAGCTACCGCATTAAGCACCTGCATGGTCATCGTGCCGGACGAGCTGGTGAGATCGGCGCCGCCGAGCGCCAGACGGTAGACCCTGACGCCCATTTCGGCGAGAGCCTTGACGGTTGTGCTGACATCGATGGCGTCACGGCCGAGCCGATCGAGCTTGGTCACGATCAAAATATCCTCGGACTCAGCCTGTCCATGAGCCGGGAAAAGCCGAGGCGTTGTGCGATGGCGGTGCCGCCCGAAACCGTCTCGGTGATGATCCGGCTGTCGCGATCACGGTTTACAGGACAGATCGCCGCCTGGGCACTTGAGCTGCTCGGTCAGATCGCGGGTCCGCTGCTCGGTGAGTGCGGTCGCGCACTCGCCGAGCAGCATCGACATGATCGTGCCCTCTCGGCCGAGGCGATCCGGATCGCTTCCAGTTTCCAGGTTGCATTCGAGGTCACGAAATTTGAGCCATGCCTCTTGCGCAAGCTTCAGATTGCGCTTGCCAAGTGGTTCGAGCCTGGCGTCGAGAGCTGCATAGGCCTGATCCAGGGCGCTTTCCGCAGTCTTCAGCTTATCGGCGGCGCAGAGGGTCTTAGCTGTCTGATCCGACGCCTCGGCGCAAAGAGCAGAGACAGCGGCAAAGCTTTGGGGACAAGGCAACATGCCTGCTGCAACGATTAGCGCCCATAGGTATAGGGCCTGTGATGTGCGGCGACCTGGACGTGCCCAACGGTGCGGGCGACTGCGAGGTCTCGAGATATGGCGTGCCATTGCATCGATATCGCTCTGAAATGACGAGAGCTCCAATATCAGCTTCTCCTGTTGTTTGCGGTCCGCAAGAAGCTGCCGGCCAAGAGCAATGCAGCGGAGGGATCGCCGATATCTGCCGATCTATAATCATTAGTGTAGGCAACACGGGATGACAATAAGGAGCCGAAAAAACGATGTAGAAGAAAATTGACATGTTTGGCTCGGGGACGTGATTGGTCCACTCGGCATTCGTCCTTCGATATCGTTCCGGGGTCAGGCCGGCAAATGCGCCGAAGCCACGACGGCAGCATCAATATCAAATCCTCCGTGGCTGCCTTTGGTTGATAAAGGCCAGGAACAGTAAGCGGTGCCGGCCAAGACCGTCAGACAAACCGGCAATTGGACTCAAGAGAAAATCTTCGGCTCGATTGCCGGTACGGCATGTTGCCGGTCTGCCTTTGCAAACATCACCTAGCCATCCAGTCGGAACAAAAATCCGGCTGTGCCCGCGCTGAAACAAGAGAGCCGGACGCGCCCAGAGCCCGCCTCTCTGCCTTTTCGTCCGGATCACGCGTCAGGTACTGCCGCGCAATTCCACGTGGGGTTCGATCAACAGATGCCTCGCGTCACGCCGGCCGTCAATCCTGCTGAGCAGAACTTCCGCAGCCGTCCGCCCAAGCTGCATCTGATTCTGATCGACGCTCGTCAGACCGACAAGCGGTATGGCGGCCATCGGAGAATTGTCATAGCCGATGATGGCAAGATCTTCAGGCACCCGAATTGCACGTGTCCGCGCTGCATTGATCAAGGGTACGGCATCGAGATCGGACCACACGAAAACCGCACGAGGACGGTCCTTCGCATCGAGAAAATTCCGGATCGCCTGCTGGCGGTCGACGGCAACAGGTGGTAGCCGGATAATACGCCCCTTGAGCCCGGCCTGCTTCATGGCGTCGAGGTAGCCCTCCTCGCGCTGCACGGCGACGATAGTCGCCGGCGAATCCAAGAGATCGTAGCTGAGCATGGCGATATCCTGATAGCCAGCGCGCAGGGCCGCCTCGACGGCCAGATATCCACCCCGTCGATCGTCCGAATTGACGGTGTCATAGGTCTCGGCATGCGGCTCGTGATGCGCGATGACGACAATCGGAATCTGCCGAGCATAGCGCTCCAAAACCTTGCCGGATATGCGCGGGGCAATGATGACGACGCCATCCATCCGGTTGTCGATCATCGATTCGATCATTGACGCTTCGATCGAGCTTGCCGAGCGGCCAATGCCGATCAATGCCTTGAAGCCATTTTCCGACAGCGCGGCATTGGCCTCTTCAATGACGCCCGGAAGGAACGGATTCGACAGCTCGATCACCAGAACGCCAACCGTCTGCGTCCGCCCACGCATCGCACGCGCGGCAACCGATGGACGGTAATTGAGTTTTTCGATCGAGGCTTCCACCTTGCCTCTCAGGCTGCCGCTGACGCCATAAGCATTGCGCAAGACCTTCGACACCGCCGCTACGGATACGCCCGCATCTTCTGCCACATGCCGGATGGTCACCCTCTCCTGCGCCACGTTAACAGTCTGATTTTTCATCATAAAGCGTCTCAATCCCCGATCTCGCCAAATTATAGGCACAAAACTCTTGCGCTGCAATCGATTGTGTAGAATGATATACATAGAACGATACACAAAATCGTATCCCGCCGGAGGACAGGCGGCTGAGGAGGCATGCAATGACAATTCGCTCAGACCACGGCGCCGCCGTGGCCAAGACCCATGTCGATTCCGCATTCCAATTTGCTGCATCGATGATCGCGCCCGCTTGCGATGCCGGTCAGGGAACCGCGGGAACATTCGTCTCCCGGCAATTCACGCTGGAAAAATTGCCAACCGAAGCGACGCTGCGCATTTCCGCGCTGGGGCTCTATCGCGCCTTCATCAACGGCAGGCGCGTGGGCGACGATCTGCTCACGCCGGGCTGGACTTGTTATGACGATCGGATCGCATACCAGACCTATGACGTTACCGCGCATCTGCGCACTGGAGAGAACCGCATCGAGATCTGGCTCGGGGACGGATGGTACCGCAGTCAGCTGATGTGGGCGCTTAACCCGGTTTTCAATTGCTGGGGCGAACGGGTGGCGGCGATTGCGGAGCTGAATGCCGACGACCGGCTGCTCTTGAAGACCGACGACAGCTGGAAGAGCGGTTTCACGCCAGTCAGTCGCAACGGCATTTATTATGGAGAGGATTACGACGCCCGCGTTGCGCCGCGCGACAGCCATGGCGTCGAGCTTTTGGCCTTTAACAGGGGATTGCTCGTTCCGCACGAGACGAACCCCGTCAAGGAACTCCCCGAGCACACACCGATCGACAGCTGGATCGAGGATGGCGGCAGCAGCGTCTATGATTTTGGCCAGAATGCCGGCGCCTATGTCCGCATCCGTGTCAGAGGTGAGAAAGGTGCCAAGCTTCGCATCGAACATTCCGAAGTGCTCGGCCCCGAGCGATTTTTCGACAATCGCAACTATCGCAGCGCACGCGCCGAGCTGATCTATACGCTCGCCGGAGAAGGAGAAGAGGTCTACGCGCCGCTCTTCACCTTCATGGGCTTCCGCTATGCGCGCGTCAGCATCACCGGCCAGGCGGAACTGGTCAGCATTGCCATGGTCCCGATATCGTCCGTTCCCGTGGTCGCCGGCGGTTTCAACTGCGGCGTCGCCGCAGTCAATCGCCTGGTCGAAAACACCATCTGGTCTCAGCGCTCCAATTTCATCGAGGTGCCGACAGACTGCCCGCAGCGCGATGAACGACTGGGCTGGACCGGTGATGCACAGGTCTTCGCCGGGACGGCCTGCTGGCTGGCGGACAGCCAATCCTTCCTCAGGAAATTCCTCCGCGATGTCATGCACGACCAACGCGCCGATGGAGCAGTCTCGCATTTCTCGCCGGACCCGACACGCCTTCATCCGATCGACGGTCGTGGCGACTGGGCGGGCTCGACCGGCTGGGGAGATGCCATCGTCATCATCCCCTGGCAGCTTTACCTCCATTATGGCGACGCCGCCGTGCTCAGAGAATGCTTCCCGGCTATGCTGCGCTGGCTCGACTATTTGTGGAGCATTTCGAACGGGCCGATTATCCGCCCGCCAGCCGTCTGGGGAGCGCCCGGCTTTACTTTCGGCGATTGGCTGCAGCCCGTTGGTGACAATCGCAAGCCACGCCCGACAGTGGCTGATGACTGCGCGGCAACCCTCTATCATTTCATTTCGACGCAGCTGGCAGCAAAGATCGCCCGCATTCTCGGCGAAGATCGGGAGGCTGAACGTCTGGAAATCCGGAAAGAGGAGATCCGGGACGCCTTCAAGACCGAGTTCTTTACGCCATCCGGCCGCATCGCCCACAATGATCAGACATCATGGGCGCTGGCCTTCCTATATGGCCTTGTTCCGCCGGAGCATGAGAAGGCCGCCCGCGCCTATTTCCGGCGCGTGTCCGAAGAAACCGACGGCGTCATTGGCACGGGTTTCATAGGGACCCCCGCGCTGCTTCCGGCTTTCACGCGGCTCGGAATGCATGACCTTGCCGAAAAGATGTTTCTCAATCGCAAGGTTCCAGGCTGGCTATACCAGGTTGATCAAGGCGCGACGTCGATATGGGAGCGATGGGATGCGCTTGCTGAAGACGGCACGATCTACGATCCTGACATGAACAGCTACAATCACTATGCCTATGGCGCCGTATGCCAATGGCTTTTCGAGGATGTCGCCGGGATCAAGCCGCTGGAGGAAGCTCCGGGCTTCGAAGAAATCTCATTCGATCCGACCATCCTGTCGGCATTGTCGCCGGTTTCAGCCTGGCATGACACACGGTTCGGACGCATCGAGACAGGCTGGACGGTGAATGGAGAAACCGTCACATGCCGTCTGTCGCTGCCGGAAGGCATAACGGCCCGCCTGGAGGCAAGACAGGATCGACAGTCGCTGAGGGTGGATGGCGCCGAGATCGAACCAGGCAGGGAACTCAAACTGGGTAAGGGGGAACACACGATCACCTTTGCCATCTGATACGAAGGCTTGCGGCCCCTTATCCCGCAAGCAGGCAGCTCAATTCATTCCGGTCTTCAGGAGGAGGAAATGACTATGAGAATGATGAAGTGCGTCCTTGCCGCAATTTCAATGTCGCTGGCAACGGGCGTCGCGCATGCCGACGTGACGCTCAGCGTCCTGATTGACACCAACCCCGAATCCATCGCGTCATTCGATGCCGTCTCCAAGGCCTATATGGAAAAGCATCCGGATGTGAGCTTCGACGTCGAACAGCGCGCCGGTGGATCGGAAGGCGACAACATCATCAAGACTCGTCTTGCGACAGGCGAAATGGCCGATGTTTTTCAATATAATGCCGGATCGCTGTTTCAGGCCCTGAAGCCGGAGCAGACGATGGCTGATCTGAATGATCTTTCTTCGGAAGCCGGAATTCTCGACAGTTTCAAGAAGGTCGTCACGAGCCCCGACGGCCATGTTCGTGGCATCCCATTCGGCCCGGCCATGGGTGGCGGCATCTTCTATAACCGCAAGATCTATGCCGAGCTCGGCCTTACGCCACCCAAGACCTGGGCAGAATTCATGGCCAACAATCAGAAGATCAAGGCGGCCGGCAAGGTGGCGATCGCCCAGACCTACGGCACGACCTGGACGTCACAGCTTTTCGTGCTTGCCGATTTCCACAATGTCCAGGCCGAGATCCCCGATTTTGCCGCCAACTACACCGCCAACAAGCAGAAATACGCCAATACACCCGCTGCCTTGCGAGGGTTCGAACATCTGGAAGAGGTCGCCAAGGGCGGATTTTTCAACGCCGATTTCGGCGCGGCGAGCTTCGACGACGGCATGCGCATGGTCGCCACCGGCGAAGCCGCTCACTATCCAAATCTCACTTTCGGCATCGGAAACATACAGCAGAACTTTCCCGACAATCTGAAAGATCTCGGTTTCTTTGCGCTTCCCGGAACAGATGCCGCCAAGAACGGCCTGACCGTCTGGATGCCGGCCGCACTCTATGTCTCCGCGAAATCGGAGCATGTCGAAGAGGCCAAGAAATTCGTCGACTGGGTCGGCTCCAAGGAGGCCTGCGAGCTGATGGCAAAGGCCGTTCCTTCAGGCCCCTATCTCGTGAGGGGATGCGAGTTGCCGAAGGACATTCCGCCGGTCGTCTCCGACATGCTGCCGTATTTCGAGACGGAAGGGCACGCAACTCCGGCATTGGAATTCCTGTCGCCGATCAAAGGGCCGGCCCTCGAGCAGATCACCGTCGAGGTCGGGACAGGAATCCGCTCCGCCAAGGACGCCGCGGCTCTCTATGATCAGGATGTCGAAAAGCAGGCCAAGCAACTTGGGCTGCCCAACTGGTAACCTCCCAGCCGATCCCCCGCCCGGCATCGGTCCGGGTGGGGGTCCAAGGTAGCTCCATGGCCACACGCAAATCACCCTATCCCTATTGGTTCGTTCTGCCGGCAGCCGTGATATTCACGGTTCTCTTTCTGGTGCCGACCGTCGCTTCCTTCTGGTTCAGCCTGACGCGCTGGGATCTCTTTACCACCCAGTTTATCGGCCTGGACAACTATCGCCAGTTCTTCCGGGAACCATTTCTGATCCAAGGTCTGGTCAACACGATCATCTATGCGGTGATGACTTCCGCTACGAAGACGATCCTGGGTCTGCTGCTCGCAGTCCTTTTGACCTCAGGCATCTGGGCGCAGGGCTTGCTGCGTACCGTGATCTTCTTTCCGGTTCTCGTATCGACCATCGGTGTCGGTATCACGTTTTCCGTATTCATGCATCCGACCCGCGGCCTGATCAACGTCACGCTCGCTGCCATTGGCATCCACGGACCCGGCTGGCTGACAGACCCGGCACTGGCGCTCTATTCGATAGTCTTTGTCGATCTCTGGAAGGGCATCGGTCTGGCAACCGTCATCTATATCGCCGGTCTCGCCTCGATCAGCCCCGATTATTATGAAGCCGCCAGGATCGATGGTGCAACACGTCGCCAGATGTTTTTCCGCGTCACCGTTCCGCTGGTGAAACCGGCAACGATTACCGTCGTGACCCTGTCGCTGATCGGTGGATTGCGCAGCTTCGACCTGATCTGGGCGATGACGCGCGGTGGCCCGGGCTTCTCCTCGGATGTGCTGGCAAGCGTCATCTACAAGCAGTATCAGGCCGGATTCTACGGTCTGTCGACAGCAGGAAATGTCATCTTGCTCATCCTCATCGGCGCGATCATTCTACCGATAACTGCCTGGTTTAACCGTAGGGAGGTGGACCTTTGACCCGCCGTCAACTTTATATCGGCATTACGTCTCTGACTGCCTGCGGCTTGATATTCGTCTTGCCCTTCCTGTTCATCTTCATAACTGCTGCCAAGACAAAACAGGAAGCGGCGTCATTGACCTTCACTCTGCCTCATGAATGGCAGCTGGTGCAGAATTTCATCGAGGTTATCCAAACGCGCAATTACATGCTTCTGTTGGCATATTTCAATTCAACCATCATCACTGTTGCCGCCGTTTCGCTGCTTGTTCTGCTTGGTGCCATGGTCGGTTATATTTTGCAACGCCGCCCATCCGGCTGGAATAGAATTATATATGGTTGTGTTCTTGCCGGCCTCATGATCCCGCCTGCCGTTGTACCGACCATCTGGGTTCTGCAGTCGATCGGCCTGTTCAAATCCATATCGGGAATGATACTTATTCAAGTTGCCTATGGTCTTGCTTTTACCGTCCTCATGTTCCGTAGCTTCATCGCGACAATTCCGCGCGATCTTGACGAAGCAGCAATCATCGATGGAGCAAAGCCGCTGCAGATCTTCTTTCGCGTCGTGCTGCCATTGCTGCAGCCCGTGACCGTGACCATCATCGTCGTGCAGTCGATCGCCATCTTCAACGACTTCACGAACCCTCTCTATTACCTGCCTGGCAGGGAAAACGTAACGGTGCAGCTGACGCTCTACAATTTTCAGGGGCAGTTTCAGACGCAGTACAATCTTCTGTTCATGAATATTCTATTGGTGACGATCCCGCCGCTCATCGTCTTCGTGTTCTTCAACAGGCAGATCGTCGCGGGCATGACGGCCGGCGCAGTGAAAGGATGAACCATGGCAAGTGTCGTTCTTCAGAACATCCGCAAGGACTTCGGCAGTTTGACTGTGATGAATGGTGTCGATCTGACCGTCGAAGCCGGGGAATTCTGCGTCTTCGTCGGCCCATCCGGCTGTGGAAAGTCCACTCTTCTGCGCATGATCGCGGGATTGGAAACCTCGACTTCGGGCAAGATTTCCATCGACGGCAAGGACGTAACGGACGCCGAGCCTTCGGCGCGCGGCATCGCGATGGTTTTTCAATCCTACGCGCTCTATCCGCATCTGACGGTCAGCGAGAACATCGGCTTCGGCCTTTCGCTCGCCAGGCGCCCGAAGGCTGAGATTCAGGAAAAGGTTCGGCAGACTGCCGATATTCTCCAGCTCTCGCATCTGCTGGATCGGAAGCCGAAGGCGCTCTCCGGCGGTCAACGGCAACGTGTCGCGATCGGCCGGGCAATTATTCGCAATCCAAAGGTTTTCCTGTTTGACGAACCTCTCTCCAATCTCGACGCATCCTTGCGATCGCAGATGCGGATGGAACTGACCGAACTCCATGCCAAACTTGGAGCCACGATGATCTATGTCACCCATGATCAGGTCGAGGCAATGACGATGGCAGACAAGATCGTCGTGCTCAACGGTGGCCGGATCGAACAGATCGGAACGCCGATGAGCCTTTATCACGACCCGGCCACGCCTTTCGTCGCGGGCTTCATCGGATCGCCGAAGATGAACCTGTTTGAAGGCGAAGTCGCCGCCAGGGAGGGATGCACGACCTACGGAATCCGGCCGGAACATATCGCGCTTTCCGCGACGGAAGGCAAATGGCAAGGGCGCGTGCGCCACATCGAACGGCTCGGCGCGGACACGGTCGTCCATCTGGACGTCCCCGAACTGACATCGCTTGTCGCACGCACCGACGGCGATCGGCCGATCCAGATTGGCGAGGCTTTGTTCGCCACGCCGCTGACCGGCAAGGAGCACAGATTTTCATAACAGCAACCCTCTTGATCCTGCAAGTGGCGAGCTTGATGGGTTTCGCGTGACGGCTGCAGGAAGAGATTGGCGGGCGTCCTATGATAACGAAAATGCTCGGGCTTTCAGCTGCCGGGTTGTAAATCCGTGGCGACGGCAACCTCATCGCGGCGGTCAGGAAATGCGCCGGCTGAGATATGGAAAATCCGTCACGGGGACGTTGTTGTGCGTCATGGCCGCCAAGGTTGCCTGGTTCATCGGCCATGACACGCGCGCCAATGTAGGCGAGGGTTGCAGTTTGTTGGCCTTTCCACGCAATTATGACAATTACAGATTGTATAGCAATGACAACATTGTCGTTTTACATGGTATAATGCAAGCAGATGCACTTCATTACCGCCAAGCGGCTACTGATGATTTGCAAATACTCATGAAATATACAATTTCTTGGTTACTTACCAAGTATTTGAATTATTTAACTAAAATTATGCAATTCTGGTGATCATTAATTATTTTCTTAGACATGTCTGGCTTCTTTAGCATTGCAGCGCCAAATGCGACGAGCAGAATGCTCCTTGCCTGCAATGTTCCCCGTCTTCAGAGCAGGTAATCGCCGACCTATATCGGTCTTCGTCGTGTAGGCAGCAGCCAGCTCGCTAAAAATCAACGAGCCGCCATGTCATTTCTTCAGAACGCCAAGATCCGCACGAAGGTGCTCTCCATCATCATTCCGATCTGTCTGATCGGGATCGCAGGTGTCCTTGTCGTATCGAGCCAGTATAAGGACACGGTTGCCACCTACTCGAATTTCATTGCCAAGGATGAAACGGCGGCGGTGGAGATGTCCAGAGCCAGCCAGCGCCTGACCGGATTGAGCTATAACGCCTATCAGATCCTGATCTACAGCTCGAAAGATCCGGAAATGGCGTCGTTCTCGAAGCAGTATGAGGAGAACAAGAAGGTTCTTCTCCAACGCTTCTCGACGGTAAGACAGTTGCTCCCTTCCGATGCGGATGCAGTCAACAAGCTGGCAGCAAAAGCCGACGATATCCTCGTCCTTACAGACCAGGCCGTGAAAGCCGGACAGGTCGATGACAACAATACGGCCGCCAGGCTCTTGAAGCAGGCAGACCCGATGATCGATGACGAAGTCGTTGCGATTCGCCAATGGCTCGATACGTTCAACAAGAACATCAATGACAAGAGCAATATGCTGGATGAGCATGCGAGCGGCACGATCATGAACGCCCTGATCGCGCTCGGCGTTCTTTTTGCCGCCGCAATCGTGATCGCCATTCTCGTTTCTGCGCGCGGCATTTCCGCTCCGATCGAGCGATTGCGAGCCCGCATGGTATCGCTTGCGGAGGGACATACTGAAGAAGTGGTTTCGGGGATCGAACGCAAGGATGAAGTCGGCCAGATGGCTGCGACCGTCTCCATCTTCCGCGATCACGCCATCGAGCGCATCAGGCTGGAACAGGAGGCCAGCGCCAATCGTAGCCTTTCCGAACGGGAAAGGCTTGAACGCGAAGCGCAGAAGGCCAAGGATGCGGCAGACACGCAATTTGCCGTCGATGGCCTGGCAGGCGGCCTGGCCGAGCTTTCGAACGGCAATCTGGTCTATCGCATCGAGCAGCCCTTCGTCACTCACCTCGATCGTCTGAGGGCAGATTTCAATGCCTCGATGGCGAAGCTGGAGGAGACGCTGCGCTCCGTTGGCCAGGGCGGTCAGGCTATTGCCGCCGGTGCCAGCCAGATCCGGTCCGCGGCCGATGATCTCTCCAAGCGCACCGAGCAGCAGGCGGCCTCCGTCGAGGAGACGGCGGCTGCGCTTGAGGAGATCACCACGACCGTCAAGGATTCCACCCGGCGCGCGGAGGAAGCAAGCTCGCTGGTCGGACGCGCACGCATCGGCGCCGAAAAGTCCGGCGAAGTCATGCAGGATGCGATTGCCGCAATGGAGGCAATCTCGAAATCCTCGGGCGAAATTTCCAACATTATCGGTGTCATCGACGATATAGCCTTCCAGACGAACCTGCTGGCTCTCAATGCGGGCGTCGAGGCAGCGCGCGCGGGGGAAGCGGGCAAGGGCTTTGCCGTCGTCGCGCAGGAAGTGCGCGAGCTGGCGCAACGATCCGCCACGGCCGCCAAGGAGATCAAGGCGCTGATTTCGACATCGGGCCAGCAGGTCGACAGCGGCGTCAATCTCGTCACGAGAACGGGACAATCGCTGCAGCAGATCGTCAAGGAAGTCGAAGAAATCGACCGCAACGTGCGAGCGATCGTCGAGGCCGCCCGCGAGCAGGCGACCGGCCTGCAGGAGATCAACACGGCCGTCAACAGCATCGACCAGGGAACGCAACAGAATGCCGCCATGGTCGAGGAATCCACCGCGGCAAGCTACAGTCTTGCCAAGGAGGTAACCGCCCTGAATGAGCTGCTCGGACAGTTCAACCTGCAAAATGGCCGCAGCCATGTGCGACCGGCTGCAGTCACGGAACGATCCAGCCCCGCCGCCTCGCCTGCGCGCGCGCTGCGCTCCAAAATCGCCGGTGCATTCGGCGGTTCCGGTGGGACCGCAGCCGCATCGGCATCCTGGGAAGAGTTTTGATCTTTAAGCCTGATCCAGTCCTTGAAGGATTGCCAGGCTTCAAAATCAGGGATCGCGGTCACACTGACCGCGATCCTGCTGTCTCGAGGCAGCATTCGATCGATTGCGGCAAGACCATCGCCGGATAGTCGGCGGAATGACGCTTGCCAGGGCCTGCCTAGCTGACGCCGTTGAACACCACCATCTTGTCGTCGGCCATCTCTTCCATCGTCCATGGAATGCCGCCGACGCCATACCCAGACTGCCTCCGCCCGGCAAAAGGCATCCAGTCGGTTCGAAAAGCCGTGTGGTCGTTGACAAGCACCGCCGACGCATCCAGATGCCTTGCGGCCTTGAGAGCGACGGCTATGTCGGAGGAAAAGACGCTGGCCTGGAACGCATAAGGCAGCGAGTTGGCTATACGGATCGCTTCGTCAACGTCGCTATAGCCGTAAACACAGGTCAGTGGTCCGAAGACCTCCAAGCGCGATACCTTGGCGTCCGCCGGCGGATCGAGCAGGACAGAAGGCAGAAGCGTGGTCTCGGACAATCGCCCTCCCCCGAATTGCCTTGCTCCGGCATCGGTCGCTTCCTTGATCCAGCTTGCAACGCGATCCGTCTCGCGCGGCAGGATCAGCGGCCCGACCTCCGTCTCCTTCAGCGCGGGATCACCGACACGGAGGCTTGCGACCTTTGCGGCGAGCGCCTCCGTGAAACTTGTGAGAATGTCATTGTGCACGAAGAGGCGCTGCGCCGACACGCAGACCTGCCCCGCGTGATAATATCCGCCCTTGACGATCGTGCCGACGATGGCGTCGACCTTTGCGCTGCGGTCGACGATGACGGGAGCCGCTCCGCCGTGTTCCAGCGCGCATCGCGTTCCTGGCGGCAGCTTGCTCTTTAGATACCAGCCAACTTTCGCCGAGCCGATGAAGCTCAGGAAAGCGACACGCTGATCTGTGGCAAAGCTCTCGGCAAGCGCATTGTCCTCGGTGATAAAGGTCTGGCACCAGCGTTCGTCCAGTCCCGCCTCCCAAAACAGCTTGACGATCTCGATGCAGGAGATCGGCGTGGTCGCGGCCGGCTTGACGATGACCGGGCAGCCGACAGCCACGGCCGGCGCAATCTGGTGGATGATGAGATTGAGGGGGTGGTTGAACGCCGATATTGCCGCCACGACGCCGATCGGCTCCTTGGTGGTGAAGGCCCACCGGTTGGCGCTGGCCGCTGTCAGGCCCATCGGGATTTCCTTGCCGCCAAAATTGCGCAGTTCGTCCGCCGCATTGACGAGACCGTCGATCCCGCGCGTGACCTCGATGATGGCATCCGTCAGCGGCTTGCCGCCCTCGCGGGCGATCATGAGGGCAAAGCGATCGCGGTTCTCCGCAAGGAGCTCGGACACTCTTCTGAGGATCGCCATCCTGCGATACGCCGGCAACCAGCCGTCACGATCGGCATAAGCTTTCGCGGCGACGTCGAGCTTGTGCTCGAGAGAGGCGGCATCATCGGTCGGGATTTCCGCAATCAGCTCGCGATCGAATGCCTGATAGACCTTCAGGTTAGGCGTCATCTTGATCCTCCAGAATGGCGGGAAGCCGCTCGCGCAATTCCTTCACCAGCACACGTTCGTTTTCCGAATAGTCGACGGGGACGTTCACCAGATGAACACCACCGCCGGCAAAGGCATTTTCGAGCGCTTGCTTGAACTGGCTGATATCGTCGACCCTCGTTCCCATGGCACCATAGGATTGTGCATATTTCACGAAATCCGGGTTGCCGAACGTCATTCCGAAGTCCGGGAATTCATCCACCGCCTGTTTCCAGCGAATCATGCCATAGGCATCGTCCTCGATCACAAGAATGACGAGGTTGAGCTTCAGCCGTACGGCCGTCTCGATCTCCTGGGAATTCATCATGAAGCCGCCATCCCCGCAGACCGCCATGACACGCCGTTCCGGATAGAGCATCGAGGCGACCATGGCCGATGGGAGGCCGGCGCCCATCGTTGCAAGGGCGTTGTCGAGCAGCAGGGTGTTCGCCATGCGCGTCCGATAGTTCCGTGCAAACCAGATCTTGTACATGCCGTTGTCCAGCGCCAGGATGCCGTCATGCGGCATGATCTCACGGATGTCATGGACCAGCCGCTGGGGCGTGAAGCGATCCTCCGTGGCTCGATCCGCAATGCGATTAAGGATGCGTTCCCGCAGATGCAAAAGGGCCTGCGCATTCGGCAGCTTGCCTTCGAGCCGATCCGCCAGCGCCTTCAACGATGGGCCGATGTCGCCGATGACTTCCGATTGCGGGAAATAGACCTGTTCGACGGTCGCCGGCTGATATCCGACATGGACGACGTTCGGACCGCCCTTGCCCATGATGAAGGGCGGCTTCTCGATCGTGTCATGACCAATGGTGATGATGAGATCGGCCTGTTCGATCGCTTCGTGAACGTAGTCCCGCTCCGACAAAGCGGCAGTGCCCATGTAGAGCTCGGTTCCGCCTGGGACCGTTCCCTTGCCCATCTGGGTCGTGAAGAACGGTATACCGGTGCGGATGACGAATTGTGCGATGTCCGATGTCGAGCGGGGGCGCGAGGCTGCGGCGCCTAGCATCAGCAACGGGCGTTTCGCCGCGATGATGAGCGCAGCTGCGCGATCGAGCGCCGCGTCACTGGCGATCGGCAGCTCCAGCTGATGCGGGGCGATCAAGGCGACCGGTTCGCATTCCTCGGCGGCGATGTCCTCCGGAAGCTCGAGATGGACCGGCCCCGGCCGTTCCTCCTGTGCGATCCGGAAGGCTTCCCTGACCATCGTCGGGATCATCTGCGGCGAGACGATCTGCCTGGCAAGCTTGGTGAGCGGCTTCATCGACGCCACCACGTCGACCACCTGGAAGCGGGCCTGCCGGGACGAAAGTATGCCTTTCTGGCCGGTGATCATCACCATCGGCATGGCGCCGAGCAGCGCATATGCCGCGCCCGTCGAAAGGTTCAGGGCACCCGGTCCGAGCGTCGTCAGGCAGACGCCCGGCTTGCCCGTCAGGCGGCCGTAGGTTGCGGCCATGAACGCAGCCGCCTGCTCATGCCTGGTCAGCACCAGCTGGATCGACGATTTGCGGATAGACTCGACGACGTCGAGATTTTCTTCGCCTGGAATCCCGAAGATACGGTCGACACCCTCGTTTTCGAGTGCGGCCACCAGGAGATCGGAGCCTTTGGTCATGGATGGAGCTCGTGCTTGTTGGCAGATTGATTTACGCTTCCGCAACTGGAAGGACGGGCTTCAAGAATAGATCCTTTTGCCGTCCAGTCCATCACAGTTTGCATCAGATTCCAGTGACCGCGAATAGCCTGTGCCGTGCATCCCGAGCGCAGCGAATGCCTGGCGACGGCATGCCCAATCGAACCATGAATACCTCGGGGGATAGTCATGGGGAAGCATCCTGCAACCGATAAACCCCTCTCGCTATAACTCATAAATGCCGCCAATCTTGAGTCATAGAGGGCACGGCTATCGCTCATGCGCTGAGACCAGATCCAGCCTGCTGGCCGCTACCAATGATCTTCCAGCGATCCCGCCCCCTCGTCTTTCGCGAAGGCATTTGAGGATTAAACAGCGGTCCAAGCTCAAAGAATTGCATTTTTTATTGCAGCCTCTTTAGGACGACTGCAGCAGATGTGCTTGATCTGACAGCAGATGCCCGCTAGGTTGCCGCCGCGATCAACTGCAAAGACATGGGGATTTCATGCCGACTGGCACGGTTAAGTTTTTCAACACCGATAAGGGCTTTGGCTTCATTACACCGGAAAGCGGGGGGCCTGACGTTTTCGTTCACGTCTCCGCCCTGCAATACGGCAACGTGCTCAGAGAGGGACAATCCGTCTCCTACGATCTGGGCCAGGACCGGAAGACCGGCAAGTCAAAGGCGGAAAACGTCAGACCGCTTTAATCATTATGGACACGTCACTACCCGAGATCTCGGGTAGTGAACTCGGGCGCCATGGGAATTCATGTGAGCGCCCTACCTCGCAAGGGGCAAGGGCGGTAGCCTTTTGCCCGCTTCTGCCGCGTGAGCGCGAGAAACAGCCTGACGGCCTCCCTCTCGTCCTCGAAATGATGCGCCATCGTCTGTCCGCTGAAGCCTATGCGGCCCCATCGTCGGGTAAGACACGCGTCGCCGAATAATGTCGTCGATATCTCCAGCGCATAGTAACGGGCCATGTTCTTCGCGACATTGGTGCGTTCGACATAGAGCTGATAAGGTTGAGTAAGCATGCCGGAAGAATCGTCGATCGCGTGACTGCGGTCCAATGAGTGTTTTGAATCGGTCGGCCAGCTTCGATTCATTTCCGTTATGTATTCGGCGATTTGCCGAACCATCTTCAGCCGACGCGGCGAGCGCCATCTCCGATCCAGCAATACCTCAAGGCTTACGTCCCGCCTCGGCAGCGGGTCACCACGGAACCATTCGACCCATATAGTCCAGATATTCGAGGCTCTGTTTGCCGCGCTGATTGAGAAGCACGTTCACCAGGTTTGGAATGCTTTCTTCGATCGTCAGCCGCCCGTCGGGCCCACCCAGATCGGTCTTGACCCAGCCAGGCGCCATGAGCACCAATGTCCGCCCATCGCCTGAGTGCCGTGCGGCATAGCTGCGCATAAACGTGTTCAAGGCCGCCTTGCTGCCGCGATAGACCTCCCGCATGCCCGTCGTATTGTTGCTGACGCTTCCCTGTCCTGACGACATGATGCCGATCAGTCCCGTGGACGAGACCAGATCCTGCAAGCCTTCCACTGTCCGCATCGGGCTCAAAGCGTTCGTCACCATGACACGGACGAATTCCTCGGTCGTCACCTCCCCGATCGTCTCGGTCGGAACATTCGTCGTCCCGGCATTGACGAACAGCATATCAAAGACGCGACCGTCGAGACGCTCGCGCAGCGAGGCAAGCTGCGCCGGCTCGTTGATATCGAGCGTCTCCAGGGTGACTCGGCCGTTGGAACGGTCGGCCAGATCATGCAGTTTGGTCCTCGATGCCGACGCGCGCACCGTGCCGACAACGGACCAGCCCTTCTTGAAGAATTCTTCGGCCATGGCGTGGCCAAGCCCGCGCGATGCACCAATGATCAAGATGCTGCCGACAGACGATGATGATGACGGCATGGGGCACGCCTCCTTTGTTTGCTGTGAGCCCAATATGAAAGCTCGGCCTGGATTTCTCCAGGCGCACAGGATGCAAAGAATAGTTGCGCCAGACGCTAGGCATGTCGATCGATCTGGTCTACCCAATTGTCATGGAAGACATAGACCTCAATCTTCTCGTCGCCCTTGATATCCTGCTTGCCGAGGGGAGCGTGACGGAAGCCGCGAAGCGTCTTGGCTTGAGCCCTTCCGCCATGAGCCGCACGCTGTCGCGGCTGCGCGCTGTGACGGGTGATCCATTGCTCGTCAGGGCAGGCAGATCCCTCGTGCCGACGCGATTTGCCGAAACACTCAGGGATCGCGTTCACGCCGTCACGCAGGATGCGCGGGCCATTCTTCGGCCTGCGGCCGGCGAGCTCGATATTACCACATTGGACGCCACGTTTTCGATTCGCGTGAGCGAAGCCTTTCTCGAGCTTCTGTCAGCGCCCCTCGTCGCGGCCATCACGCAAGCGGCGCCCCGCCTTCGCATCCGCTTCGTGCTCAAGCGGGACAAGGAACCGCATATGCTGCGGGAAGGACTGATCGATCTGGAAATCGGCGTCTTAGGCGTGCCTGCGCCGGAGCTGCGCACGCGACTTCTGCTTCGCGATCGGCTGATTGGAGTGGCACGAGAAGGCCATCCTCTGCTGACGGGCGGGGCGATAACGGCAAAGCGCTATGCAGCCTGCGGCCACATCGCTGCTTCCAGAAGAGGAGAATTTGCCGAAGTGGTCGACGAGGCTCTGGAAAGGAAAGGTCTGAAGCGGGAAATCCGCGTTGTGGTGCCTGGGTTTCCGGATGCAATGAGAATTGCAGCTTCGACGGATTTCATCGCGGCCGTCCCCCTCTCCTGCCTCGGCAAGAGCAAGCTGAACGAACCGGTGGCCGAGCTTGGTATCCGAAGCTTCGAATTGCCGTTCGAAACGCCGGAAATACTCATTGCCACCATATGGCATCCGCGCGTCGACGCCGACCCTGCCCATAGATGGCTGCGCAATATCATCACGCGCGTCTGCCGCGCGGCCCATCCATGAATTGATCCAGCAGACGGTTGAACTGCAAAATGAGGAGCATTGGCCCGCGTCGCGCTCGGCTGCGGAAAGTATCTTGAAAATGGAGTGTCGGAATCTCGTTCAGCCAATCGTCTTTAAGGCAGACAAGCCATGGAGAGCAGCAATGACGATAACGATCACCGCCTTTGAAAAATCGCCGGACCGCGGTAGGGGTCTGGCGCGCGACATGCGCGTTCGCTGGGCGCTCGAAGAAGTCGGCAAACCTTATGAAGTGCGTCTCCTCTCCTTCAAGGCGATGAAGGAGCCCGCGCATCTCGCCCTTCATCCCTTCGGGCAGATCCCAACCTACGAAGAGGACGGCCTCGCCCTATTCGAATCGGGGTCGATCATATTTCATATCGCAGAGCGCCATTCCGGCCTCCTGCCCGACGATGCCAAGGCGCGGGCGCGGGCGATCACATGGATGTTTGCTGCTCTCTCCACGGTGGAGCCGCCGATCATCGACCGCGCAAACGCAAGATTCCAGGAACGCGATCAGACCTGGTATGAGCAGCGCCTGTCCATGGCCGACGAACGCATCCGCCAGCGGCTCAACGAACTTTCCGAATACCTGGGCAGCGCCGACTGGCTTGAGGACGCGTTCAGTGCCGGCGATCTTCTGATGATATCGGTTCTGCTAAGACTGAAAGACTCGGGCATATTGCAGGAATATCAGAACCTTTCCGCCTATGTCGCCCGCGGCGAAGCCCGGCCGGCATACAGACGGGCTTTCGATGCTCAGCTTGCGGTCTTCACTGCCGCATCGGGCGGCTGACGAGGTTCCATCCACTGCCTGCCGCGAGGAAATATAGTCGCGATCACGAGCCTCGAGGCAATCAATCCTTCTCGATGCGCAAGCCTTCAAGGAAGGTCCGAAATGCGCCAACTACCCGTTTCGAAGTCGTCTCGGGATCGTCCGAATTGGCTATCCATTGTGCAGCACAGCTGCTTGCCGCATTGATGAGGCGGGCGCCGGCTTCCGGGTCGATATCAACGATGATGCCCTCTTCGCGAAGGCAAAGAAGGCTCTCCCTGATCGTGGCGATGCAACCATTGGCGCTCGGCCATGCCGAGGGATCGCCAAGTACAGCGGCGCCGTCACGAAACATGATGCGCTGGATTTCGGGCTCCAGCGCCATCTCGACGTAGCCGACATTCTCGTCAACGAAAGCCTGCCAACGCGAGGGCGCTTTCGACGAGATCTGACAGAGCCTTGCGGTCATTTCCGCATCGATCTCGTTGACGACGGCCTGCAACAATCCCTTCTTGTCGCCAAAATGATGGTAGAGTGCTCCCCGCGTCAGCCCAGCGGCCGCAGTAAAGTCATCCATCGATGCCTCGGCATAGCCGACGCTACCAAATGCCTTACGGCCAGCGGCGAGCAGCTTGGCTCGCGTCTCCGCAATCATTTCACTGCGAGGTTTGCGCATTGCGTCTCCGTCGATCGGTCACATTAATTCCCATACGCTGCGTATATTAGTTGACATACGCGGCGTATGCAATTATTTCATTCACATACGTCGCGTATGTCTGCGGCCATTTCGTTCGATACAGGGAATGTTCCAATGTCCAATCCGTATAGAGAGATTTTTCGCGCACCGGGCGCCAAGGGTTTTTCGGCCGCAGCTTTCTTTGCCCGCCTTCCGCTTGCCATGGCTCCTATCGGCATCGTCGCCATGCTGTCGCAGACGCGTGGCGAATATTGGCTCGCCGGCGCCGTTTCGGCGACCTTCGCCCTGACCAACGCTTTTGTCTCGCCGCAGATATCGCGCTTCGTCGATCGGTTCGGCCAGCGTGCGGTCGTCGCGCCGGCCACCATCGTCTCGGTCGTCGCCTTCATCATTCTCATCATTGCGGCAAGCCAGGGCTGGTCGGCCTGGACGCTGTTCGCCTCGTCCTTCTTCGCGGCGGTCATGCCGAGCATACCGGCCATGGTGCGCGCTCGCTGGACGGAGATCTTCCGAGGCCGGCCCGAATTGAATACGGCCTTCGCATTCGAGTCCGCAGCCGATGAGCTTGTCTATATCATGGGCGCGTCCCTTTCCGTCGGGCTTGCGGTCTCGCTGTTCCCGGAAGCCGGTATGGTCGCCAGCACCATCTTCCTTGCGCTCGGATCGGCGGCCTTCCTGATGCAGCGATCGACGGAACCCAAGGTGCGCGCGACCAGCTCCGAAGGCCCGCAACATTCGGCGATCTGGCAGCGGCCGGTCCAGATCATCACGCTCGCGCTGATCTTCGTCGGCGCCACCTTCGCCACAGCGGAAGTCAGTGCCGTTGCCATCACCAAGCAACTCGGCCAACCGGGCGCCGCAAGCATCGTCGTTGGCGTCTATGCACTCGGCTCCTTCGTCGTCGGTCTCATCATTGGAGCGCTGAACCTCAAGATGCCGCTACAGCGCCAGCTGCTGGTCGCCGTCAGCGTCCTTGCCCTCACCTCCCTGCCGCTTCTTGCTGCCAGCACCTCGGTCGCCCTGCTCGCCTTCGCCGTCTTCCTCAGCGGCATCGCCATTTCCCCGACCTTCATCACGGCCTTCGGCTTGATCGAACGCCGCGTGCCAGAGGCCATGCTGACGGAAGGCGTGACCTGGGTCATGACCGGCATCGGTATCGGCATGGCACTTGGCGCCTTTGTCTCCGGCTGGGTAGTGGACAGCTTCGGGCCTGCAAACGGCTTCTGGGTTTCGGTCGCCGCGAGCATCACAACCGTCGCGGTCGTGGCGTTCGGCCAGGCAAGCCTTTCCGGCACGCGAGCATCCAACCCGGCCGCCGTTACGCAACTGGCGGAATGAGCGGACCGCCAAGCTCGAACAAGAGCCACGCGGCGGCGTATTGGTCAGTGACGAATTTGCCTTCGCAACAACATTGCCTATGCGCGCCGAAAGACCCGTTGCTTGGCGCCGACCCAATCGAGAAAAGTCAGCACTCCCCCCAAAGCCAGGAGGGCTGATGCCAGCAGCCCCATGTTCAGCAATACCTCTTCAAGGCCGATATCGCGAACATCCAGGAATGGGTAAGGGTAGAAGTGCGAGATATATCCATGCGCAAGCGTGTAAACAGAATAGGCCGCGGGAAAAGCCAGCCACCAGAGCACATCGCGCCAGGAAAGCTTGCCGCGCTCACTTAGAAAAATCCAATCCGCGGCGTACAGCAGCGGAACGCAATAATGGAGTATCTGGTCTCCCAGCAGCTGCCAACCGCGAGGGTGCCAAACATCCCTTAGCATCAAAACATAGACGATGCCGGCGATTCCCACGTAAAGAAGAAGGGCGCTTCGCACCGACGGCTTGTTCGCCCACTGGCCAATCGGCGAGAGCGGCGCAATTTGAGCGCAAAGCAGTGTCATGGCGAGCAGAAGATTGGATTGTATGGTGAAATAGCTGAAGAAATTCACCGTCATTGTCAGCCGTGAAACGTGCATGCCCGGTATGATGGCGACATATGAGACGGCGACACCCGACAAAGCGAGCAGGACAAGCAGATAGCGATAGATGCGGGTCAGGCCTGTCATGAAGTTCCTGCTATCGATTTTGAAACGATACCAATTTTGTACTCGATGTCATGCTCACTTACTTGATTGCCCGTGCTGTGCCATGTCGCGTAGCACCTAATCCCCAGTTTCCGGCAGACTAAGCGTCATACCGCTTGAAAGCGAGGACTGCATTCAATCCGCCAAAGGCAAAGGAGTTGCTCAATGCCACGCGGATTGGCTGAGAGCGAGCCGTGTTGGGCACGATATCGAGATCGCATTCCGGATCGCTCACGGTGAAATTGGCGGTCGGCGGTATTGTCTCGGTCTTTAAGGCAAGCGCCGTGGCGACCGCCTCCAGCGCTCCGGCGGCACCAAGCGTGTGGCCGTGGACCGCCTTGGTCGAGCTGACCGCGATCTGATCCGCGCGGCCATCAAAAACCGTGCGGATGGCGCGGCATTCCATCGCATCGTTCGTCGGCGTACCGGTGCCATGTGCATTGATGTAATCGACGGACGCAAGCTCAAGCGCTGCATCCTTCAGAGCCGACTGCATCGCCCTGACCGGTCCATCCAGCTGCGGTTGAGTGAGATGATGTGCATCGGCGGACATGCCGAAGCCAACGATTTCCGCATAGATCTTCGCGCCACGTGCAATGGCGGCTTCAAGAGGTTCGAGCACCAGTATCGCGCCGGCCTCGCCTAGATTCAGGCCTTGTCTGTCCTTGGAAAAGGGCCGGCAAGGCTCGGGATCGACAACCTGCAGCGCATCCCATGCCTTCAGATAGCCGAAGCTGAAAGGCGCTTCGCTCCCCCCGGCGATGGCCAGATCAAGCGTGCCCTGGCGCACCATCCAGAAAGCCTGGCCGATCGCGTGCGCCGAGGAGGCGCATGCCGTCGAAAGCGTGAAAGACGGGCCGGTCAGGCCGAACTCCATCGAAATCGCAACCGTCGCCGCGCAAGGCATCACTTTTGGAATGGTAACCGGATTGACCGGCCGCGCCGTGCTGCCATAGAGCCTCAGAAAGGCTTCATCCTGGGTTGCCTGCCCGCCGATCGTCGAGCCGGTAATGACGCCCGTATTGCGCTTGAGCGTCTCGGTCCACTCGATCCCCGCATCCCCTATCGCCTCGTGAGCGGCCGACAAGGCCAATTGCGCGAAGCGATCGAGATAGCCGAGCTTCTTGCGATTGATCTGCTGGTCCGGTTGAAAATTACGCGCAACAGCGCCATGCCGGATATTGAGACGGCTTTCGTCGAATCCTTCCAGCGGACCGAAACAATGCCGTCCAGTTTTGACGGCCTGCCAGAATGGCTCAACTCCATTGCCCGTTCCGGCAACGACGCCCATTCCGGTAATCGCTACTCTGCGCATGCTATTCTCCTCAGCGTCTCGACATCGACATTTCAGCCCAGCTTAATCTTGCGATGGAATAACCGGTTTCCCGCAACCAGTTTTGTGGAGAGATAAATGACTGAGCCACACCCTCCTATCGCCGACAAGCTGCGCGACCTAATCGCGGATTTTCTCGGCGTTCCGCCTGCTGAATTGACGCCGGAGCGGAAGCTGGAAGAATTCAACGTCGACTCGTTCGATTTCATCGAAATTCTGTATCTCATTGAAGATAAGACAGGCCTTGAAATCCCCGCCAGCCCCACCGAACTCCGCGGCAAGATCGACTGTATTGGAGACATCTATCGTCTCGCAGAAGAATACGCGATTGCGGCAAATCAAAAGCAAGCATCGAACGGCTGAAGAAATCCTTCGGCTCTGACGCGACGCTGATCGATGCATGCCGTCATCGAGCGGCGAGCTGTCGGCCCGCCGCCCTTTCTGCCGAATGACGTGATGTTTTTCGAGCTGGCCTTCTCTATGAGGCCAGACACGGCGGCCCTGTCTCAGCCGAGCTCGGGGATCGGAATGCCGAAGGTCTGGAGAAGCAGAACCACGTTGAGGCACAGGATGACGATGGTGCCGACGATCGCGGCGATATCGGTCAGCCGGCCGTTTGCGAAGTCCCCCATGATGGCGCGGCTGCGCGTGAACATGACCAGCGCGATCATTGGAACCGGCAGCGCGAAGGACAAGACGACCTGGCTGTAAAGCAGGGCGTCGGTCGTATTGACCCCGAAGAGGACGACCACGAAGGCCGGCAGCATCGTCACGAGACGACGCACCCAGATCGGGATGCGGAAGCCGACAAAGCCCTGCATGATCATCTGGCCGGCCATCGTGCCAACGGCCGACGACGAAATGCCGGACGCCATCAGCGACACGAGGAAGACGGCGGCTGCGGCACCACCCAGAAGCGGCGTCAGCATGTGATAGGCGGTCTCGATCTCGGCAACCTCCGGATGGCCGGCATGAAAGGCAGCGGACGCCATGACCACCATGGCGATATTGACGGCACCGGCCACAGCCAGCGCGATGATGCATTCCCAATTCGAAAAGCGGACCAGCTTGCGCCGCTCGAAATTGTTGCGCGCCGGCGCGCGATGCTGCGTGAGACCGGAATGCAGATAGACGGCATGCGGCATGACCGTCGCGCCGATGATGCCGACGGAGATCGTCAGCGCGGTCATGTCAGGCATGGAAGGGGTTATCAGCCCCATGCCGACCTGCCCCCAGGCGACCGGCGCGATGAACATCTCGATCACGTAGCAGAGGCCGATGACGGCCACCAGCGCGCCAATGATGAGCTCCATCGGCCGGAAACCACGGCCCTCGAACAAGAGGACGCCATAGGTGACGATGGCGGTCACCGTCATCCCCGCCAGAAGAGGCATATGGAAAAGCAGCGATAGCCCAATGGCGCCGCCAAGGAACTCGGCCAGATCGGTCGCCATGGCCGCGACCTCGCTGACGATCCACATCGCGATGCGAACCGGCGTCGAAAACTGATCATGGCATATCTCGGCGAGATTGCGGCCGGTGACGATGCCAAGCTTGGCGGACAGCGCCTGGAACAGCATGGCGATCAAATTCGCCATCAGCACCACCCATAGCAACGAATAACCATAGCTGGATCCGGCCTGGATGTTCGTCGCGAAGTTGCCGGGGTCCATGTAGGCGATGGAGGTGATCATGGCGGGGCCGGCAAAGAGCAACATCGCACGGACACCTCGCCGCCGTCCGGCAAGCACCTCTCGAATCTGCTCATCGGTCCGCTCCGACAATGTCGGCTGCCTCACTATTTCCGTCATCGCATTTCTCCAGCCTGGGGGTCTGTCGCCGATTTCTACTTGCAACTCATTCTTAATTGCACGATATGGGAAATCGGGCGGCCGTCAACCATTTTTGCAAATCACTATCATTTGCAAAAAGAACAAAGCTGCCCCTAGATGCAATTAAGTCTCAATATTGACAAGGAGGTAGGCATGTTCGGCAAGGTGAGACGGTCCGCCCTGGCCGGAATCGCGGGCACAGCATTTGCCGTCGCACTGGCAGCGGCCCCGGTCGCGGCTCAAGAAAAATTCAAGGCGGTCACGACCTTCACGATCATCGCCGACATGGCAAGGAATGTTGCGGGCGATGCCGCGATTGTCGAATCCATCACCAAACCTGGCGCGGAGATCCACGAATACCAGCCGACGCCCGGCGATATTCAGCGGGCGCAGGGGGCAAGGCTCATTTTCTCGAACGGCCTCAATCTGGAGCTATGGTTCCAGAAGTTCTACCGGAACCTCAAGGATGTCCCGGACGTCGTCGTCTCGACCGGCATAGAGCCGATGGGCATTACGGAAGGCCCCTATGAGGGCAAGCCCAATCCGCATGCCTGGATGTCGCCCGAAAACGCAATTGTCTATGTCGACAATATCCGCGATGCCTTCGTCAAGTACGACCCGGAGAACGCAAACACCTACAAGGCCAATGCCGAAGCCTATAAGGAAAAGATCAAGGCAACGGTCGCTCCGATCCGCGAAACGCTCGACAAGATCCCGCAGGACAAGCGCTGGCTGGTCTCGAGCGAAGGCGCATTTTCCTATCTCGCCCGCGATTTCGGCCTGAAGGAGCTCTATCTCTGGCCGATCAATGCCGACCAGCAGGGCACGCCGCAGCAGGTGCGCAAGGTTGTCGATACCGTCAGGAAAAACCGGATTCCCACCGTCTTCAGCGAAAGCACGGTTTCGGACAAGCCGGCCCGCCAGGTCGCCCGCGAAACAGGCGCTCATTATGGCGGCGTGCTTTACGTCGATTCGCTGAGCGAAACCGACGGGCCGGTGCCGACCTATCTCGACCTTCTGCGGGTGACTTCCGGGACACTCGCCAAGGGCCTGACTGAGGGTCTACCGCAATGAGCCACTCCTTCAGTCGCCTTGACACGCCCGCATCCGAAGATGCGGGTTCGGGCATTGCGGTCAGGAATGCCGCCGTCACCTATCGCAACGGCCACACAGCGCTCAGGAACGCCAGCTTTTGCATTCCGAAGGGAACGATCGCTGCGCTGGTCGGGGTGAACGGCTCGGGCAAATCCACCCTGTTCAAGGCCATCATGGGCTTTGTCCGGCTCGCAAAAGGCGAAATCCGCGTGCTCGGCATGCCGATCAAGGACGCCCTGCGCAGAAACTTTGTCGCTTATGTGCCGCAGGCCGAGGAGGTCGACTGGAATTTTCCGGTTCTGGTCGAGGATGTCGTGATGATGGGGCGCTATGGCCATATGGGCATGATGCGCATCGCGAAAGCGGCCGATCACGAGGCCGTCGCCGCCGCGCTTGCCCGCGTCAACATGGGTGAATTTCGCAAGCGCCAGATCGGCGAGCTCTCCGGCGGGCAGAAGAAGCGGGTCTTCCTCGCGCGTGCGCTGGCGCAGGACGGCCGTGTGATCCTTCTGGACGAACCGTTCACCGGCGTCGACGTCAAGACCGAGGAACAGATCATCAAGCTCCTCCGCGAATTGCGAGATGAAGGCCGCGTGATGCTGGTGTCGACCCACAATCTCGGCTCCGTGCCGGAGTTCTGCGACCGGACCATTCTCATCAAGGGCACGGTTCTCGCCCATGGGCCGACCGCCGACACGTTCACGCAGGAGAATCTGGAGAAAGCCTTCGGAGGCGTGCTGCGTCATTTCGTGCTGAACCGGCCACCAGATGGCGGGAAGGCTGCGGTCCGCGTGCTCGGCGACGACGAACGCCCGCTGATCCTCGAGGGCGGAAAGACTGTCGATCGACGAGCGGAAGTCGATGGAGGAGATCGGGAATGACGGCCGGCATGCTCGAACCCTTTGCCTACGAGTACATGTTGAACGCCATGTGGGTCTCCGCTCTTGTCGGCGGCGTCTGCGCATTTCTGTCCTGCTATCTCATGCTCAAGGGCTGGTCGCTTATCGGCGACGCACTTTCGCATGCAATCGTACCGGGGGTCGCGGGGGCTTACATGCTCGGGCTCCCCTTCTCTCTCGGCGCCTTCTTCTCGGGCGGCTTAACAGCCGGCGCGATGCTCTTTCTCAACCAGCGAACCAGGCTGCGGGAGGATACGATCATCGGCCTGACCTTCTCTTCCTTCTTCGCGCTTGGCCTGTTCATGGTGTCCCTGAAGCCAATGGCGGTGAACATACAGACGATCGTTCTCGGCAATGTGCTCGCCATTACGCCGGGAGACACATTGCAGCTTGCGATCATCGGCTTCGTCTCGCTCGCCATCCTGCTGATCAAGTGGAAGGACCTGATGGTGACCTTCTTTGACGAGAGCCATGCGCGCTCCATCGGGCTCAATCCGACCGCACTGAAGCTGATGTTCTTCACGCTGCTCTCGGCCTCGACGGTCGCAGCCCTCCAAACGGTCGGCGCCTTCCTCGTGATCTGCATGGTGGTAACGCCGGGCGCGACGGCCTATCTGCTGACCGATCGCTTCCCGAAGCTATTGGTGATCGCCGTCGTCATTGGCTCGCTGACAAGCTTCGTCGGCGCCTATGCGAGCTACTTCCTCGATGGCGCGACCGGCGGCATCATCGTCGTCTTGCAAACGGCGATCTTCCTGATCGCATTCTTCTTCGCGCCCAAGCACGGAATGCTGGCCGCCCGCCGGCGGGCGATGCAGGCGCTGGAGGATGGACGATGAGCTTGATCGACACCATCCTTTCCCCCATGCAGTTCGACTTCATGGTCAATGCGCTGGCGATCTCAATGCTCGTTGCCGTGCCGATGGCGCTTCTTTCCTGCTTCCTGGTGCTGAAGGGCTGGTCGCTGATGGGCGACGCGATCAGTCATGCCGTCTTTCCCGGCGTGGTCGTCGCCTATATAGCCGGCTTTCCTCTTGCCGTCGGCGCATTCGCTGCCGGCATGTTCTGCGCCATCGCGACCGGCTTTTTGAAGGACAACAGCCGCATCAAGCAGGATACGGTGATGGGCGTCGTCTTCTCTGGCATGTTCGGCCTCGGTCTCGTCCTCTATGTCAAAATCCGCTCCGAGGTGCATCTCGATCACATCCTGTTTGGCGACATGCTCGGCGTTTCCTGGCACGATATCGGAATGGCAGCCGTCATCGCGGCGGTCACGGCTGTAATCATCGGCATCAAGTGGAAGGATTTCCTCCTGCACGCGTTCGATCCGGCCCAGGCGCGCGCCATCGGCCTGCGGGTGACGCTGCTGCATTACGGATTGCTGGGGCTGATCTCGCTGACCATTGTCGGCGCCTTGCAGGCGGTCGGCCTCATCCTTGCGGTTGCCATGCTGATCGCTCCGGGAGCCATCGCCTTTCTGCTTGCCCGCAGGTTCAGCACGATGCTCGTTCTGGCGATGGCGATCGCCGTGATCGGCTCCTTTGCCGGCGTCTACCTGTCCTTCTTCATGGACAGCGCGCCGGCGCCGACCATCGTGCTCCTGCTTGCCATGGCCTTTGTCTTTGCCTTCGTTCGCGCCACCCGCAAGGCGGCATCGACCGATGCAACCGACGTCAGCTAGATCCTCCGCAGGAAGGGAGCGGTACGATGCCGCCCCGAGAACGCTATGCGTTGTGGACCGGCGGGTCCAAAACGGGCCTGATCATCCCGCTTTTTTTGGGCCGCGCGTTCTCTTCAAGGGTTTGACGTAGATTTCGAGCTTGTGCCCGACGATCTCGAAACCATGCTTTCGTGCGATCTCTTCCTGAAGCCGCTCGATTTCATCGGACCGGAATTCGATAATCGTGCCGGTTTCCATGTTGATCAGATGGTCGTGATGCTCCTGATCGGCAGTTTCGAAGCGTGCGGGGCCATTTCCAAAGGAATGGCGCTCGAGAATGCCGTTATCCTCAAGGATGCTCAGCGTCCGGTAGACAGTGGCGATGGCGATGCCGGGATCGATTGCGGTGACGCGGCGATGAATTTCCAGCGCGTCGGGATGATCTGACGCCTCGGACAAAACCTTGGCTATCGCCTGCCTCGGAGCGGTCAGGCGCAGCCCCTTCTCCTTGCAAAGCCCGACAATATCTTTTTTTTCATCCATGGATCAGAACCCAAATATCCTCGGCGTGCCGCAATTATCGTGATTCTGCGGCGATATTCCACGCCAAGCCTAGGCGCAACCTCATCTGCTTTACAGTCATCGTCACCGCGTCGCAACGATCCGGCGAAGACGTCTCAATTATCCCCGGGGACACACGACAGCTCTTCGCGGGATCGCCGCGCTGATATCACAACCCTCCCCCTTGAAGGCGATTAGCCTCTCGCAACCTTGAAAAAGATCGTCATATGCGCATTCGCGGCACGTCGTTGGGATCGAGGCGCAGCTCGATCAGGACAGGGCGATTGCGGTTCCTAATGGCGTCAAGAGCGCTTTCAAGCTCATCAGCCGAGCTGACCGCGACGCCATGTCCGCCGAGCGCGGTCGCGACATCGGCAAATGAGGGCCAGTTGAACTGGGTGAGACCCGGATCCATCTTCCGATCGCGAAACTGGATATGTTCGGCTCCGTAGGCCGAATCGTTGCAGACGATGACGATCAGGTCCTGACCGAGACGTACGGCAGTGTTGAACTCGTTGACGCCGCTCATCATGAAGCCGCCATCCCCGGTGAAAAGCGCCACCGGCCGATCCGGCGCGGCAACGCTTGCGCCGATCGCTTCCTGCAATCCAAGACCGATCGAGCCGAAATTTGCCGTCACGACGAAACTGCGCGGGTCGCTGACGGAAATCCGGCACCAGACCTCGGTCATGAAACGCCCGCCGTCGGTCACGAGCACTCGGTTCTTCGGCAGGGCCTTTTCCAGCTCCTCGAGCGCCCAGATGTAGTTCACATATCCCGCATTCGTCTTGCCGCGCTGATCACGCGGATGGGTGGTCAGCGAAGGGACATCCAATTCACGCGTGAAGCCGCTCGGCGGAATTTCCGCCACGTCCAGCCAATGGACAAAATTGTCTGCCGTCAGGCCCGCATCGGCCACCAGAGCCGCATCCGGATGAATGTTCTTGCCGATGGCGCGTGCATCCATATCGATCTGGACGACGCGCTTGCCCCTCAGGAGCTTGCTCCTATCAGTCGTGAAATCATGCAATCCCGCTCCGAAACAGATCAGGCAATCTGCCTTGGCAATCAGGTCATAGGCGGCAGGTGTGCTGAGCGTACCGAAAATATCCATATTATAGGGATGGCCGCCGAAGAGCCCCTTGGCTTTCAAGGTCGTCGCAAGCGGCGCTTCCAGTCGGTCCGCCAGGCGGATGAGCTGATCGCGCGCATCGCAAGCTCCGCCGCCTGCGAGGATGAGCGGCCGTTTTGCCGAGGCGATCATGCCGATGGCCCTGTCGAGCGCATCGCCCTCTGGCACATAGCCGGGAGCATCGAAGACTTCGAACACAGCCCGCTCGTGCGCCTGTTCACACCACATGAAATCAGCTGGCATGTTCAAGACGATCGGACGCCGCTCGACCCGGGCGCGATAGAAAGCGCGGGCAACGTCCCAGGTTGCGGTTTCCGGCGAGCGCATCTGCTCGAAACCGGCGCCGGTGGCCTTGACGACCTCGCGCTGGTCGATGCTCTGAAGATGGTGCGGGTTGACGACCGGCGTGTCGCCCGCCAGAAGCACCATGGGGATGGAGCCACGGGCACCTTCGGTGAGCGCAGTGACGCAATTGGTCAATGCCGGACCGTGGGTCACGCTCGCGACACCCACCTTTCCGGAGACATGGGCATAGGCGAGCGCCATCAGGACCGAGCTCCCTTCATGGGCCGCCGGCACGAAGCGGCCGCCGCATCCGCGCACATAGTGGTCGATCATGAAAAGGTTGGCATCCCCCATGAGACCGAACATCGTGCTGACATCATGATCGCAAACCGCGCGCGCAATCGACTGGTAAACATAAATCGCATTCTCGGTCATCTTGAGTATTTTCCCCTCCTGCGGCGCCTCAAATCGTTGACGCTCAGAATATCAGCAAGGGCGTGCAAGGGGTGCGCAAGTTCGAGATAGAGAACCTGTCTGCGCGCAAGATAGTTGCCATGATATGGAAGGAAATGCACGATGCGTGTGTCGACCCTCAAAGGCTCGCAGCAGGGTCCAAGCCCGCTATCCTATCGGGAAGATGGACAGGCGGTTCTGGAACGCGAGGTATCAGGAGGATCGAACGAGTTTTTCCTGCAACTCTGCAGCCACCGATGAAGGAAAGCCAACGCTCCTATCAGGAAGGATGAGAGGTCTCGCCTGCAAGTTTCTACTTCGTCTCATCAAGCTTATTATAAGCTGCCTGTATGATATCGATGTCGGCGGCGTGACCGATGCCGGCCAATTTATAGAGCACATCGCCAACGGCTTTATCCACGCGTGGCTTGTTCTTCGAATAGACTTTCTCGACGATCGGCTGGATTGCATCTTCGGCACCGTCAGCTGCGAAATAGAGCTCCAAGGCTCGATACAAAAACGCATCGCGACGATCATTCAGATCTAATAGGGACTCGTCGCCGACGATCGACGCAAGTAGCCTGACTGCCTTGTTTTGATATTCGCTCATTATACCCTACCCAAATCTTCTGAATGATACTCGAACCGGAAAATGGACTATATGTTTCTGCACATATAGTCTTTCCCGAGACTGAACCGACCTCAATGGCCGCATCGTCAATTATGTCGACACGGCCGATATGAAGTTGCCCGTCTCGGCGGCATGGGATTTTTCCGCTTGCCCGCTCCACCGGCGGAAGACTGTGGTCGACCAACCAAACCAACGCGGGCATGGCCTTCTGGTAAGGTGTTTCGCATTTTTCTATAAAGTCATGACACGGCGCACACCGTAACGTGCAAGGCTCGTTTGGAGGAAACGAGAAACGCAAAGGTATGGAGGAGATTACCTTGGCAGCAGCCTCAGAGGAAAATACCGCACGCCTATCGCCTGAAGATGAAAAGCTCAGCCTTGGTGCCAATCTGGCCTATGGTCTTCAACATGTCCTGACCATGTATGGCGGCATCGTTGCCGTTCCGTTGATCATCGGCCAGGCATCTGGCCTTACACCGGCCGACGTCGGCCTGCTTGTGACCGCATCGCTGTTTGCCGGCGGTCTCGCGACTATGCTGCAGACGATTGGAATACCGTTTTTCGGCAGCCGCCTTCCCCTCGTGCAGGGCGTATCCTTTTCGGGCGTCGCGACGATGATCGCCATCACCGGACATGGCGGCATCCAGACCGTTCTTGGCGCAGTCATTGCGGCGTCGTTCATCGGGCTCCTCATCACGCCCGTCTTTTCCCGCATCACACGCTTCTTTCCGCCGATCGTCACCGGCATCGTCATTACCACCATCGGTCTCACGCTCATGCCGGTTGCAGCGAGTTGGGCGATGGGTGGCAACCGGAACGCGCCGGATTTCGGCAGTCAGGCCAACATTCTGCTTGCGGCCGTGACGCTCATGATCGTGCTGCTGCTCAGCAAGCTGGGCAGTTCTGCCATATCGAGGCTCTCGATCCTGCTCGCCATCGTCATCGGCACGGGCATCGCCTATGCGGTCGGCTTAACGGATTTCTCCCGGGTGATGAACGGCCCCTTCGTCGCCCTGCCACAGATCTTCCATTTCGGCTATCCCGTGTTCGACATGGCGGCGATCATCTCGATGTGCATCGTCATCATGGTGACGCTGGTCGAGACCTCCGCGGATATCCTCGCCGTCGGCGAGATCGTCGGCACCAAGGTTGATGCGCGCCGGCTCGGCAACGGTCTGCGCGCCGATATGCTCTCCAGCATCCTGGCGCCTGTCGTCGGATCCTTCACGCAGAGCGCCTTTGCCCAGAATGTCGGCCTCGTGGCCGTGACCGGCATCAAGAGCCGATTTGTCGTGGCAACCGGCGGCCTCTTTCTCGTCGCCCTCGGCCTGCTGCCGATCGTCGGCCGCATCGTCGCTGCCGTTCCGAGTTCCGTCCTTGGAGGAGCAGGCCTCGTCCTGTTCGGCACCGTCGCTGCGAGCGGTATTCGCACACTCGCCAAGGTCGACTACGAGAACAACATGAACCTCATCATCGTGGCAACCTCGATCGGTTTCGGCATGATCCCGATCGCCTCGCCGGGCTTCTACGAGCATTTTCCGGCATGGGTCGTCACCATCTTCCACTCCGGCATCAGTTCCGCCGCCCTGATGGCAATCACGCTGAACCTACTATTCAACCATCTGACAACCGGCAACTCGGATCAACAATCGGTTTTCGTTGCTGGAACCGAGCGCCTGATCCGATATCAGGATATCGCCAGCCTGCATGACGGCGATTATTTCCTGAACGGCAGGCTTTATGACGCCAAGGGCGCGGAAGTGCCGTTGATCTCCGCGGAAGCCCATTAGACGCAAGCGTATCTGCTTCGACGGTTTCAAAACGTTTCGGCGTTTTGGAGCCGTTTTCTTTTAAACCAGGCCGCCGTTTCCCCACGATCGCAAATAGACCGGAAGTCATCAGCACGGTCCGCATTTATCCTTGGACAAGGCATCTGAACGAGTTTGCGTAAGACGGTGTCGACTAATGGTGGTCGGCACAACGCGATTCGCCCATGCATTTCCGGCATATAGTTTGTATGTATAACTTACTATATTTTGGAGATTTTGCCAAAAATAACATACATTTGGAATGTTTATTAAGTATATCTATCTAATATACTTGATATACATACTAAGATCGCGTTAGTTTCTGGTGTAATTTTGCATCTGTGACGAATTTATGAAGAGAAATACATAACAACTGCGAATTATTCTATTCCGATGTGCCAGCAGCCTCGTTAGCTTGCCTGCACGGAAGTCTTTCGGGCTTTCGGTAAGAGGGAACGGCCGGATGAACGTGGTGGAGATCCTCCGACTGCATTCCGGTCTGGCAAATCGATTGGAGAAAAAATGAATATCAAGAGCCTTCTTCTCGGCTCCGCTGCTGCCCTTGCAGCAGTATCCGGTGCTCACGCGGCTGACGCTGTTGTCGCTGCCGAGCCGGAGCCCCTGGAATATGTCCGCATCTGCGACGCATACGGTGCAGGTTACTTCTTCATCCCGGGCAGCGAAACCTGCCTCAAGATCGGCGGTAAGGTTCGTACCGAAGGTCAGTGGTACGACCCCTACAACCCGAGCGCTCGCTTCGGCACGAAGTGGCATACCCGTGCTGAGCTGCAGCTGCAGACGGCAACCGACACCGAATACGGCCCGCTGAAGACCAACACCGAGCTGCGTTGGGACTGGAACGACGGCAACGCGACGTCCACCAACCTGCTGCACGCCAGCATCAGCCTCGGTGGTTTCCTCGTTGGTAAGGAAGACTCGCAGTTCAACGTCTTCACCGGTTATGCCGGCGACGTCATCAACGACGACGTTGTTTATGACGGCCCGTACGAACTCAACCAGATCACCTACAACTACGACGCAGGCAACGGCTTCTCGGCTGTGATCTCGCTCGAAGACACGAACTCCGGCTCGGGCGCAACTGGCTCGAATGGCGAAGACAGCTCGGATCACTACGCTCCTGACGTTGTTGCCGGTGCTGGCTTCAAGTCCGGCGCATGGGGCTTCAAGGTCGTCGGCGGCTACGACTCGATCGTCGAAGAAGGTGCTATCAAGGCTCGTGTCGATGCTGACTTCGGCGTCTTCTCGGCCTTCGTCATGGGTGGCTGGAACACCGACGGCAGCAAGCTCAACAAGTATGCCGGCGCGAACGGCGGTGGCGCTGCCTCCGGTATCGGCTGGGGCGACTGGGCAGTTTGGGGCGGCGCAAGCGTTCCGATCAACGAAAAGCTGAAGTGGAACTTCCAGGTCGCCTACACCGACTCGAAGATCTTCTCGGCAACAACGAACCTCAAGTTCAAGCCGGTCAAGAACCTTCTGGTCGAGCCGGAAGTTACCTACACCAACTGGGACTCCATCAATCAGGACCAGTGGGCAGGTATCCTCCGCTTCGAGCGTAGCTTCTAATCTGATCTGAACTAGACCTCCGATCAGAGACGGAAGAAGACCTGGTTTCCCTCCGGGTCTTCTTCTTTTCTATTTTATTGCAGGCTGTATTTTTTGGCAGCCATTCCAGGCCGCATATTGCCCGCGAAATCCAAGATCGAACGACTATCGCACGACCGGTGACGGTTGCGCATTATCATGTCATCCCCGCCAGCCTCAATCATCGCGGCGCTCGCTGTTGCACTACCCAGCCGTCTCTCGACCGAAGGATGAGCCGCCGATCCGAGAGTGATCCCGCCAAGCCTACCTCGGCACAGCTATCGAACAGCTTGCGCGGCGCCGTCTCCGGCATTCGAAGGTCGACTTCGGCACCCCTAGCTTCGAATTCGTTGAGGGTCGTCACACTCGCTTCACGCAAATGTTTCGAAAATCTTTCCCAAAGGAAAGCATCTGTCTGGTTGCCAAAAAACCATAATTGTTCCACCTAGATTATAGATTGAACATTTAACGTTGAGAATCGGGCCAAGACTTGATGCGTACGAAATATGGTTTCCTCTGCCTGTTCCTGGCATTTGCCTCATCGGCATATGCTCTGGAAGCCGGTTCACCGCCAGTTTTGACACCGCTGCCGCAGCAGGCGCAAGCTGCTCATTTGACAGCGCAGTTTCTGCAACGCTTCCACTATAAGCCCGTTCCCCTGGACGACGTCCTGTCTGCCAGGATCATGAATCGCTTCATCAAGTCCCTCGATCCGGATCGCGTCATCTTTCTGCAGAGCGATATCGACAAGTTCATGGCGGGCAGCACCAAGATCGATGACGCCATCAATCAGGAAGACCTGAATATCCCGTTTTCCATTTTCAATGTGTACGAGCAGCGTGTCGTCGACCGCATGACCTATGCGCGCAGCCTGCTCAATCAAAAGTTTGATTTCACCACCAAGGAAGACTACTCGCTGGTGCGCGACAAGGAGCCTTGGCCACAGACCGAAGCGGAAAGCAACGATCTCTGGCGCAAACGCGTCAAGAACGACTGGCTGCGCCTGAAACTTGCCGGCAAGGATGATGCCGCCATTCGCGATACGCTCGACAAACGCTACGAAAACTCCCTCGAGCGCGCCTATAAATACAAAAACGACGATGTCTTCCAGACATTCATGGACGCCTACACGACGTCGGTCGACCCGCATACCGATTATTTCGGCGCGACCGCCTCGGCCGAATTCGATATTTCGATGAAACTCTCGCTGGTCGGTATCGGCGCAGTCCTGCAGGAAAGGGACGACTATACCACGATCCGCGAACTGGTCGCCGGCGGCCCGGCACAGCTGTCCGGCAAGCTTGCGGTCGGCGATCGCATCATCGGCGTCGGTCAAGGCGAGAACGGCCCGATAAAGGAAGTCGTCGGCACGCGGCTCGATGAAATCGTGCAGATGATACGCGGCGCCAAGGGTTCGGTCGTGCGCCTTGACATTTTGCCTGGTGATGCCGGGCCGGATGGCAAGCATCACGTCATCAGCCTCGTACGCGACAAGATCAGTCTCGACAAGCAGGCCGCCAAGCAGACGATCCTGTCGGTGAAAGACGGCAATACCACGCGCAGGATCGGCGTGATCACCCTGCCGGCTTTCTATGAAGATTTCGAAGCACGGCGCAAGGGCGACAAGGATTACCGCAGCGCCAGCCGCGACGTCGCCAAGCTTCTCGGCGAGTTGAAGCAGGAGAAGGTCGACGGAGTGCTGATCGACCTGCGCAACAATGGCGGCGGCTCGCTGGCCGAAGCAATCGACCTGACGGGCCTGTTCGTCGGCAAGGGTCCGGTCGTCCAGCAGCGCGACGCCGGCGGCGAAGTAGAGGTCGAGAGCGATGATCTTGCCGCCCCGGCCTGGACCGGCCCCGTCGGCGTGCTGATCAATCGCGGCTCGGCATCGGCCTCCGAGATCTTTGCAGCAGCGATCCAGGATTACGGTCGCGGCGTGATCATCGGCGAACCCAGCTTCGGCAAGGGCACGGTGCAAACCGTGGTCAATCTCGATCAGGTGGCCCACAATCAGAAACCGAAATTCGGCGAGCTGAAGCTGACGGTCGCTCAATTCTTCCGCGTCAACGGCGGTACGACACAGTTGCGCGGCGTGACGCCGGATATCAGCCTGCCGGGGCTTTCCGACCTCAAGACTTTCGGCGAGTCGAGCTACGACAACGCACTGCCGTGGACGCAAGTAAAGCCCGCGAACTATAAGCCCTGGGGAGACATCCAGGCACTGCTGCCGCAATTGCAAAGCCGCCATGACGCGCGAGTGAAGGATGACCCGGAATACCAGCGCTTCGTGGAGGACGTCACCACGTTGAAAGAACAGCGCGACAAGAAGGTCATTTCTCTCAACGAAACCGAACGCCGCAACGAGCTGACTGCCCAGGCAAGTCGTCTCAAGTCGCGCGGACAGGTGAATGATGGCATCGATACCGGCGAAGATGATGGCCTGCAGGCCAATGAGCGCAGCCTGAGCGCCGATATCGCCATCGAAAAGGCCCGCAAGAACGCAAAGGATATCCTGCAGAACGAGGCTGCCTCCATCGTTGCCGACGAGGCGGATCTGCAGGCCGGCATGTCGAGGGCCGCGGCAAAGTAGTCACAAAGTTGCATCGTGTCGCTCACGGCAGAGGGAGACGATCTCGCTGCCGTGACGTGGACCGGCCTCTTGGCTGCCGCTTGCAGCTAGAACAGAATACCGAAAAGTGTGGATGATTTTCGGGCGACCTCATGCTCTATTTCTTTGATTTCAGAGTGAATTCAGATTTTAGATCGAATAGGACTGAAGTCATCCAGCTCCATGGCCTCAGCTACGTTTCAGCTAGCCGTTGTAGCCTATGTGCGTGCGAATACTTGCGCCCCCAACAAAGTTTCGCACGAGGCGCCGATAAGGCTCTCTGCTCTGCCTCACGACAATGAGGCAGAGCTCCTCTCGCCTGCATCATGCACAGCGAGCCTTGGCTGTACGGTCGAAGGCCTTGGATAGCGTCCATCGGCCATCTCAATTCACCCTGACAAAAGCGGCAAGGACTAGTTTCATTTCACCCGCGCAGCACGCCAGCGCATATCTTCCCGGACGGCCGCGACTGCCTCTTCGCATAGTGTACGAAATTGGCTAAGAGGCCATATGTTTGAGCTCGTTTCGATCGCCACCGCCCATCAGGAAGTCAAGCGAAGCCGGTTCGTTGCAACAGCCGCGCCGATTGCCGATATCGACGCTGCAAAGGCGTTTGTCGCGCAGCACTCGATCATGGATGCCAATCACAATTGCTGGGCTTGGCGTGTCGGACAGAACTATCGCTTCAGCGATGATGGCGAGCCGAGCGGTACGGCCGGCAAGCCGATCCTCCAGGCGATCGACGGTTTCGAATTGGATATGGTGGCCGTCGTCGTGACGCGCTGGTTCGGTGGCACTCTTTTGGGTGCTGGCGGATTGATCCGCGCCTATGGCGGCACCGCCGCGATATGTCTGCAAGGCGCGGAGAAAAGAGAAATCCTCCCGACAGTCACCGTGACGATCGATGTGCAGTTTTCCCATCTTGCTCTCGTAAAAGCAAAACTTCTCGCCGAGGTCGGCGTTCAGATTCTGGAGGAACGCTTCACCGAATCCGGAGCCGTGCTTAGTGTGACCATAGGCGCCTCGATTGTCGAACGGATCGTCGGCAACATCCAGGATCTCACAAGCGGTCGGGCTACCGTCAAGTTGGATTGATCGGAACACTCAGAGAGACGCCGGACGATAGTGCTCTCCCATCGCAATGATAGGGTGGGGATAGGCAATCAATCGCCGGAGAGTAGAACGCCCTCAGGCGACCCCGGTACTGAAGCGGCCGCCCGCAGCAGGCCGTGAAATCCGACCCAAAGCGCGATCGACCCGAGTGCGAAGCTGCCGAGGATCGTGAACATCGCGCCATAGCCGATCTCCTGCGCCAGCCAGCCGCCGATCGCCGGGCTCAGGGATGCGCCGACCCCTTGCATGGTCATGACGACGCCCTGGCCGACATTGATGCGGCCGGTTCCGTTAAGGATACGGGCGACGAGCGTTGGCACGGTAACGCTCTGCAGACCCGCGCCGATACCGTCGAGAACCTGAACGGGATAAACGCCCCAGGAGGTAATCAGATGCGCCGCTACGAAACCACGGATCGGCAAGGAGAGGAACGAAACCAGCAGCACGAGCCATTGCCCTCTCCTTTCCGCCATGTGCATCGCGATCAAGGAGGTGATGATCATCGTGCCCTGCGCCACCACCACGGTCAGGGCGACGAAGCTTGCGGGATCGGCATGACCGGCGGAGACGACGGCCAACCCGAACAACGGCAGCATCGCCCCGTTGCCGAGATGAAACAATGCAAGCGCGCCCGCGAGGATGAGCAGCGGTTTCGATTCTGCAAGCACCTTGAAGCCGCTCGGTTTTCGATGTCTTGCAGGCTCCGCCTCATCTCGCGGGCCAGCGGCAGCAAGGGTCGCGCCACGCGCTTCATCATCGTCGATCGCGTCCGCCGGGATCATCAGCACGGAAATGATGGTGAGCACACCAAAGACGGCCGACAGCCAGAATACGGCAGTAAGCCCGAACATCCAGCCGAGCCATCCCGACAGTCCGGCACCGACCAGGTTACCGGCGTGATTGAACGCCTGATTGTAGCCATTCTGCCGATTGAAGCCGGCCTGCCGGACAATACCGAGAGTGATGCCATTGAGGGCAGGCCCGATCGCGGCGCCGGCAATGGCGGTCGCAACCTGCGATAGCGCTACGACCCAGAAGAGCTGCGACACCAATATGATCATGGACGCCAGAACAGTACAGATACCCAGCACGATCACGCATGTGCGCTTGTGCGTCGTCTCATCGATGAAGGCTCCGGCCGGTGCCATCATCACCATGCCCGCGATCCCGCCGATCGTCATGACGGAACCGATCGATCCGCTTTGCCAGCCATGGGCGACGAGGAAAACACCAAGGAACGGACCGATGCCGGCCTGAACATCGGCCATGAAGAAATTCAGAAACCCCAGTGGGATGAGAGCTCGGGCTTGCTGGCGGTCGAGGGGAGAAGAGCGCGACAATTGACAACCACCTGGTTCCTGAGATCGTCAAATGAAAAGCGCTCGACGGCAAAAGGTTCCTTGTGCGTTGAGAGAGGCGTGGCCTAGGCCCGCGCCTGCGGCGTCTCCGTCGTGAACGCGATTTCCTGGCCAAAGGACAATTCGAGCGTATTGCCATCGGGATCGGCGATATAGGTCCAGCAACCGACCGGAGGTCCATCGTCGCGCGGCTTCGATCTCAAAATGCCCCGGCGTTCGGCTTCATCGGCCTGGTACAGCACCTCTTCACGTGTCGAACAGGCAATGCCGATATGGCCGAAAGGCCCGAGCGGCGTATCCTGCAGGCTGCGCGAGGCGACGAGAACGAGCGCAAAGGGACGCAGACCGTCCGCCATCCATGCGACAGCGTCCAGAGGCTCCCTCGCCTCCCGGCGGTGGATGGCGTGAAGACGGGCAAATTCCTCATAGAAAGCGATGCTCCGGTCGAGATCGCGCACCAGAAGCGCGACATGCGACAACCCCAGATCCTTGTTTGTTGATTGGCTCATGATCAATTCCCCTTTCCCTTTCAATGTGGATCATCAATATTGGGAATGGAAATCGAAAGACGGTATCTATCCCATGCAGGAAATGAATAATATCGCCGCGTCGGACCTCAATCTTCTGCTTGTCCTGGAGGCGCTGCTCGAAGAACGCCACGTCTCGCGCGCCGCCTTGCGGCTCAATCGCTCGCAACCGGCGGTCAGCCACGCCCTGGCAAGGCTGAGGGATATCTTCAACGATCCGCTACTGGTCAGAGGCAGCGATGGGATGCAGCCAACCGCGCGAGCACTGCAGCTCGCCGAGCCGCTGTTGGAAGCCCTTGCGCTCGTGCGTTCCATGGTGGAACAGCCCCTATTCGGTATCTGCCAGACCGAGCGGCTTTTCCGCGTGTCGCTCTCGGATTACGGCGCAGCCATTCTCTTACCAGCCCTTGTCTCGCGACTGAGGCAAAGTGCCCCGCTCGTTGATCTCACCATCGTCTCCTACGGCAGAGAGAGAGCTCTTGCCGCCTTGACGGATGGCGAGCTCGACCTTGCCGTTGGCGTCTATCCGACATTGAAACAGGCGAGCCATCGCGATCTCAACAGCACACTGCTGTTCGAGGAGAGCTTCGCCTGCCTGGTGGATGCCAAGTCCACATCTGTGCCCCTGGATCTTGCCGCCTATCTGTCGCGGCCTCATGTTCAGGTTTCCGTCGCACTGCAGGACAGCAGCGAGATCGACACAGCGCTCTTGCGACTGGGTCACAAGCGCCGGATCGCCGTTCAGATTCCACATTGGTCGACCGCGCCGGACCTCGTGCGCGGCACGGATCTCATATTGACCACGGCGCGACGCAGCATAGAGCATTTGTCAGGCCACGGTCTTCTATGCCTCGAGGTACCCTTCGCGCTGCCGAGCTTTCCTTTCGTCCAGACCTGGCATCGTCGCCGCGATCGGGATGCGGCGCATCATTGGCTCCGCGGGCAGATCGAGGGCTTGGTGCGGCAGGCAGCATGAAACGCAGGCGATAGACCTCTGGGGCAAGTTCGTTGGGATCGGCCTTAACGGGATCATACGTTTCCCGATGGAGCGCAACCATGTCCACATCCACACGGAAGGTAGAGCCTATTCTCGTCATGTCGGGTCCATGACTGGCGCACGGCCTCTTTCGATATAACGCCGGCAACGCATACGCTTGCCCGACCCGGATCGCCGGCGGAAAAGTTCCACAATATAGGCGAAAGTCCGCACAGCTGAAAAAAGAGAAGGATTCGGAGGGAAAGCCGAATCCTTCTCGTCTTGATCGGAGGTCAACCGATCGGGGTGGGCAGCCGCATCGGATTGGAACGATGGGCTGCTGGTACCGACACAAGGTGTCGGATGCTGGTCGGACTCGGGGTTTGAAAACTCCCCCTCACCCAAGCTTGGCTCCTATATACATACATTCGGTATGTTTGACAACCAATTCGATGCGGATTAAGGCAGCATCTGGAAAAAATGTTGTTGGCACTTGGCGCTGCATTCATATTCCCGCAGCCATAGGCAGTTATTTGACCAGGCGGATTCGCTCAGCGTAATACGGGAGCGCTGAACGCGACGAACGACGAGGATGCTTTCACGACCTGGCTACCCAAGGAATGATATCTGGTAAATCAGATCTGCCCTCGAGATGCCGCCCCTTGAAATCTTACTGAAAACGATTGTGCCGTCGCGACATCTATGACATGGCGCGTGTGACGATAGTGGCAATCGCACGGAGAACCGGATGAACTTTCTGGGAAAAGACAGTTTTGCGGGTGCGCATCAGCAGGCTGCGTCAGCCGACAGCAGGTCATCCTCCGAATATTGGTGGGTGCCTGGAAGCCTGGCCATATATTTCATCGTGCAGGCGGCCATCCGCATCGCGATCTCCAGCTCACTGCGCATCGATGAAGCGCAGCAGTTCCTCGTAGGACAATGGCTTGCCTGGGGATATGACGCCCAACCGCCGCTCTACAACTGGATTCAGTACGGCGTCTTCGAAGTTTTCGGCACGAGTGTCGCATCGCTCGTCATAGTGAAGAATCTTCTGCTTTTCCTCGTCTACCTCGCCTATTACAAGCTTCTGAGGCTGCTCGTGGCCGATAAAAGGCTGGCGGCGGTCGGAACGCTATCGCTCTTGACGATGCCGCAGATGTTCTGGCAGGCGCAGAGAGACCTGACGCATACGGTCGGCACTCTGCTTGCGGTGCTGATGCTGATCTACTTCGTCGTTGCCACCATTCGCCGCCCGACGCTCATCTCCTATGCACTGATCGGCCTTTGGGCCGGGCTTGGAATGCTCACCAAGTACAACTTCGCTCTGGTGATCATCAGCGTCCTCATCGCGACCTTCTTTCATCCCGAAGGACGAAAAAGGCTCCTGGACTGGCGCCTTCTGCTGACGCTCGCAATCGCCGGTCTCGTGTTCCTGCCGCATGCCGTATGGATGGTGTCCAACATGGACCGCGTCCTGACAACGACGGTCAATACCATGTCGGAGCAAGGCGCCGGCGGGAAGCTTTCCGACATCGGTTTCGGACTTCTGGAACTGGTCAAAACGAGCGTCGCAATCGTCGCTCCCACGAGCGTAATCTTTCTGCTGTTCTTCCGTCAGTCATTCCTGCGTTCGCTGCGTGCAAGAAGCGAGTGGAGCGATTTCGTCGGAAGAATACTTTCGAGCACAGTCGGGATCTTGCTGGTGTTGATACTGGTGATAACGCTCACGGAGTTTCGCGATCGCTGGCTGCTCCCCTTCCTGTTTCTGCTGCCGGCCTACTTCTGTCTGAAACTCGATGCCGCGGGCGAACAGCTTGGGGCCGACATAAAGAAGTTCCTCTATGTACCCATCGTCATGATGGTGGCGCTGCCATTGATACTGGCGGGAGGCATTCTTTTCGCTCGGTTTTTCCATTCTTACGAGCATCTGAACACGCCTTATGCGACCTTCGTGGAAAAAATCGTTGCCGCAGATGGAAAGCAGCCCTCGGCAGTCGTGACGACGACCTGGCACAAGGCGGGCAATCTCCGTGTGAACATGCCACACACAGCCGTGATATCGACGGAATATCCTGCATCGGACCTTAGTCGGCAGACCATAGGAGCTGGGCCGGTCCTGCTGGTCTGGAACGAACGAGACGGGCATCAGTCAAGCATGCCAAATGCCTTGAAGCTATGGTTTACGTCGAAATTCGGAGCGGCGGAACAATTGCCATCGCAGCAGGATATTGCCCTTCCCTATTATTACGGCAAGGACCCCGATCGTTATCATTTTGGCTATGCGTGGTATTATCCGAAGCGAAACTGACCTGCGGCATCGCAGCCGTGCGGCCTAACCGATGAAGAGACGATTGAGGACAGGCAAGTTTCCGCTGCGCATTCATCCCGGCAGCCTCAATCCTGAATAGCTTCGCCCGGGGGGCATCACCCGCCGATGAAACGCAGTGCATATCTCGAATATCCGCGTTGCAAACGAACCGCTCACGAATTGCTGTTACCGCTCCAGCGCACCCTTTCCGGCGAGAATATGATTGCGGAATTTCGCAATCCGCGCGCTTCGCGTTTCGGACTTCTTCACCGAATTCAGATTGATCACATAGCTCTTTTTTCGCCCTGGCGTCAGGTCGTGGAAAGCCTCCGCCAACTCTGGATCGGAATCCAGCGCCTCGATCAACTCGTCAGGCAGTTCGATTTCGCCCACCTCTTTCTGCGGCTTGATGCCGGCCTCCGCATATCCCATTGCCTCCTTCAGGTAGGATCGGATTATGGGCTCCATCCTTGCGACGGCATCATTGCTCACGAAGCGGATCATATCGGGATGCTGGGTATTCTGCCCTTGGTTTTCGAGCACACCCTCAGGATCCTTCATCAGCGCCGCGTTGAAGAAGCTGGCGCGAAAATCACCGCGAAAGGCACCGATGACGACGATGTTGCGCCCCGCATGCATGTAGCATGGATGCGCCCACTTCACCGTCTCGACGAGACCCGCTCCCAGACAGATCCGGCGAAGCTCGTTCAAACCGTCAATCCACAGCCTCGTCGAACAGTCCGGCGTCGCAAAGCGTTCGCAGCGTCCGCATCCTTTGGTAAAGAAGTCCTCGATATCGGTGATCATGTCCTCATCCACTTCATAATTCTGCTGGTTGACTTGCCCGCACGGAGACAAAAGCCCGATGCAAGCAAGCGGCCGGAATATGCTCCCACAATTGCATCGGGGAATTTACCGGCGATGGGTCCCACTCACTCCCGCAGAACCTCGTCAAGTCTTTCAAGGAACTGCCGCCATCCGGCTTTGGCACCTCCATAGGCCTGCTTCTGGCCCGGTCGGAAGCCGACCTGCTCCATGCGCAGATGTGTCCCCTTATCCGTCTGTATAAGCGTGAATGTCACGACGCTCTTCAGATCGAAAGACGGATCATCGTGCGCAAAATTCCATCGGTAAGACAGCCTGCTGTTCGGCTCGACGACGAGCACTTCGCAATCCAGGATACCGCCCCAGTCGCTGCGAAAGGTAAAGCGGTGGCCAAGGGCGGGAACGAAGTCGTTCTTCATCAGCCATTCGGCGATCAGATGCGGCTGGGTCAGCGCACGCCAGACCTTTTCCGGCGGATGCGCAATTTCACGCTCGACGACGACAGCGCGCACTTCGCCCGATACCGCCTTCATTGATCCATCCGATCGAGCAAGTCTTCCAGATCGTCGAACTTACCCTCCCAGAAGCCGGCCATTTCGCTCGTCCAGTCAAGCAATGGGGCAAGGGCGTTGCGTTGCGCGCTATAATGCGTCTGGCGCCCTTCGTGCCGGTCACACACCAGCCCCGCCTGCTTCAGAACGGCGAGATGCTTCGAAACGCCCGGCTGGGACACCCCGGCATAGGCCGTGAGCGCAACGACGGTCTGATCGCCGGCGCGGCACAATCGCTCGAAGATCGCCCGCCGCGTCGGATCTGCGAGCGCTCGGAAAATAGGATCATGGGCATTGGTCATGACAATTCATAACTCTTTGGCTATTGATGCAATCAATAGCTGGTGAGCTATGAATAAGTCAAGCATCGACCGCCGGCCGATATTTTCAGGCGCTTGCACCCAGCATCCGCAGGAAATCCACATCGTCGCCGATAAGGGCGTCGACCAGCCGGTCCCGGACGCAGCTTCGGATCATGGGAAGCGGGTCGCGGCCGCCCTGCCAGAGCATGGCAAGCTTTTCCGGCAACGGCAGGCTCAGGCGCACGGCAATGCCGGCCTCCTGCAGTGCCTCGGCATCAGCCCGGTGAAAGCGGTTCAGCTCCAGCGAGACGCCATCGATGCCGCCGGCACGCATCGAGGCGACAATGTCCACGGGACGATGGTGAAGGATCGCTTCCGTCTGCAGGTGCGGCTCGCGCTCCTTCACGCGCAGCAGGTCGATATGGTCGAAGGAGGATATGGCAACATGGTCGAAAGCGTCGAGCTCCCGCAGCGTGCCGATCATGATATCGATAAGCCGATCGGCGCGTTCGGGCTCCTTCATCTCGATTGCCAGGCGCGTATCCGTCTGTTTGGCCCATAGCAGAGTATCGGCAAGCGTCGGCACACGGGTTCCGGTAAAGCGCGGGTCGAACTTCGCGCCGGCATCGAGCGAAAGAATGTGTTCGAGATCGTGATCGGCCACGAAGCCGAAGCCGTTTGTCGTCCGATTGAGCGTTCTGTCGTGGATCACCGCAATCTTGCCGTCACGCGTCAGCATGAGGTCGATTTCGCACTCGTTGGCGCCTGCGTTCACACCCTCCTGGAAGGCGAGAATGGTGTTTTCCGGGAAGCGCCGGCTGAAGCCGCGATGGGCGGCAATGCGGAGCGAACCATGACGAGCAGCGTGAAGGGGCAAAGGCAATGCAAGTCTCCTTGGAAGTCGGTTCTTTACGGGGCAACCTAATGAAGTGTCGGATCGAGAACGTCGCGCAGATAGTCGCCGATCAGGCTGATCGACAGCGACAGGATGAAGATTACGATGCCCGGCAAGATGGCGATCCACCACTCCGTCATCACATAGTCGCGGCCCGCACCCACCATGCTGCCGAGGCTCACGAGCGGCGGCTGAATGCCGAGCCCGAGAAAGCTCAGCGCCGATTCCTGCAGCAGGATTTCCGGCAGGACGATCGTCAGGTTGACGAGGACGACGGAGAGGATGTTGGGCAGCACATGCAGGAAGGCGATACGCCCCGTTCCCGCACCATTGCGCTTCAAGGCAGCGACATAGCCTCGCTCGAGTTCCAGCCCGGCCATGGTGCGCACCAGCCGCGCGTAACGCTCCCAGCCGTAGAGGCCGAGCAACGCCATGAAAAGCCAGAGATTGTCGCCGAAGAAGGCGAGGACGGCGAGCGCGATGATGAGGAACGGCATCGATGCCTGAAAATCGACCGCGACGCGGATGAGCATATCGGCAAATCCGCGACCAAACGCGGCAAAAAGCCCGAGTACCGTGCCGAGCGCCAGGCTGATTGCCGATGCGCCGAGCGCGATCAGCAGGCTGGTGCGCAGGCCATAGAAGATACGGCTCAGAATATCGCGGCCAAGCTCGTCCGTGCCGAGAATGTGCTTGAACGAACCGCCGAACAGGATTGGCGGCGCCTTGCGGGCGTGAAGATCGATCTGTGCAAAACCATGGGGCGCAAGCACATTGGCAAAGATCGCGACCATGATGAAGGTCACGAGGATGATGGCACAAATGGCCGTCATGAGATCGAACCGGAGATTGGGTCGGAAGGTTTTCTCTGATCTGGTCTTTGGGGAAACGTCGGCGCCGGTCGCTGCATTCGCCATGGCTGATACCTTTCGAGGCGGCCGATCAGGCCGATGCCCGATGCCGCAAGCGCGGATCGGCGAGAATGTAGAGGCAATCGATCATGAGATTGGCCGTCACCATCGTCGCCGTGATGAGAAGCACGATGGTCTGCACGATGTTCAGATCGCGCTGCGCCACCGAGGAGACGAGAAAGCGGCCGACGCCGGGCCAGGCGTAGACGCTCTCGACGACCGCCGCCCCGCCGATCATGCCGCCGACGAGGAAACCGAGCATGGTCAGAAGCGGCAGGGCCGCATTCGGCATGATGTGCCGCCAGAGAAGCGCGCTCTCCCCGATGCGCTTGGCGCGCGCTGCCAATATGAAGCGCTGGCCCAGCACCTCCAGCACGCTCGAGCGGACGAAACGGGCGATGATGCCGGCGTTGTAGAGACCGATGACCAGAACGGGCATGACGAGATGCGCCACCGTCGATCCCCCGCCGCTTGGCAATATCCGCAGCGAGACGGCAAAAAGCTGGATGAGCAGGATGGCGATCAGGAAATTCGGCAGCGAATGCATCAGCACCGCAAGCGCCATCACGAAGCGATCGATCAGGCCGCCGCGATTGCGCGCCGCCAAAATGCCGAAAGGCACGCCGGCGCCGAACGCCAATATCAGGGCGGCGCCCATCAATTCCAGCGTCGCCGGGACCTTCGACAGGACCAGTGTCAGCGCATCCTGCCCATTCAGCAGCGACGTACCAAAATCGCCGCGCAGAAGGTGGCCGAGATAGGCGAAATACTGGATATAGAGCGGCTGGTCGAGACCCCATTGCTGCCGCATCAGCGCCACCACTTCCGGCGGCGTCTCGATGGGCAACAGAGAATGCAGCGGGTCGCCGCTGACGCGCAGGATGACGAAGGTGAAGGTCATCGCCAGGAACAGCGTCACGAGTGCTCTTAGAAACGCCCGCAGGATGGATTGAAGCATTGCTGTTCCTTCAGAGCGTTTCGAGCATGGCCGTTGCCCGCCGCACCCTGCCGCGCCGCCCGCGGGGAACGGCAGACAGAAGCTTGGCGGTATAGGGATGGGCCGGATTTGCGAAGACATCATCCGTCGGGCCGGTCTCGACGATGCGGCCCGCTTCCATGATCGCGACGCGATGCGAGACATGCCGAACCACCCGCACGTCATGGCTGATAAAAAGCAGCGACAGGCCGCGTGCGCGCTGCAGCTCGAGCAGGAGATTGAGCACCTGCGCCTGAACCGAAACGTCGAGCGCCGAGACCGGTTCATCGCACAGCAGAATTTGCGGCTCGACGACGAGGGCACGAGCGATGGCGACGCGCTGGCGCTGCCCGCCGGAGAGCTGATGCGGAAATTTCTGCAAGGCGGAAACCGGCAGGCTGACGGCCTTGAACGTCTCTGCGGCGCGATCGAGCCTGCTTGCCGGATAGCCTATGCCATGAATTGCCAGCGTCTCCACCATCTGATGACCGACGCTTCGGCGCGGATCGAGCGCACCCATCGTATCCTGCGAAACGACCTGTAGATGTTTTGCCAGACCACGCCGGTTCGGCTTCATCAGGCTCTGAAAGGGCTGATCGAACAGCGTGATTTCGCCAGATGTCGGCATACGATCGCCGCAGAGCAGTGAGGCAAGCGTGGACTTGCCGCAACCGGACTCACCGACAAGGCCGAGGGTCTCGCCGGGTTTCAGTTCAAGGCTCACATCCTTGATCGCGTGAAATCCCCTCGCCCGGCCCGGCCAAAGGGAAAAGCCGGGCGCATAGGAAAATTGCAGATCGCGAGCGGCAAGTGCGAGCGTACCCTCCTGCGCATCGAAGGGGGTTTGCTTCTCAGGCATCATGGGAACTCCATGGATTGAAGCAGGCAAGGGCTGCCGCGCCGGCGATCAACGGCGGAACCATCGTCGCGCAACCCGGCTCGGCGCGTGGGCAGCGGGGCGCGAAGGCACAGGCCTGCGGCAGGTCATCATGCAGTTTCAGCTCGCCGGGGATGTCCGCGAGCCTTTCCAGCGGCCTACCCCGTCCGGGCATCGCCTCCAGCAACAGCCGCGTATAGGGATGGCGCGGATTGTCGTAGAGATCGTCGGTGCGATTGATCTCGACCAACGACCCCGCATACATCACCGCAATACGGTCGCAGACCTCGGAGACGAGGTCGAGATCGTGGCTGATGAAAATCATGGGAATGCCGCGCTCGCGCACCGCCTTGACCAGGAGAGCAATGACCTGCGCCTGTACCGTCACGTCAAGCGCCGTCGTGGGTTCGTCGGCGATGATCAATCGCGGCTGCATGGCAAGCGCCGTCGCGATCATCACGCGCTGGCACATGCCGCCGGAAAATTGCGCGGGATAGGCATTGTAGCGCGCCTCGGGTTGCGGGATCGCGACCTCCGCCAGGAGCCGGAGTGCTTCAGCTCTGGCCTCCTTTGCGGACATGCCGGCGCTGACGGCCGCCTCGGCAATCTGGGAACCGATGGTGCGCACCGGATCGAGACAGGAAATCGGCTCCTGAAAGATCAGCCCGATCGGCGGCAGCTTTACCCGCGACCGCGGACCGAGCTCGGCCGCGTCATACATGGCGTCCTGGAAGGAAATATAGCCCGTCGCGCTGGCGGTCGCCCCCAGAAGACCCGCGAGCGCAAGGCAGCTGAGGCTCTTTCCCGATCCGCTCTCTCCGACGATGCCGAGGATTTCACCCTCGGCAAGGTCGAAGGAGACATTGTTGACCGGATGAAACCTCCCGGCGCCCGTTCTGAACGAGACACTCAGATTGTCGACGGAAAGAACGGGAACGCCCATCGCGAAGCAGCTCAGCTTTTCTGCTCTTCGAAGGCAAGGCTGCCGGCGCCGAGATCCATCTGGAAAGCCGGCAGAGGCTGCCACTTGATGCCCTTGCGGACGCCGAAGAAGACGGCATTCTGATGCAGGACGGTGACGCCCGGATCTTCCCATTCGATGAGATGCAGCATGTCGCGGAAGATCTTGGCGCGGTCGGCAGGATCAACCGTCGTTTCCATTTTCGCGCCGAGCGCATCGAAGTCGGCATTCTGCCAGATCTTGAACGAGGTGAGCGAGCCGGCGGCGCTGAATTGCGTGAAGAAGGAAATATAGGGATCGGGGATCTGCCCGGTGCTCGACCAGTTGCCGGTCGCGCGGGTCGGCGAGTTGTCGAACAGCTTGCCGGATTCCACGAACTTCATCTTGGCGTTGACGCCGACGGCCTGCCACATGGCGACAACGGCCTGCGTGACCGGATTTTCCGCCGTGTAGTAATTGTTCTGCGAGCGGACTTCGATCTCTTCGCCGTTGTAGCCGGCATCCTTCAGAAGCTGCATCGCCTGATCCGGATCATATTTGTAAGCCGGATAATCCTTGAGATAGATGGGGCCGTAAAGTTCGAACTGCAGGCCGTTCGGCACCTTGGTGCGACCATTCCAGATCGTGTCGACGATCGCCTGGCGGTCGATGGAAAGGATAAGGGCCTGGCGGACGCGAGGGTCCTTCAATGCGGGATTGTTCTTGTCGAAGAACAGAATGCGGTTGTTCGGAACCGGGCCGCCGACGATCTCATGGCCGGTGCTGGCGGTGACGACCGAAAGCTGGTCGGGCGGCAGGTCCGTGGCGATATCGTAATCACCTGCGAGCAAGCCCGCGATGCGCGAGGACACTTCCGGCACGATGCGCAGGGTTACCCGCTTGGCGGCCGGCTTGCCGCGATAGGCCTGGTCGTGCGCGGCGAGAACGACGCTCTCATTGGCCGTGTAGCTTTCGACCTTGTAGGGGCCGGCACCAACGGGCTTCTGTCGCCAGGTCGTCCAGTTGCCGCCGTTCTTCTGCCAGGCATCCTTGCTGATGACGACAGCCGCATAGGATGCGAGGCGCTGCAGAAAGATCGGGTCCTGGAACTTGGTCACGAAACGGACCGTCAGCGGATCGACCACTTCGACGTGGTCGAGGCTGGTGAAATTGGTGCGATAGGTCGGATAGCCGGGCGCATCCTTGTTCAGGAGCCGCTCAGGCCCGAAGGAGAAGGCGACATCCTCGGCGGTCATCTCGCGGCCGTCATGGAAGATCACGCCCGGGCGTAGCTTCATTTCGAGCACGGTCGGCGAAATCCAGGTCCAGGACGTGGCGAGGTTCGGCTTGACCGAGAAGTCGCCGCGCATGTCGAGCGCAAGCACGGTCTCGTGGATGGAATAGTTGTTGCGAAACGCAACATTGCTGGCGGCATCTACAGGTTCCTGAGACACCGGATTCATCTGAACGGCGATGCGCAGTTCCGGCCTCTTGTCGGCGTTGTCATCAGCTGAGGCAGACAGCGCCGGGACGAAAGCGGAAAGGCCGGCAGCGGCTCCCATCAGAAGGGTCGTGCGGCGGGTGACCGGGCTGTTGAAGCCGGTGAGCAAGAATTCGGACATCGGCACACTCTCCTGTTAAAGCTTTGCACAAACGTTTGCGCAAATGAAATACGACCACTTGCGCTCAAAACTGTCGTTTTTACGCAAGGGAGAATGGCCGCAAGCTAGGCGAGCTCGATGACGCACGTATGACAAGTTCGGGCGGCACGAAACGTATCGGACGCATTGCAACGCGCGCGTCCATCGGGAGGTTCGAAAGTTCAATCAGGAGGTCAAGCGAGGCCTCGCAGAGCGCATCCGTCGGCTGGGCAACGGTCGTCAACGGTGGTGCCCAGTAGGCAGTGTCGGGCACGTTGTCATAGCCGACAACGGAAATATCGGTGGGGATTTGCAGGCCGAGATCGCGCAAGAACGCAACGACCTCGATCGCAAGCCCATCGCTGCCGCAGATGAGTGCCGTCGGGCGCTCGGGCGAGGCCAGCAGATCTGCAAAGAGCTTGCGGTCGCGCTCGTCCTTCTCGAAGGAGATGACGCCGCCGGCCATGGAGCCGGCGCTATTTCCAACCACCTCTTCAAACATCGACAAGCGATCACGAAGCGCGCTGCGGCTGATGCGGTAAACGAAGGAGATGCGGCGATGACCGAGCCCCTTCAGGTGGTCAAAGAGAAGATCCATGCCGTGGCGATCATCCGTCAGCACCGCCGGGAGCGGCCCCATCAACCCGGCACCGAGCGTCACATGCGCCTTGCCCATGCGGTCAAGATGATCGCAAAGCGCCTGCTGACCGGGAAGATCGCTGACCATAATCACACCATCGAAGAAATCCTGCTGGAACAACTGCAATTGCCCTGCGATTTCGCCGGCCTCGGCCTTGGCCTGCGCCACCAGCAACTCGACGCCCCGGCGCTGCGCTGCCGCCTGGAGGCGGCTTGTCAAATGCGGTTGATAGTGACCCGACAGGCTATTGACGATCGCGCCGAGGACGCCGGTCCTGTGGGTTCTGAGTGATGTCGCCAGACGGTTGACGACATAGCCGACGCTGCTTGCCGTCGCTTTGACGCGCTCCTGCGTTTCCAGACTGATGCGGCTGTCGGCATGTCCATTCAGGACGCGGGAAACCGTGGTCGCAGACACGCCAGCCAGCCGGGCGACTTCCAGAATGCCGATTCTCTTTGGTGCTTTCATGCGGCCTGCCGAAACTCCTCCCTTCGCGCCGACCCGACGGCGAGGGTTTCGAACTCTTGCCTCACTTCATTCGAGACGCAAGCTTACATTCCGGCTTCAGGGAGATTTTCAGAGGCGACCGTGAACATCAAGCCGAAGCGGGACAAGAAGCACCTGTCTGCGACTTGGCGAGCTGAGGCTGTCAAAAATGGGCGCAGACAACGGGAGGCGAAATGCTGTAAGATCAACCAGCAATGGAAATCGCGACTCAGGCACTGGCCGAGCTTTCCCTTTGAGATTTAAGCCGCGATTCCATATGCGATGGCAATTTGTTTTGTTCATGCGCATAGCGAAGCCACGAAATTTGGCCTTCCCAAAATCGCAGCAACGATCGACAACGAAGCGTCCAGGCTTGTCAAAGCCCATTGAAATCCACGTATTTTGAGGACCCTACCTTGGCGCCACGCAAGATCATGATTATCCGCCACGCCGAACGTCCCATGGACGACGGCAAGGACCAGGGCGTTCGGCCTGACGGGACGCCGAACGAAAACTTTCTGACCGTGAGGGGATGGCAGCGGGCCGGCGCTTTGGTTCGCCTGTTCTGCCCGCTTGGCACGAGCGGCGCCCAAGGCACCATCGAACGGCCGACCTCACTTTATGCGGCGCATCCCGACGACAAGCATCGCAGCCACCGCACTCGGTCGACCCTTCAGCCGCTGGCTGACCTGACCGGGCTCACCGTCAATATCGATCACGCACGCGGCGAAGAGGCGGAACTTGCAAAAGCCATCCGGGATCAGGCGGGAGTGGTGCTCATTGCCTGGGAGCACAAGGCAATTCATGAGATCGTCACAGCGTTGACGCAAAGTGCGATAAACGCGCCCGTTTGGCCCGACGATCGGTTCGACATGATCTTCGTGCTGACGCCGGATCCGGCCTGGCGTCTCGTCCAAATGCCGCAACAGCTATTGGCAGGCGACCAGGCAAGCATCTTCTAGCCCCCAAATGAAGGTCCTTTCTCATGACACGTGAACGGCGGAAACCCAAGAATGCCAAGCGCACCTACGGAGTCCTCGTCGGCAAGGTTGCCGATGGCGCGATGAAGCCGTCGGGTTCCTCACCGCATTATGAGATCTGGGTCAAAGCAGGCGATGAGAATTTCCGCATTGCCGTCAATGTCCAATCCGTTGATGGCAGCGAGGTGCTGGTTCATTACGACCCCGACTTCAAGGACAATAGCAGCCACGATATTGCCGGGCTTGCCCAAGGCCCGACAGGTTTCAAGGCCTTGCAGACCGGGCCGGATGGCGAGGGTCTGGACTATGTTCGCGACACGCTTTTCCCGATCGCTGACATGACCGCCATTCCAGCCGACGGGGCACAGCTGTCGCTATCCAACATGCTGGACGGACAGATCGAGCGCGCAAAGGCCGACACAAGCGCCGTCATCGTCGCCTTCGGAGAGTATTTTCAGGACCAGGGAAGCGACGAGACCTTTCACTTCAGCCCGGAACGCGGCGTCCACGACATTCACTTCATGCAGGGCAACTCCGGCAGCTTCGCCGACGACAATCGCGTCCATGGCGATGGCGGGCTGTTCATTCGATTTACCGGCGGCGAGACCATGGCCCTGTTCGTGCGCTTCAGCGTTCAGGTGCTGAAAACCGACGACCAGACCGGAGCTCCACTCGGCTGACGGGCTTTCGGTCAAGGCCTCGCGAGATCAGAACGCGAGCGCAAATCTCATACTCGACAGCAATTGCAGAAACCGAAGCAATCATCCAGGGAGAGGTACAATGAACATAAGTCTGATCGTGCATCCCGGTGTCGATAGCGCTCTTATTGCCTGGCGCAGCGATTTCATCGACCAGTGCCGTGGCTTCGCCTTGCGACGGAAGATCAAGCGGGCGGCCGGAAGCCCGCAAAGCCCGAACACGGTTTCCGATGTCGATGCCGATGGCTATCATGAGGAGATCGTTGCGAGCTGGGTCGGCTTTGCAGATGGGCCGGCCGTCGAGGAGGGTACACGCAAGCCGACGACCGAATGGCCGATCCAGAAGTATCTCTGGTCCGATTTCGCCGTCAATCCGGGCGATATCGTCGCCTACCGGGTCTCCGCCATAATCGGGCCTGAGACGGCGCTGCAGGAATCGGCCGATCACGTATCGGACTGGAGCGATGCCATGCAGATCGGGGCCGAAACCAGTGGCCATGTCAGCTGCTATTTCAATCGGGGTATCGTCGCCAGCCAATGGCTTGCGCGAGCTTTGCCCGAAGAGGCTCCCACCACCAAACTCAAGAAGGCGATCGGAACTCCGGACGATCCGATCCGCCGCTTCCTTGCAGGTCCGATCCGCGACAAACTGGTATCGCTCCTGAACGATGCTAGATCAAATAGCGGCCATATCTATGCCGCCCTGTTCGAACTAGACGATCCGGAGCTCATTCCCCTGCTGCAGGGCTTCAAGAAACGTGCCCACATCGTGCTTGGCAATGGCAGCGTCAAGAAAAAGGGCGATGACGAAAACGAGGATGCCCGATCCGACCTATCCGTCTGCGATGTCAAGGATCGCATGAGCGCGCCGCGGGCGCTGGCGCACAATAAATTTCTGGTCATCTGCGATGCCGACAAGTCGCCCCAGGCGGTGTGGACCGGCAGCACGAACTGGACGATGACCGGCCTTTGCACCCAGGCCAACAATGCGCTTCTGATCGACAACCCTGCCGTGGCGGAATTCTACCTCGACCAGTGGAAGACGCTTGCCTCCGACGGCAACGATTCTCCACCCGCGCTCTATCAAAGCAATGCCGAACCCAGAACAACGCCGAAAGCCAAGAATACGACGGTCTGGTTCACGCCGATGCGCGAAGGACTCGACCTCGAACAGGCGGGCGAGCTGATCCGCGGCGCCCAGGAGGGCATCCTGTTCGCCATGTTCAATCCCGGGCCTCGCGGTACGCTTCTCAACGACATCATCGAGCTTGCGTCTCCGTCGAGCCCTTCGTTCAAGCCCGATCTCTACATCCAGGGCGTCGTCAACCAGAATCCCGGCACGGCAAAGAACCCTGTCGTGCTCTTCAACAGAGGCGAACGGATCGACGCCAATGCCGACGTCGTTCTGCCCGCCGCAATCCCCGGCCGTTTTGCCTATTGGCAGAAGGAAGTTCTGAAGCTGCCGACGGCCCACGCCATGGTCCACAGCAAGGTGGTCATCGTCGATCCATATGGTCCCAATCCCATCGTCATGACTGGCTCCCACAATATGGGTCCGAAGGCGAGCGGCGTGAACGACGAGAATCTCGTCATCATCACCGGCAACGGCGATCTCGCCAGCCAATATGCCGGCAAGATCATGGAGATCTATGCCCAGTATCGCTGGCGACAATCCGTTCAAAAACAGGGCGGCGCGCCCAAGTGGACCGGTCTTGCCAATGATGACAACTGGCAGATCAAATCGCCCGACCAACCCTATGACAAGCGCCGCATACGCGAGCTCGACTTCTGGTTTGGCAAGAATGACAACACCTGACGGGTGTCGGCCCTGGATCGCAGCAAATCCGCTGCGGTCCTCCCTGCGGGCATAGCTCGACTTGCTCGTGCGTTTGTAATGCCGAGGCAATCTTCGGCTTCTAGTGGCTTGGCAACAATCTGGATTATCCAATGTTGCTTCGCCGCTCTCTTTCCATGCTTCTCTTTATCGGCGCTTTGGCGCTTACGGGGTGGGCTTTCGTCATCGACAAGCCTTATGTGGGCCGGTCAGACAAGATAGCCGCGCAATATCACGGACCGCTCGCAGGCGTGCTTCACCTCGTACCCGAACGGCAAGGCACTGCAGGGCACGATATTGCCGGCAATGCCGTGCTGCCTGGCTCCGGTCGCGACCTCTACCAGGCCTCCTTGCATGACGGCGGCGACTCAACCCCGACGCGTAGCTATTTCGAAAGGGCGAGGATGCTTCTATACCTTCTGCGGTCGCGCCATTGGCGTAAAGCGGCTCATGACGAACTTCGCAAGCCGACCATGGGACATGAATAATCCCGCCGCTTTTACCTAAAGCAGGCCGCGCAAAAGTGTGCAGCGGTTTTGCGACGACGACATGCGCAAGATCAAGGATCTAAAGCGCGAAAAGCGAATCTGAAAGATCACTTTTCACGCTTTAGATGACGCCAAGTAAGGAGCGCCGATTGCTCTTCGCGCGCACACGCTGCTGGATCTCCCTCACCGCCAGGATTTCCAGCCGTCCATTCGGGTAGGTTAAATAAACCTCTGGTAGATGCTATCAATTAAACTACCGGCTTGGATGCCACCCCCGGGCCGGCCATTGCAGCGTCCGACGAGACTGCATGCCCTCGCAGTGTCGTCGGACACCCTTCCTGGAACGGCGTCTATTTCGACCAGCTCATGCTGCCCGTCCTGCTTTGCGGCCAGAGAAAATGCACCCTCCCAGGAACGTGCCTTCCAGCGCATTGTAGCCGTGGTATCCGCCACCACCGAAGCCCGCCGCCTCGCCACAGGCATATAATCCCGGTATGAGTGCGCCGCTCCGCCCAAGCGCCTGGCTATTCAGATCGGTTTCGAGCCCACCCAGGGATTTGCGCGTGAGGATGTTGAGGCGAACGGCGATCAGAGGGCCGGCTTTTGCATCCAGTATGCGATGCGGTGGAGCCGTGCGCATGAATCGATCGCCGAGATAGCCACGCGCCTGTCTCAACGCGACGATCTGGGCATCCTTGGCGAAGGGATTGCCCAACTCGCGGTCGCGGGCTTCGATCTGGGAGCGCAGATGCGCAAGGTCGAGCGGGTGATCGCCGATGCGGTTCATACCGGCGACCAGCTCTTCCAGCGTTTCGGCGACGATGAAATCCTTACCCTTCGCCTTGAAGGCTTCCACCGGCGGGGGAGCCAACCGGCCAAGGCGGCTGCGCAGGAGCAATCCTATGTCTCGTCCCGTAAGATCCGGATTCTGCTCGGAACCCGAAAGAGCGAACTCCTTCTTGACGATCTTCTGCGTGGTCACGAACCAGCTGTAACTATGGCCGAGCTTGCAGATATGCTGCAGCGTCGCAAGGTTGTCGAAGCCCGGCAGGCAGGGTGCCGGCATGCGGTTGCCATTGGCATCGAACCAGAGCGAAGACGGGCCAGGCAGTATGCGAATACCGTGGTTCGGCCAGATCGGGTCCCAGTTGGTAATGCCTTCGGTATAGTGCCACATCCGGTCACCGTTGATCGGCCTTGCACCGGCAGCCTCGGCATGACCGATCATCAGGCCGTCCACGTGATGGGGCACACCGCTCAGCATCTGATCAGGCGGAGCGCCAAGACGTTCGACGGGCCAGGCACTACGAACCAGCTCCTGATTGCCGCCGATGCCGCCGCTTGCAATGATCACCGCACCCTCGATGCGGAAGTCCCCCACGACATCACGGTTCGACTGCTGACCCCGGGAGACACCATCCTCCGCCAGGATCTCACCTTCCACGCCGGTAATGCCATTGGCGTCGCCGATCAGCCGCGTCACCCGCCGACGGAACAACAGCTCGACCTTGCCTTCCCTCTCTGCCGCCAAAACCCGCCTCAGGAATGGATCGAGAACGCCAGGCCCCGTGCCCCAGGTGAGGTGGAAGCGCGGCAAGGAATTGCCATGCCCGTCGGCAAGACCCCCGCCACGTTCAGCCCAACCGACGACGGGAAACCAGCGCATGCCGAGCCCGTGCAGCCAGCTGCGCATCTCGCCGGCGGCAAAATTGAGATAGGCGTCCGCCCAGGCACGCGGCCAGAAGTCCTCAGCCCGATCGAAGCCCGCCGCACCCAGCCAATCCTGACGGGCGAGATCGAGACTGTCGCGGATGCGCATCCGCCGCTGCTCCGGCGTATCGATCATGAACAGCCCGCCGAGCGACCAGAAGGCTTGACCTCCCAGGCTCGCGCGCGGCTCCTGATCGACGAGGATCACCCGTTTCCCGCGCTCTATCAGCTCGCAGGCGGCAACAAGGCCGGACAAGCCTGTTCCGACGATGACGACATCCGCACGACTGCTCATTCGTTCTCCCCCAGCGAATAGCGTACTCATCTGGAAGTCTAGTGAAGCTTACGTAAAAGTAAAATAGATCTGATGAGGGTCGGGAATCCATCGTTGTGTGGCTTCATGCCTCCCATCAATACCGCTTTCGGTTGTGGCGCATCCGGACTGCGCACTGGACACAACGGCGCTCGAACGCCGTTCCTACACGATCAGATAGCCGGCAGGGCAATGGATCGAATGGCGGCATCCACCAAGCCTGCATCCCATCTCCACGAAACCTGCACCATATTCATGTTGTCTTCCGATGCCGACAGGCGACCAATCGCCCCTTTTTCCGACGAGGCAGCCGCTGTCGCCACGAAAGGGCCTTCAGCAGGTATGGAGCGTCGAGCATAGACGGGCATAGCGCCAAATGACACAGCCAGATCCCGCAGGGGAAACATCATGTATAAACGCAAGACGCCCACGCTTGTCGATTGGCTTGCGCTGTTGGCGCGCCTGACGCCGATCATTACCGCTTATGTTTGGCCGATATTGCTTCGTTTTATTCTAGGCACCGTCTTTTTTGTCGCCCTCGCCGCACTCATGTATCATTTGCTTGAGGTGGAATTGAACTTTTCCGTGCATGGCTCCCCTCCGCAAATCGCTCCGCTCACCCTTGAGCGATAATTTTTGCCCCGGAACCGATAACCCTCCCCGCTCCGCGCATCACGCCGTCTTCGAAGGAACAAAGCGCGGAGAGGCGATGCCCCCGCTATCGAGCCTGCGTGACATCCTTTCGGTGAACCGCGAAAACCCAGGCTCGCAATTGACTGGGAGCAGGAAATCACGACAGAGTGCGCCCTCCACCGCCTTCTCCATCGCATCGGCTTGCCTGACATCGGAAAAGGCGCCATTCGATTGCTTAACGAGAGAGGAGCGTCAGCCATGGGCAAGCTTCCCGACATGACGAAACACCGCGGCTTTCCTTCGGGCATGCCGGGTACAGGCGTACAATTCACCATTCGCCGCGCAAATCCCAAGGGCGTGACGCCGATCAAGAAACTGCCGCGCCGCGCGCGGCCGGGAACGCAAGAACACCGGATCGACGCCGCATTCCTGCACGCGCTTTGGCACTATTTCGGAGCTGAACCCTTCGAGCGCGGCAATCTCGACGCCGCTCGGCTGAACCTCCTCTTTGGACGAGAAGTCCTGCCAGCCGACAAGGATTTCGACCCGGTCTCGTACGAAGCCATGTTTGTGATCAACGAAAAACTGGCGCGCGAAAGCTTTCCCGAAGCGTTTGAAGACGTGATGGAGGTCTGAGGCCGCCTAGAAGCGATGTCCCCTGAGGGCCGTCAACGCAAGGGCTGCGCGGTAGAACCGATGCCTTCGACAAGGATGCGGATTATGTGGCTGATCTCCTGCTCCTCGAACGATCCCTTCGACAGCGATGTCAGCATGGATTGTCCAAAAACGCCGAGCAGGACAAGGGTCATGAAATTGGGGTCTTCGTCCTTGCGAATGATCCCTTGCCGCTGGCCAAGAACCAGAATGTCCCTCACCAAGCCCTGAAACGAAGGCCGATCGGCGGGCGGTTCGAGCGACGGCCGTTCGGCGGGGCTGAGAGCAAGCCTTGCAAGCGAGGGATTGGCGAGGCACCAGCTTGCGCTGTCGACGAGCACCAGTTCGAGCAGGGACAAAACATTCTCGTTTGCCGCCATTTTCACGCGATAGCCGGCATCCTGTGCTTCGACGAGTCCGATCAGGCAGAGCGCGATCTCCTCCTTTGAGCGAAAAAGATTGTAGACTGTCTTGCGCGTCAAACCGGCGCGGCCCGCTATTTCCTCGATGGAGGTTGCAGCAAATCCAAGTTCCCTGAAAGCCGCATCCGCAGCATCGAGGATGAGTTTTCGCGATCGTTCCGTGCGCTTCAAGATTGTCATTTTTATACAATAGTGTAATTTTACACATGTGTAAATGAAATCGGATGCTGCCATGTTGAAGGAATTCGGTCCCGATATCTGGATTGCCGATGGCCCGGTCGTGACGGCTGCGGCGGGATTTCACTATCCGACGCGCATGGCCGTCATCCGGCTGACCAATGGCGATCTGGTCCTATGGTCGCCCGTGGAACTCACAAGCGATCTGCGCTTTGAGATCGAAGCTTTAGGCACGGTGCGGCACCTCGTACCGCCAAACGCACTGCATCACACATGGCTTGCCGAATGGCACGAAGCTTTTCCCGAGGCGAAAATCTATGCACCTCCCGGCCTGCGGGAAAAGCGCAGCGATATCGCTTTTGATGAGGACCTTCGCCGTGACACGCCGATTTCCGCCTGGATGGGAGAGATCGATATCGTCATCGTCGAGGGAAACCGGATAACGACGGAAGCCGTCCTCTTTCACCACCGCAGCGAGACGGCGATCTTTGCCGATCTCCTCCAACAATTTCCGCGGGATTGGTTCAAGGGATGGCGGGGCCTCGTCGCCCGGCTCGATCTCATGGTGGCGCCAGAACCCTCCGTGCCCCGCAAATTTCGTGTGGCTTTTACCGATCGTCAGGTCGCTCGCGCCGCGCTCGACCATATTCTGGCCTGGCCCGCGAAAAAGGTTCTGATGGCGCACGGGACCCCGATCACTGCCGATGGTCAGGCGTTTCTTCGGCGCGCATTTCGCTGGCTTGCCGGTGAATGACGGCCTCATTTGGCGAGAAAGAGCCGCCTGCGACCGTCTGCATAATTGCTTCCGCAGGCGAACGCACTAACTTGCGGTAGTCGACACTCTTCACTCGAGGCTGACATGTCCGACGATGTCTTGCTGACATTCAACGCCGGCTCCTCGACCTTGAAAATCGGGGTCTTCGAACTGGCAACAGAGGGGCCAAGGAATGTCGGCCGCGGCAAGATCGATTTCGATCAGAGCCCATTGATGCTTCGCTATTCCATCGGCCCGGATAGATACGAGAAGACGATCAGGGGCAACAACGGGGCGCAGTTCGTCTCCGTCATCTCCGCAACGCTGGATCATATGCTGGCTCACCTTCCCGGCAGGCTCCACGCGGTCGCCCACCGCGTCGTCCACGGAGGCCTGACGTTTCAAGAGGCGACCCCGCTGGATGACGCTGCAATCGAGCGGATCGAGACGCTCGTGCCCCTTGCGCCGCTGCACCAGCCACAGGCCCTGCGTGCCATCCGATCGATGGAAGCGCTGCGGCCGGACGTCCTGCAGACCGCCTCCTTCGACACGGCCTTCCATGCGTCGCAAGCCGACCTGGTGCGTCGGCTGGCGATCCCGCGCGCCATGCATGACGACGGCGTGCGCCGCTACGGCTTTCACGGCCTCTCCTACAAATATATCGCCTCGCAGCTTCGAAAGATCGATCCGGAAGCTGCAAGAGGCAAGGTCGTGGCCTGCCATCTCGGCAGCGGCGCCAGCCTCTGCGCGATGGAAAACGGCATCAGCCGCGATACCAGCATGGGATTTTCGGCGCTGGACGGCATCCCGATGGCGACCCGTCCCGGCTGGCTGGACCCGGGCGCATTGCTCTATCTCATGAGAACTGGAATGCCGCAGCCGGAAAAGATCGAGGACTTCCTCTACCATGAATGCGGCCTGCTCGGCGTTTCCGGCATCAGCGGCGACACGCGGGTTCTGCTCGATGACAAGAGCCCGGAAGCCGCCGAAGCCATAGATCTGTTCTGCCTGCGCATATCCGGCGAAGTCGGCCGATTATGCGCCACGATCGGCGGTCTCGATGCGATCGTCTTCACCGCCGGCATTGGTGAGAACCAGCCGCAGATCAGAACCCGCGTTGCACAAAGGTTGCAATGGTTGGGTATTGAGATCGATGAAGGTGCGAACATGCGCAACTCGATCGCAATCAACGCGGCATCCAGCCGCGTGAAGCTGTTCATGATCCCGACCGACGAGGAACGGGTAATCGCCGACGAGGCCGTTGCCCTCATCGCTTGACGAAAACGAGGAGACGCAGATGAATGCCGTTACCACACCGCTTTCGCCCGAAGAGCTTTCCCTGATCGACCGCTACTGGAGGGCGGCCAATTATCTGTCTGTCGGCCAGATCTATCTGATGGATAATCCGCTGCTGCGCGAACCGCTGAAACCGGAGCATATCAAACCACGGCTGCTTGGCCACTGGGGCACGACACCAGGGCTGAACTTCATCTATGCGCATCTCAACCGCATCATCAGGGCGCGGGATCTCGACATCATCTACATGTGCGGCCCCGGCCATGGCGGTCCCGGCATGGTCGCCAATACCTATCTCGAGGGCACCTATAGCGAGATCTATCCGGATATCTCCGAAACGGCGGACGGGATGCAAAGGCTGTTCAAGCAGTTTTCCTTCCCCGGCGGCATTCCGAGCCATGCCGCGCCTGAGACGCCCGGCTCCATTCACGAGGGCGGCGAGCTCGGCTATGCGCTCGTGCATGCCTATGGCGCCGCCTTCGACAATCCCGATCTGATCGTTGCCTGCGTTATCGGCGATGGCGAGGCCGAAACCGGACCTCTGGCTGCAAGCTGGCATTCCAACAAATTCCTCAATCCGGCGCGTGATGGCGCCGTGCTGCCGATCCTCCACCTCAACGGCTACAAGATCGCCAATCCGACCATTCTCGGCCGGGAAAGCGATGACGATCTCGGCAAGCTGTTTTCGGGCTATGGCTACGAACCCTTCTTCGTCGAGGGACATGAACCATCCGCAATGCATCTGGCAATGGCCGTCACGTTTAACCGGGTTTTCGACCGAATCCGCGACATACAAAGAAACGCACGCGAAAGGACATCGTCCGAAGGCATGCCGCGCTGGCCGATGATCGTGCTGCGCAGTCCGAAGGGCTGGACCGGCCCCAGGCAAGTCGATGGCAAGAAGGTCGAAGGCTTCTGGCGGGCACATCAGGTGCCGGTCGCCAATTGCCGCGGCGACGAGGGTCATCGCAAGATCCTGGAAGATTGGATGCGCAGCTACGACCCGAGCGATCTTTTCGATGACAAAGGACGATTGAAGGTCGAGCTGCAGGCGCTCGCACCGAAAGGCGAAAGGCGCATGGGCGCCAATCCCCATGCCAATGGCGGCCTGCTGCGCAAGGAGCTTCTGGTTCCCCCTATCGAGGATTACGCGATCGAGATCGGCGAGCGCGGCAACAAGCAGGTGCAATCCACGGAAATCCTTGGGCACTATTTGCGCGACACGCTGAAGCTCAATAATCCCGAGCAGAATTTCCGCATCTTCGGTCCCGACGAGACGGAATCGAACCGGCTCGGCAGCGTCTTCGAAGCCACCGATCGGGTCTGGATGGAGGCAATCGAGGATTATGACGTCCATCTGGCCCCGGATGGGCGGGTGATGGAAGTGCTCAGCGAGCATCTATGCCAGGGCTGGCTGGAAGGCTATCTGCTCACCGGCCGGCACGGGTTGTTCTCATGCTATGAGGCCTTCATCCACATCGTCGATTCCATGTTCAACCAGCATGCCAAATGGCTGAAGGTTTCGCGCGAATTGCCGTGGCGCAAGCCGATCTCATCGCTGAACTATCTTTTGACGTCGCATGTCTGGCGCCAGGATCATAACGGCTTTTCCCATCAGGACCCCGGCTTTGTCGATCTCGTTGCCAACAAGAAGGCCGACATCGTGCGCGTCTATCTGCCGCCGGATGCCAATACGCTGTTATGGGTCGGCGATCATTGCCTCAGGACCTATGACCGGATCAACGTCATCGTCGCCGGCAAGCAGCCGGAATCGCAATGGCTGAGCATCGACGAGGCGAGTGCCCATTGTAAGGCCGGCGTCGGCATCTGGGACTGGGCAAGCTACGAGGACAACACGATCGCCCCCGACGTGGTGATGGCCTGCGCCGGTGACGTCCCGACCATGGAGACGCTTGCCGCCGTCATGCTGCTGCACGAGGCGATCCCCGATCTCAAGATTCGCACGGTCAACGTCGTCGATCTCCTGGCTCTGCAGGACCCGAAGCAGCATCCGCATGGTCTCGATCATCAGGCCTTCGATCAGATCTTTACCACGGACAAGCCGGTGATCTTCGCCTATCACGGCTATCCCTATCTGATCCACCGGCTGACATACCGTCGGACCAATCACGACAACATCCATGTCCGCGGCTTTATCGAGGAGGGTACGACGACCACACCATTCGATATGACCGTGCTGAACGAACTGGATCGCTATCATCTCGCGCTTGAAGCAATCGACCGGGTTCCGGGCCTGGTGGAAAAAGTGCCCGATGTCGTCAACGGCTTGAAAGCAAAGCTCATCAAACATCATGATTATGTCCAGCGGCACGGCGAAGACATGCCTGAAATCAGGGATTGGTGCTGGAAGCGATAGGCGCGGTCTCGTCAGCGCTTAGCCAATGCGGTTGGATGCAAGCTTGACGAAGGCCGGTCGTTGGCTGCCAGCCTACCGCCAGCGAATAAAGCGATTGTAGCAAGTGGTGCGGGGCCATAGGCTTCCGGCAGATCGCACCGGGAGTAGTCGGGTCGGCGCTGCTTTGGTCTAATTGCCTCGAGCGCTCGTTGTCGTCGCATATCACTCTGCCCGCCCTACCCAATCCTTTCGGCGATCTGATCGGTGCCGTTGTGATGCAGTATCAGACGGGCGGCTCGACCGTCCGGGCCGGGTTCGAAGGTGAGTTGCACGGGCGAGCTCTTGTGAAAGAAATGCCATTCGGAGGTCGGGAAGACTCTATGCTGATCGCCGACCGGAACATGGAGCCGGTCACCCATGGATGTGACGTCGAACACCCAATCGTTCATTTGATAGCGTCCCACCAAACGGGCGAGACAAGCAGGGTCGATCGCAACCTCTTTCGGATACGAAATCAAGTCGCGGCGCGAATTCAGTACATGGGCTCCGAGATCGACAACGGCATCGATGCTCGCATTGCTGAGCACGGCCACTCCGCGTTTCCATTCCGGAATGCATTTGACAAAGCTGCGGAAACCACCCGTACCGCCGGGCTTCGACAGCGCGATTACGCCATCCAGGTGAGGCTTCGCCAGTTCCAACCCGCCTTGGTCGCGCGGGGTCATCAATGGACGGATGATGGACGCAATCGCTGAGCTCTGATCACATACCGCATCCACAAAACGCAACAGATCAGGCAGGGTCGAGCGCAGCGCGCCTGTTCCGGCCAGCACATCGAATGTCCAATCCGAAGTCGGCTCCAGATCGTCGTCATGGCCTGACGCAACGTTTCCTGCCAATCGTGACGGGATCGCAATCACTGTATCGTCCATCCCCAGTGGATCCAGGATGCGCGCGCGGATCAGGCTTTCGTAGCTGCCGGCCCCGGCGCGTAGCACCAGCGCGTGTCCCAGCAACCCGACGCCAACATTGGAATATTCGAAGCTGTCGCCAGGTGTCCGGATCAGTTCGTGGCTAGCGAGAAACTGGTAGAGCCTTTCCGCGGAGTAAGCGACGTAGGGACCGGCAGGCCGATCTGGCGGGTCGCCATTTGTCGCCACCCGCGGCAGTCCGGAATAATGCGAGGCCAGATCGCGAAGCGTGATGGCTTTGCCATCGCGAACCGGGACACGTATTCCCGCCGGCAACAGCTCCGCCACCGGCTCATCCATCCCGACCTCGCGTCGGTTTGCCATGTCGGACAGCAACAGCGCAGTGAACAGCTTGGTGATTGAGCCGATCTCAAACAGGGTTTCTTCGTTGACCAGACCCGCGCCGCTCCTGTCGCGGCGACCATGGGCGATGATCCGATGGCGGTTGGCTTCGGTGACGCCGACGACCATTCCGACGCTTAAGCAGCGCTCATCGACACGCTCGACAAGCAGTCGGCGAATCGCGGCCTCGGACAAAGCAGGCGGTGGGACGGCAGATGCGGACATGATCTTGATCCCCAACGCAACTCGACTGCGCCGTTTACCTTCCACGTCATCAAGCTATCATTATCAACCGGCGTCTCCGACGTCTATTGTCTTCACCTGAGTTTCAGGCCCCTAGCCGGCAAATCGCACCAGCAGGATCACAAGGACTATGGCGGCAAGCCCGCCGATGAACACCAGGCGTTGCCACCGTCGCTTTAGGATGATCTCGCCTTGGCGGACATCTTCCGCGGAAAATGCCCGAGGCTCGCGCTTGTCTCGATCGCCCTGATCTCTTCTGCTCATCGCATCCATCCCTCGGCGGCAAAACCTGCCGGTCATGTCTGCCCGCAGATGATGGTTTACGACTGATAGGTGCCGGTAAGGCGTGCTTCTGCAAGCATATGTTTCTTCACCTTTTGCCACATTGCTTCCGCTCCGGCGGCTTCAGGGAGCGTCATCCTCGGCACATCAAGGGCGGCGAGCCGGAAAACATAACGATGCGGAGGGTCACCGTCCGGCGGCTGTGGACCGTCATAGCGGGCATTGCCGAAATCATTCTTATAGAAGCGCAGCGCCCGCTCCTGCATCGTATCCACGTTTTCGGCCAGACCGCTCCACTCCGCCGGAATATTGGCGATGCCGCAATGGCGGAATGTGCCACCTTGCGCATCCAGGTCCTCGATGATCAAGGCAAAGCTTTGGGTCTTTCCGGGAGCGCCACCCCAGGCGAGCGGCGGGAATACATTTTCCCCGTTCAGCGCATGTTTGCCCGGTATCGGCGCATCCTCAGCAAAGACCTTGCTGATCAACGTCAAAGCCATTCGATCCTCCTCTTCTTGTCGTGGATTCATGAGCCTGTGAAGTTCTGAACCTAAGGTGGAACACATCAGATTCATTATTGTTCCCCATAGGGAACATTCGCCCTTACCCGCAGTTGTGGGAGCGTCCACGAAGGAGGAAAAAATGACGGACGAACGATTCGAGTGGATCAGCAAGCGGGCCTACGCCATTTGGGAAGCAGCCGGCCGTCCCTGGGGCCGTAGCCAGCATCACTGGGAGCAGGCAGCCAGGGAGCGCGAGATCATGGAGAGAACGCGAGCATCCGCAGACGGCGAAGAAGTGCTCGCAAGATTTCGACGGACGGCTGGAGTACATCCACCCGAGGATAATGCTCGGGAAGCCGAGGAAGACCCGCACTCCGACGACCGGCGCGCTGGATAATTTCTACTCATCGGCAGTTCCCGCCAGGGAACTCCCGAACCGTTTCGGTCCCATATCCGGTCCTCTGAAAGACGAACGGATATCCGCAATGCACATTGATTCCCCAAGTCTCGAAAGCCGATCTGCTAATTCTGCGTTCCGTCGCGATTTGGCTGGGCCGGCGTGCTCTTCGCGCCCTGCTGATTGTTCTCCATGCGATCGGTCGGAGCGGGCTGTGCCGATTGTCCAGCTGGCAGCGTATTGTCTATCGTACCTGCCTGCGGCTGCCCGCTGGAGGAACTTATCGTCGGTGCCGGGTTCTGCGGTTTGTCTGGTTCGATATAACGACCCCAAGCTTCAACACCGGCCCATACGACTTGCCGCCAGAACCAATGCCGTGATCAGAATGGTAGACTGGTGCGTGCCACGCACACCCTGGCGGGCCTCGGTCTCGGACAATGACTTCTTCTGGTCCCGGGGTTTCTTCGGTTCCTGGAATGCCATTGCAAGCCTCCATGTCTGCAAATTCCACACTGGTCTAACCGGAGCGTCGAAAGATGGTTCCATCGAGGAGCACCCGCATCCGAGCGGCATCGAACCGGAACAATGCACAAAGCCCGGCGTTAGCCTCATGAGGTTACAGATCGTGCCAAGCGGACACGATGGTGCTGAAGAATATGGAGATTTTTCCGCTTTCTCTCCATAGCCAACGAAACGGCAGGCGAGCTTCCTACCCATCCGATCTGCAGCCTTTCCAACGTTCGAGGAGCCAACGTTCAAGGCGATGGAAGATGGATAAGCCTTTGAAGCTTTACCGTCTGGTCTCAATCGCCGCCGACGACGACCCCAATTGGCTGGATGCAAAATCGCATGGCGAGGTTCTCGTTGCCGCCCGCACCGCTCGCGACACCCCTATCGTGGCGACCGAAAGGGAGCTGGATTTCATGGATATCGATGCCACCCCCGCGCAGGACAAAACGACCAGGATGGCAAGCGTCTTTCGCAACGAGAAACTCTATACCGTCATCGAGGTGAACAATGGCAGGGAATATCGCGAGCGCGGTGCCAGCGACGACAACCAGCACCAGACGGACGACAATATCCAGCCAGTCTACATCCATGCGCATGATATCGCTCAGGTCAGGCACGATGTCCTCCCAAGGCGTGTCACCACCGGGATTTTCCAACTGCGGAACATCGCAGACGGCGTTTCGTTCCATCCTCGATGGGAACGCTCACGAAAAGCACAATAGAAGCAGCATGACGATTTCCGGCTCTCTTGTCAGTTCGAGGGAAAGCGCCTAGCCAGAAGATCGCTCGCGCCATTGCGCCGCGAACCGCTTCCTGCAATGGGAAGCGACCATATCGATTCGACATATCCTGCGAGGCCATATGATTTCCGGAAGCCGTGAGAAGGGACCCATTGCCGGGATCGCACTCGCCTGCGCAGGATATGCCTGCTTTTCACTTCAGGACGCGATGGTGAAGTGGCTGGTCGCCAGCTATGAAGTGCCGGAGATCCTCTTCATGCGCAGCCTGGTCATCGTGCTGGTCGCGGGCGTGCTCGTCCACTATCGGCGCCATCCGTCAATTTTCAAAAGCCCCTATCGCGGCACGGTCGTCCTGCGCGCCGGGCTGATGCTGCTTGCCTGGCTGCTGTTTTACAACGCGGCCCGCTATCTGGGTCTGGCGGAACTGACGACGCTATACTTTTCGGCACCGATCATCGTCGTGGTTCTGTCGATCTTCGTTCTCAAGGAGAAGGTCCATGCAGGCCGCTGGATCGCCTGCATAGGTGGCTTCATCGGCGTGACGATCGCGGCAAATCCAAGTCATTCGCCCAATCTCCTGCCCGCCGCCATGTGCATCGTCGCGGGATTCTGCTGGGCATGGAGCACGATTCTGATCCGGCTTGTCAGCCGAAGCGAGACCACGCTCACCCAGATGTATGCCACGAGCCTGATATTCGGCATTGCCTGCGCCCTGTCATTCCCGTGGACATGGAAGACTCCCGATGCAAGCGGCTGGGCATTGATGCTGACCCTCGGCGTGATCTCTACGATCGGGCAGTTTCTACTCTATGAAGGTTTCCGATACGCACCCGCTTCGACGCTGGCGCCCATCGAATATAGCGGCCTCGTTTGGGCGTTCGTGTACGGCTATGTGATCTGGGCCGAGGTTCCCGCGACAAATGTTTTTGCCGGCGCCCTCCTTATCATCGCCTCAAGCTTCCTGCTCGTCCTGTGGGAGCGCCGCATGGAGGCTGCCCGCAGGAAGAACGCGAAATACTGAGGCGCGACAGACAGACGGCTGGCCCGATTTCTCCCGAAAACCGCAAATCAGCCGCACTAAAGCGCGTAGCGCGCTTTACAGCAACGACGCTGCAGATCAGGACACCCAGTGCCTGAAGCCAATTTACCAGAGCGCGCCGCACTCCGGGTCTTTGACCTGAGACATACGATCGTCCCGAAAAACCATCATACTGCCTTGCCGCCCGCCAGCCGGGCTGCACGCTGCCTGCGGTTCGCTTCCAGAGCCTGCTGAAAATCCAGGTCGGTTTGCGCGTGGTGACAGAGGTCGTCGAGAAACTGAGAGACGCCATCAAGCGTATCGACGACGACATATCGCAGACCGTCACCGGCATCGATCAGGTCGTGGCTGACGCTCACGCCGAAACCGCCGGCTACCTTGCGAAACCATGCCGAGCGCCAGCGCTTGAACCCATCCGGATTCGACTGAAATTCCGCAAGCAAGATCTTTTGCTGGTCAACTCGCGCGAGGAATGTCTCAACCACGCTCTGCCCGCCCGCCCGGGGCCTTTCCGCCTTCTTTGCAATCCATTTTTCAAGGAACTGAAATTCGGGCTGTGGAGCCGTTGCTTCATCATGATCCGCGGCCACTGCGGGCTGAGGCGCCGGCCGTTCAGCGCAATCCGCGTGTGCAGGCGGGCTTGCTTGCGTTTCCTGCTCCATTGCCAGGGTCTGCTTGAGGTCAGCAGCAAGCTCCCCCCAGATCGATCTTGCCGATTCGACTGGTTTTGCTTTTGCTCGACGGGAGGTTTTGATTTCGATGATGAAGGGCTTTGTCTGTTTAACCATGATGTTTCAGTGTGTGCTCGACGACGGAGCGCAGTTGATGGACAATCAGTATAGATGAGAGGCTGGCATTCTCTGAGAGCAATGACCGCAGCACGGCGATCGCTTGCGATCATTATGGGGCAAGGCCGTACACCAAACCGATCGATGAAGCAATCTCGCCGCTCCCGCCCAAAATAACCATCAGTACATTGGAACCTGCTCTACAGCACAAACAAGACAGGCATGTAGCAAAAGGAAGAAGATCCACGACTTGAGGTAGCGGGTCCTTTTCTGCCCTGCGATATGAAACTCGGATCTTCGCATTGCAGATCCTGCATCCTGTCGCTATGTTTTGGAAAGGCACACGAACAGCAAAGGAGGTTGCCTATGTCATCGCGGGACGCCTGATCCAGCAATACCAAGAATTTTGTCTTTCCAGAGACATTAAATTCACACGCATGGACTCCGTAAGGCCGCACGATAATACCACGCTCTTCTGCAGCGCTGGAATGCAGCAGTACAAACCCTTCTTCTCCGACCCCTCCCACATTGGTACCGTTGCCAATGCTCAGGCCTGCCTGAGAATGGGCGATCTCGACGAAATCGGGGACGGAACGCATTTCCTTCACTTCACAATGCTCGGACTTTTCTCGTTCAGGGAGATGGTTGTCGGTGACGCCATCGATTTCTGGCTGGAGTTTCTCGAGACCCTTGGCCTGGTGCCTGATCATGTCACGATCCATCCGGATCGCCTCGAAGAGTGGACGCCGCTCTATCGCGGCCGCATTCCCATCGTCCCGGATGACGAATGCACCTGGAGCGACGGCAGCATCAACGGATACTGCACCGAGTTCTACAAGGACGGCATCGAGATCGGCAACATCGTCAATCCACTCGGGACCTGTATCGACGTCGGTTTCGGCGCCGAACGCCTGGACATGATCTTGAACGGCGCCTTGCCCGGCGATGCGCTCAGCACGCTGCGCGACACGGTCACGACAATCGTGGAGAGCGGCTATGAACCGGGAAACAAGGAGCAAGGATACGTCTTGCGAAAGCTCCTTCGCCGCATCCATGTGATGGGAGGAACGGTGGACCATCCCTATTTTGAACGGGAAGTCGAACGTCAGGAACGATTGCGCTCCAAATATTTGCGCCTTCGCGACAAATATCCCGACATGCCGCCAGAATGGTGGTTTGACACGCACGGTATCGATATTGCCGACCTGCAAGCGGTGAATGGAGAGTAGCTTCGACTGATGATGAAAGTGGCGGAGGAGGTCGTGCGAGCGGCTTCCTCCGCCGCTTTGCAGGAACACGCGAGAAGCATGGAACCTGCCAAATCATGGGAAGTCACGAGCGATCCTGAATTTCCGGAGATCGCCAACCCCTTGTTAGCAACAATATCGAAAGATTTCCCTTTGCCGCCCGCGAAGTCATGACGTCGGCAGGGCAGAAGCGCCTCAGTCATCATCCGCTATCTGCCTGCATTGCCTGGAAGGCGGCGACGAATCCACTCAGAGAAACCGGAAGCTCCGCCATATTTCCCTGCATCATGCGGATCGAGACTTTTCCCGACTTCTCCTTCATCAAGACGGCCAGCATCTGGGGCGGACACAACCCCTCCACCAGACATCCTTGTGTCGTGCAGCGCGATACCTTCGCCATTGTCGAATACTTGCTGCCAAAGCCAATCTTCACACCGCCCTGAATGGCAAAACCGAGCGGAAGAGCCATCTGCATACCAACCTTATTGTCCGCGGAACGCGCCATGCTGATGACCATGAATACCTGCTTTTGATCCGGTGACGTCAATCGATAGACGATCTGGCAGCGTGGCTTCATCGCTTTGTCGGCCGAGCATTGCAGTGTCCATGCATCGAACTTCTGTTCGGTAATCTGCGGAACGGCCGGCGCGGGTGTGGCCGGAGCTGGCGCCATGGCATTGGACGGATCGCTCTTGCCGGCATCCGGCGTCACATTTTGAGACCCCGATTGCGGCACCCCTGGGCCATTATCGGCCCCTAGCGTCGAGGAAACACCTGCTCCCCAAAGCAGGAAAGCCACACAACACACAGACGGCCTCAAATATAAATTCATCCTCTCCTCCCGATTTAAGTTGCAATTTTACAATAAAATGATAATAATGTCGAATATAGATTGCTTTAAGTTTGACTTAAACAAATGAAATTTCAATTCATTATTCAATATAGGAAGATATAGGCATTTAATATTTAATGACACGCGAGGGGAATCGATTCAGATGACATCAAAGCTCATTGCCGGTTACTCCCTGATCGTCATGCTTGCGCTGACCGATGGCGCCGTATGCGACGAAAGCTATCTGCAACAAGCCCCCTCTGCGGAAACAAATCCTGCCTTCGTCGAACAACTGCCGGAGACATCCGTCATGCCCGCGCCTCAGCCGCCGGCCAACCGTCGGACGACGCCGCGCAAACCAAGGCAGGCATCACGAGCGCAAGCAAAAGTCCGATTGGCAAGCAGCATTTTTCCGAATGTGGGCAATGGCGTCACCGAGCGAGCCGCACCCGCACCGACCGATGGCCACTTGCCGACGGTTGGGTCAGGCACAGTGTCACGCTGACTGCGTTTCGACGGCAGACAATGGTGAATCGCCCCGTGCGCGCGGCCAGCACAAGATCGCCGATAAGAACGGCAGCAAATATGAAATTGAGAGGCCTTCAGCCAGTTGAAACGTCGAGAGCGGCATGTTCGGAGCCGATAATTCGATATCGGCTCGAGATTGCGATTTAGGAGCAGTATCGTCATGATGCATCCCAATAAAATCATCGCTGTTACGATTATCTTGCTTCTTGCCGGCACGCTTGGCGCAGCGGATGTTCTAGCAAGCAGCCAACCCATCATCCGGCGGTCCGGATTTTCGGAGACCCAAATTCCCCAGGTGAAAGGACGTATTCCGGTGAGGAAGAACGGCGCTCTGGAAAAAGGACCTGCCGCCAAGGCGCCGGCCAAACCAAATCCGAGCGCAAGCACCCAGAATGGAGCGGCAACGTGCGGACCTGACAACGCACAATCGGAAATCTGCCGGAAAAAATGATGCGGCGCCGACACTGATCATGAGCTTTTCGGCTTGTCTTTGATCGGGATGGGCTGGGATGCCGCCTCGACGGCCGGTTGCGCCACGCTGGCGGCGGGAACGGTGACCGCCGGGCCGATCGGCCGGCCGTTGGCATCGAGCTTATACGTCATGGCCCTTTGATGCTCGTCCAGATATCGCATGAAGGCCGCGCCGGCGGCCGCATCCCTGAATTGCCACAGCCCGTTCCTCACGCCTTCGAAGATCAGCGAATAGACCGCAAGCTGAATGCCTTCCTGGACGCCCAGGGTCGTCGGCGCATTTCGTGTAATGCCGCCTTCGATCTGGAGCAACTGGTCGACGCCGACAAAGCGGAACGCCGATCCCTGCAGTTGGACGGAGTAGATCGTCTTGGTGGTACTGACTGAGGCCAGCACACGCCCCGTACTGACGCTGACGGCCCGCAGGGAGACGGTCACGATGTCCTTGCGATACTGCGTGTTTCCGCCAATCCCGAGATAGTTGGCGCCGATACCGCCCGTCGTTTCATTGGAATCATAACCTATGATACCGCCATCGAGCAGCACGCCGGCGAACCGGAGCGGCGGGATGCCGCCAGCCTTGGCGCCGTAGACCGCCGACCGTGTATTCTGGATGATCTGCCGTTCCTGCAGCAGCGATTGCAGGTCCGTGCGCTCGACGACATTGAACCAGTTGCCGTTACCGGCTTTGGTCAGAACGTCAGTCAACAGCTGCGCGCCGCCTTGCGTCAGAGCGCGGGAATATTCGGCAAAGTTTTCATTGGGTTTGTTCTGCCCAGTCAGGTCAGGAAACGAATAGACTGCCACATCAAGCTTTTGTATGGGCGGCGGAAGACTCTCCAATGCCACACCCGACTTCGTGGCAGGCATAAGCGTTGCTGGAGTACTCATCGGGTCGAGGCTGCTGCCCGCGGCGGCGCAGCCACCAAGACCCAACCCGCATAGAATGGCTGCGACAGGAAAACCAACATGTGACATGGCCGCTCGAATAAATCGCTCCCAACAACACCGAACGATGACGCAATCAATTTGGCTCAAGGATTAGCCGGCACCTGGCCGCTCTGGATCACGATGACTGGAGATGTTCCAGTTGAACCCGTGCCTTGATTGACATTTCCAAGGTTGCCCAGCGCATTGTTGAGACCGGATAGATCCGGTGTCTGCTGCTGGCCGGATTTGACGCCATCGCCCTGCGTTTGCGCCGTCGACAGCAGGAACGTGCCATTCAGCGGATTGCCCCCAAAGGTCGGATTGGTCGGCTGATAGACCAACTGCCCGGCGGAGGCCGACATTGTCATTGCTGCAATCAGACCGATTGCAGCGATCGCCCTACGTATCATCATTGGCATCTTCTCCGTTGCCCGAAAACATGGCCGCGCCCACTCAGCGCTTGATAAGCAATCCACCACCCGGCAAGCGTGCGATCAGCACATTGACCGGTGCGGAACCTGCAGGCTGAAGAACACTAACATTCAAGCCCGCCCCATTCAGCAATACGACATTCGATCTAAGGTTATTTCCGGCTTGCAGTACGTTTATATTTCCGTAGTTTCCTATGATTCCTGCAGTTGATATATTACCTGACCCGCCTTGGAGCTGATACACACTATTACGCATACCAATCTGCAGTGTCTGCGCTATATTATTGCCGCGTGACCCAACATTCGCTTCCGGCACATTTATAGCACCCATCCCGGCGTAATTTGCCGATGGATGACGCCTCTCCGGTAGTGGCTGAGTGGTAACATCGTTGAATGTTACCGGTGTGGTCACATTAACCGGAATTTGAGCGACATAGGCCGTTTCGGCTCTGCATTCTGCTGTCATCACGTAGAATGAAGTGCTCAATGCGATGATCGCACTTGATAAGATCTTCGAACTCTTCAGACATTTCATTCCGGTAATTCGCATTGTGACGTACCTCGATCGGTTTCGATCAATAGTTTTGCAATCAGTTCGGCATCGTCTCCGGCGTCGATCATCGTCGTGGCAAGGAGATTGTCCGAACCTGGCTGCAAGTCAAAGCTGCCTTGCTGAATGCTGTGACTCGTTCCTTCTGTATTGTGCTTGATGAGAACCAGCTTGTATGTCCCGGATACTGCTACATCTGACCTTGCGATCGCCCGTACAACAAGAAACGGTTCTCTTTTATCTGCCGTTACCAGGCACTCGATCCCGGTCTGCGAGGCGGGAGCGATGCGCGGAAGCAGCAGCATCGAAAAGAAAAAGGAATGCAGAAATAAAGAAAACGCTGATCGCCTGCGATTGCTACCAGCATAGATGACTGGCTCAATCCGGTTAAAGGAGGAGGAGGCGGACATTTGCTTTCGCCTCCTCCATAGGCTCACTCAGTGCTGGACGGTAACGGCCGTGTTGCGATAGCCGAACTGCGCTGTAACCGACGTGTTCGTCAGCCCGCTCGAGCTGGTCTGAGAGGTAACGGCATAGTTCCCCGAACCGATCTGGATGGTTCCCTGAAGGTTCGAGCCGCTGACGGGGAACACGGTCTGCAGCCCCGATTGCGAAGCGATCGCGGTATTGCGATAGCCGGCCTGCACGATCATCGAATTGTTGGAGCCGAGCGGATTGGCGATCTGGGATGTCAGAGCGGTGTTGCCCACACCGAACTGAGCCGTGGTCGCCTTGTTCGATCCGAAGAACGACGATTGGCCGGTCAGGGCGAAGTTGTGCCCGCCGGCCTGGAACGTGTCTTGCGAGTTGTTGCCGCCAGCCTGATCGGCAAAGGATATGTTGCCCCAACCGAACTGCGTCGTCGTCGAGGCATTGCCGTTGAAGCCGATGACGCCAAATTGAGAGGTGACGGCAAAGTTGCCGGCGCCGACCTGCAGCGTCGTCTGGTCGTTGCCACCGCCGTCCTGGCCGACGATGGCACCGTTACCCCAGCCGAACTGCATGGTATTGGAGTCGTTTCCGCCATGCTTGCCGTCGGTCTGGTTCGTCGAGGCGAAGTTCAGGCCGCCGACTTGTAAAGTATCTTGAGAGTTATCTCCCTTGGACTGATCCGCGAAGGCGGAATTGCCAAAACCGAACTGGGCGATCGTCGAGTTATTATCCGCACCGTCCCGCTGCAGGGTGGAGGCGAAATTCATGACGCCGGCCTGGAACGTGCTCTGGTCGTTGGTCTTGCCTTTCTGGTCAGCGAAAGCGACGTTGCCGTCACCGAATTGCAGGATGGCTGATGTGTTGGACTTGGCCTTGTCCTGATTGGTGACGGCGAAATTGCCGACGCCATTCTGGAATGTCAGAGCGTCATTGTTACCAGTGTTCTGACTGACGAAAGCACCATTGAACGCACCCACCTGGCCGATAAACGATTCATTTTCGGCTGGCGGCGACGGGGGTCCGGCAAGTGTCAAAGACGTGCTTGCCAGCAAGATGGCGAGAGCTCCAATCGTCCTCATGTGATCCTCCCTGTTCTCCATGACGGGGCAAGCGACCATTCGCAGCCCTCGAGCATTTTAATAGGCTGCGGATGGAGAGCCGAACAAGAGAACCGTTCGGACTAAGACAGCAACGCAGGATTATGTGAAATATAAATCGCCTACCTCGAAATGGGTAAATGATTAGATGTGTATCGCTATGACGTATGAGCTATACTCTTCTTTGCTTAGGCATTCTAACCCATATGAAAGCTAGATAAATACAATCCAAGTGTGCAGCAATTCATGCTACCCATAGATAGCTTCGATGAAAGGCTTGCCACATGATAATGGATTAATTGACAGCTATGGCTACGTTTGACAGTCTCGTGGCGTCCGAAGCAATCGTTAAAGTTGAGATTCAGCTTGGTCGAAAGCAGTCACCCAAGCGACTGCTCTTCGCGACGCCAAGCTTTGTGAATTGGTTGAGCGAACGCGTAAGCAAGGACGAACCATCGTCGCTCGGTGCGGTCCTCAGGCCTGTCGAGCAGCTGGATTTTCTTTTCTATACATTCGTTTCAGGGAAACCGCTCATTCATTGCAGGCAGTTCCGGGCAATCCGGGTCGAACGAAATGCAGTTTGGGAATTAAAGACCGTCGATTTCCGCATATTCGGCTGGTTTGCCATGCGTGACTGCTTTGTCGCTGTCTTTGGAGACTGGGCCGATCATGTGAAGGATCATGATCTTTACCGCGGCTATCGGCTGGAGGTGCGTCGATTGCGCCGGACGCTTGGTGTGGATGATGCGTTGTGCGTAGAGGGAGTAAATCCGGAAGATGTCATTTCGGTTTGAGATAGGGGCGCGGGCGCGGGCAGCCAGCCGTTTCATCGCGAATGTTCGCAGTGATCTGGCTGCCGCCGTCCTCGAAAGGCGGTCACAGAAAGGGTTTACTCAGCAGCGACTTGCGGAATTGGTCGGTGTCAGCCGAAAGGATCTGAACCGCTATCTCTGCGGACAGACGGAGCTTCCGCTTCGTTCGATTGCGGATCTCGCCTGGGCGCTCGACAAAGAAATCCACATTGAGCTGTGCGATCCCAAGGGGTCGCCAGCAGAAGGCAATTACCTCTCCGAACCGGAGACGCGGGCTGCTATCCATCCCGTTCGTTCCGGCGGAGCTGTTTCCTGGAGTTCTTCGAGGGCCATCCGCACGATAATCGCTCGCGGCAACAACGATCGGGATGATTGAAGCACATGCGCTACGGATATTGCATCTTCTGCGACGACGTTCGCACCGAAATCGGCGAAAAACTCAGCTTCATCGGCGTCTATAGCGGCGTACTGATGCTACCGGAATTTCCCATTTCACTGCCCAAATTCTGTGTGCACGTGAATCTGATCACCTTGGCAACGGAACCCTACCGATCGATCGTTTTGCGCTGCATAGCGCCAGGGGACCGTCAACCGCTTCTTGAAGAGCGGTTGGACGCCGCCCAGCTCAGCGAGCAGAGGGATATCACCGAGGATGCGGAATCAAGCGATATTCCGATCAATGTCGTCGTCGGCGCCAGCCTTGTCTTTTCGCCGTTGAGATTGCGTCAGCCCGGTCTCCTGACCGTCAGCGCCATCATCGACGACAAGCCTGCGGAGATCGCTTCGCTGCGTATAGTACAGCACTGAGCTAACCTGCACGAGCTTCGGCCGCCAAACAGCATCGACATTGTTGGATTGGGTTTTCGAGCTTCCGTCACCGCAGCGCGTGGAAGCTCCGCTGGTTGTGCGAAGACCGCAAGCTCAAACTCCGGACAGACATGCCTATTGGCCCGCCCCTTGGAAAGGGCGCGGCAGCTCAAACACACGGGAATCTCAAGCTTGTTATGTGATCCTTCGGCGGCACGTCGCCGCCGGCGCTTTTTCCGTCAAACGACCGCGGCTTCAAAGGCCGACGTTCTATATAGGCCAGCCCTGCGGGGCATTTGCATACTCCGGTGCCGGGACCGCTAACTTCGAGCTGAAGCGACACGGTCCTTGCCGGCATTGCTTGCCACGATCAGCGGCCCTGACCGGAAGATATTACCGAACGAGTTCCCGGATCTTGTAGGCAACTTCCGTTCGGTTCGTCGCGTTCAGCTTCTTCATGATATTGCGAATGTGCACTTTGACCGTGCTCTCGCAAAGATCCATCTCGTAGGCGATGATCTTGTTTGCCTTACCCCGCCTCAGAGCCTCTGCAACGACGACTTCGCGCGGAGTGAACAAGCTGTCGAGGCAGCAGTTGCGGCTGGCAACCGGTGCGATCGCCTCCTTGGCGGCCAACAGGCTGCTTGCCGGCACGAAGACACCGCCTGCGCGCGCAAGAGCCACCGCTTCGGCGGCAACCTTGATTCCGACGCTGGTCGGGATGTAACCGCGGGCGCCGCATTCCAGCGCATGCAGCAACTGTGCAAGCTCGTCGCCATCAGCCCCCACGATCACCGGGCTCGTCTGAAATCTCTCCACCAGAGCGCAAATCTTGGCGCTCACATCCGCATCGGAAACTTTGCGGCCGCCGATCATGAAGAGAACTGCGGATGGTAATACTTGCATATTGCGCATCTGCCATTCGTCGAGCGAACCCACCGTGACGATATGCATGGCGCTGTCGCATTCGGTCAGGCTTTTCGACAGGCACTCGCGATCGAGAGCGCGAGAATCTATGAGAAGAATATAGTCTTCCCATTCATCGACGCCGGGCGTGCCGGATGCGATGAATGGCCTCAAGCTGTCGGATGTCCGAACTGAAATGATGCGTGCGCCCGTATCTGACGTGAATTTTTCACTTGTGAGCGATTGTCCAATCATGGCCGTTACCCCCAACTCTTAAAATGGCCTTTGTATTTCTTGCAACTACTAGAGTATTTACTCGATTTAAAGAGAATAACTTCTGTTTAAGCCGAGACTTTTCTTGAGTTCCCATATCTCGCCCCTCTTTTTTAGGTTTATGTTATCGTAGTAATTACTTATTTTGTTTTTCCGCGCATTAACATATGTTAATAATGAATTTAAATATTGGATAAAATAATTCTTTCTTGCTCCATTAGTAATGGAGACAAAGTATTGTTCAAACCATAGTTGTGTCGAAGCAGGATTCGTCGAAGTCGACGAGATCGGCTAGACGCGGCCGATCGAGAAAGGCGACAATACCATTGCGGAAGGACAGGAGCCCCGCTTCACGCATGTCCCTGAGGACGCGGTTGATGTGTACGGTCGACAGGCCGACCGCGTCACCAATGTCCGCCTGTGTCAAAGGACAATCGAAGTATTCTGCGTTTGCATAGTCCCGCGAGGTGCCGATGCGTGCCCCGAGTTCAAGCAGCAGGTAGCCGGTTTTCTCCAGAGCATCGCGGCGCCCTATATTGGCAAGCCTCTCCGACATGCGCGCCTGGTGCCGTACCAGCTCGGCAATGACGATACGATAGAAAAACGTTGGTGCTTCGATCTTCGGCAGAGAGGTGAAGTCCGGGAAAACCATCACCGTGACATTGGTGATCGCCCGCACGGTCTCGCGTGAAAGCGCCGTCAAGGATGTCGAAATCATATCGCCGCGCAGCACGAATTCCGTCATGAAGCGCGTGCCATTCGGCAGCATCTTGCTGCACGAGGCCCACCCATCAAGCACAAAGAGAAGGCGCGGCGTATCGTTGTCGTAGTCGCAGATCGCACTACCTGCAACGAAGGTCCGCGCTACGCCACCGAGGCTGCGAATATGCTCAATTGAAAGCTGCGCTGCCATGCCGTCATCCCCTCGGACGAAAAGCATATTTCGAATGCTCTGTGGGTCATTCGAAAATATATTTTTCGTGAGTTCCAAGTATTTAATACCATAGAAAATCCACGATGTCTTTATTGCAAATCGATATCTGTTGTTCCTCGAATTTTTACCGCCACAGCGGCACAAACTTTGCCGTTTTTATGTATATTTTTGAGTATTTCCGTCAGTATCACAAATTCTATACTAAGAGTCTCTTGTATCGTTCTGCGTGCAGCTATATTCGCGACATAGCGCATTGGTCGAGCTCGACCAGATGCCGCCGCATGTTCGAGATTCCGGCGCGGGCTTCCGAAATCGTATCGTGATGGCGGCGCGCCTCTATCCCCTCCTGCTGTGCTGCTTTCAGCAACAGGGCGACATGCTTGGGCGGCGGCGATGCACCCTTTATGAAGTAGGTTTCGCGGCCGACGGAATTGAAGAAACCTTCGACCTTCTTGTCCCAGCCCAGGCCAACATGCGGAATTCCGAGCGCATATGCGGCAATGCATGCGTGTAATCTGTGCGCCAGCACCACATCGAGCGACTGGATGGTCTGGATGAGATCGATCGGAAGCCGCGGGCGCCTGGAAATATCAAGGGTGCCGGACGTGACCATGCGATGCTTGGCAACCGAAGCGCGGATACGCTCGGCAAAGGCTTGATCCTCTTTGGCCCCATTGCAGAACAGGACCACATGGTGGCCATCATCCAGGAGAAGCTCGGTCAGATCCCTGTACGCCTCGATATCGGCAAAGGGAATACCATCGGCATGAACGGCACCATGCCGATGCAGGACGATGGGATCGGTGACGCATAGACCTATGGTCAAAGGGCCTTTGGATGGAGCGCGCGCGCCTCCATGCCCCGGCAAGGCCTGGATCAGCAGTCCGGGATCACGTACGATCTTCGCAGCAGGCCCATCTGGAAAGTGCTCGCGCCAGGTATCCTGCGCAAAGCCGTCGCGCACCGAAAGATGAACAAGGCGCGCCTGCTTCAATCGGGCAAAGAGACGGTATGCGGGCTCCGACCAATGGCCGCCGACACCAACCGCATAGATCGCCAGCGGCCGATCGTACCGCACGACACAATCAAGCACCGCACCGATCTTCAGCGGAAAATTGAGGTCGTCGTCCTGAAACAGGTTCCCGCCACCGATCACAACGGCATCGGCAACCGCAACCTTCTCTTCCCATTGTCCGCGAAGCGCGCGCAACCTGCGCTCCAGCACTGCGCGAACAAGCCGTCGACGGGCACCTGCGGGCAATCGATGGAGCAATCCCAGTACGAGCCGCCTGCGGCCGCCATGGCCCGTCGCGAAGGCCTGTCGCCCGGCAAGGTCGATCGTCTCCACTTCGATCTCATCCCTGCCGCTCGCCAGGCCGGATTCGACGCATTCCGCAAGCAGCCCGTCGCCGAGGTTTTCGCTGTATTTGACGTTGAAGACGACGATCCTCATCGCAGCTCTCCGACCGTACCCAACTGCGGACTGTAGTCGCTCCGGATCTGCCGCGCTCCGACACTGAACGCGGAAATGCTGCCTGCGAGGATGTAGAACATCAACCCGAGATCATACACCGTGCCGGACGTGGCCGCAGAAACGAGAACCGTGATGATCCCGGCCTTGGCGGCGCGCAGAACCGCTGCGGTTTCCAGCGATGGTGAATGCAGATCGCGCATGTCGGCCATAAGAAGCCGAGCGACAAATATTGCAAAGAGCAGCGTGCCGAAGACGCCGATATTGGACAGCAGCACCAGACCGAAGCTCGATGCCCGAGCGCTCCCAAGGCCGGCACCGAAGCCGCTGGTGTCCAGAAACGCCTGGTAAGCCATGGCATTCCACATGAAACGCTCGCGCCCCGACTGGCTATCAGCCTTCGAAAAGAGCATCTCGTCCAGAAAATCATGCAAATTACGCGCGAGATCCGGCATGACGATGAGAACGAAGAAGATGACGAGAGGCATGCTCGCCAGAATGGACACGATCAGAACGGGCCGGCCCGCGCCAGGCTCGCGACGGGAGGCCAGGAATGACTGCAGGCTAAGGATCGGCAGGATTGCGGCGAGACCGACAAGTGCGGTCGCCGACGTCGATAGAATCAGCGCGACCAGCAGCAGACCTGCCAAAGTGCCGGTAACCTTCGAACGGATGCCTCCAAGCCAGAGGCTGGTGACGATGGCAAAGAGCACGAGCGTGAAATCGGCGAAGGCCGAAGCCTCTGGAAAAGTTCCCGAAATGCGTTTCAATCCGCCCTTTTCGGCATTGGTCAGGAGTGCGTAATTGGCTGTCCGCACGAAACTCAGCAGAAAGTCTGTATGGGTGAAATGGGTCACTATATCAGCGAGCGCGAAGCCGAGGTTGACACCGACAACGACCAGCATGCCATTGATGAAGGCCGAAGGAGTACCCTGACGCCGAAAGAAGGCAAAGGTTGTAATGAAACAAATGAGGCCGCCCACGGCATAGACCGATTGAGTGATATTGTTGGACGAAAAGCGCAGCGGCACCAACGCAATCAGGCTGCGTGCGCCGATCGATCGTTCAACCATCATCGTCTGCGTCATCCCCTGGAACATGCGCGGGAAGAAAATCGCCGTAAAGATGCCAAAAGCCGTCAGCAGCAGCAGGAAGAAACCTGGACGCCACGGAACCAGGGCGCCGAGGAACGGTCCCTCACCATAGGCTGCAAACAGCCGTGCGGCGAAGAATATCAGAAACAGGCTCGGCACGAGTACCGATGCACCGCCAAGTCCGGGTATGCTGAAGGCTGCCGCTGCACCGAATACCGTCGACAAGACCATGATAATGAACGACCATCGCACAGGCGCGGTCAGCGCAACAACTCCTACAATCAGCGTCACGAGCCCCATGGCATTCATGTCTGGCAATCCGGTTGTTCTGCCTCAATGTTGCCGCAAGCTATCACGGCGCCATGCAACTGTATTTCCGCCTTGCCTAAGCCTTTTGGTGGACGCCCTGGCCGAAATACGTTCTATACCGCAGAAATTGTACCGTTCATGCTTATGTGCATGGATCAGTTATCGCCGATATCTAATGTTCGATGCATGAGCAACCGCCGCGTGTTTCTTCACGCATCCATTGCGGCTGCTCTCGTTTCGATCATGGATATAGGAATTGCTCACGCCGGTGATACCGGCGATACGCTCGATGTCAGCAGCATGACACTCACCTTCGAGGACGCTTTCAACGATCTCAGCATCTCTGCCTGGGGTCCTGGTACCCGCTGGATTTCCCACACACCATGGAATGGCGACTTTGGTGGCGCCCGTTTCTCGGATCCGAGCGGCGACTTCCCCTTCGCAATACAGGATGGGATGTTGCGCATTACTGCTGCCCGCGACGGCAAAGGTCTATGGCGCTCCGGCTTGATCGCCTCGGTCGATGAGCATGGAAATGGCTTTTCTCAGCAATATGGCTACTTCGAGATGCGGGCACGATTGCCGGATGGCCCGGGTGTCTGGCCAGCCTTCTGGCTTATCGGCAAGGATCGCTCAAAGGCTACCTCAGAGATAGACGTCATCGAGTATTATGGTGACAAGCCCGGTGCCTACTCTTCGACGGTACACGTCTGGCATCGGGACGGGCGGCACGATTCTGCCTTTTCCCGCATCAATGTGTTCGCCACTGCAAACCCCGCTGATTTGCACACCTATGGCGTGAAGATCGATTCCGATTTCATCCGCATGTATTTCGACGGCAATCTTGTCTGGAAAACCAAGATCCCGCCGGAACATCGCCAGCCGATGTATATGCTCATCGACCTTGGTATCGTCGACGGCATATCCAAGATGGCTGCGGCCGACCCATCCTTCATGTTCGTTGATTACGTCAGAGCCTATCAGTTCAGATAGCCTCCTGATCATCCAGCCATCCGACAATTTCTTCCCAAACTGCACGCTGCCACGTGACCATCAACCGACCAGCAGGATCGGCGTTGCGCATAATGCTTTCGGCCGCGTTATGACCGCCATGGCGGACCTCTCCGACAAAATGGCTACGCGCCCCTATGACTTACGACTTTCGGTGGTGCGGACAATCATCCCAATGACCAGCTGGTGCTTTTGCTCCAGCGTGAAATTCTGCGGTCGACGATGAAGCATTTCGCAACATGCCGTCATCCATCGCAGGACAACCCGGAGAGCGATAATGATTGACCGCGAGGCGCAGGCAGACGCAATTGGCGCAGCAAGCATGCATTACGATCGCAATCTTTGCCTTCATCAAATGCTGCGCGAACAAGCTAGAGCAGTACCGGAGGCAACAGCTCTTGTCTCCGGCGACACCCATATCAACTATCGTGACCTTGATCGCATATCCGATGCGCTGGCCTTGCATCTGATAAAGGTGGGCGTGCACAAGGCCGATATCGTCGGCCTCTTTCTACCGCGCAGCGTCAATGCGATCATTTGCACCCTGGCCATACTGAAGGCCGGTGGCGCCTATCTCCCGCTCGATCCAGCCTTTCCCGTGGAACATCTCGACTTCGTTATCGCAGAATGTGCTCCCAAGGTCATTTTCGTCGATAATGCCCATGGCGAGAAGCTTGCCAGCGTGCCGAGCATGAACGGCAGGGTCATCGAAGCGGATGCCATTATCGCAGAAATGGCGCATCGGCCTGGCGCTGCGATGCCGGCAATAGACATAACGGGCGGCGATCTTGCCTATATCATGTATACGTCCGGCTCGACCGGGCGGCCCAAGGGAACGATGATCTGCCATCGCAGCATTTCGCGGGTCGTTCTCGATCAAAACTATGTCGAATTCAGCCGCAATGACGTCGTCCTGCATACGGCCACCATCTCCTTCGACGCATCGACGCTCGAAATCTGGGGTGCGCTTCTCAATGGCAGCATCTTGGCAGTCATGCCTGATACCGATTTCTCGATTTCACGCCTGTCCGATTTCATGCAGGAGACAGGCGTCACTATCGCCTTCCTGACGACAGGGCTGTTCAATCTCTTCGCCGATCATGCCCGCTCATCCCTGCCGAAACTTCGTCATATCCTCTTCGGAGGCGACGTCGGTTCGGCCGTTCACGCCCGCCGCTTTCTGGAGCATCATCCCGGCTGCAGGCTCACCAACGCCTATGGGCCGACCGAAACGACAGTCTTTGCCACCGCCTTTCAGGTTCTGCCGAGTTTTTCGGGCACCGAGCTGCCGATCGGCAAGGCGATCGCCCATACCGGAATCGCTGTATTGGACGAGGAGTTGCGTGTCGTTCCACCCGGCATTGAAGGTCAATTGGCGATATCGGGTGACGGTCTCGCTATCGGCTATTTCAAGCGGCCGGAACTGACGGAACAGAAATTCGTCACCGTCGAAACCAAGGATGGCGCAACACGCTTCTATCTGACGGGTGACGTGGCCTGCCTGAAGCCGGACGGCACCGTCACCTTCAAGGGACGCCGCGATCGGCAGATCAAGATCAACGGCAAGCGGATAGAGCTCGATGAAATCGAGGCCGCGCTCCGCCGCGACCCACGCCTTGCCGACGGCATCGTGCTTTGCCACATACAGGGCGAGAACCTCAAACGCATCGTGGCCTATCTATGCCCGAAGGAAAGCCATGTGGGCGCGGGCGCCGATCTGGTGCAAGGTGTCATGGCGACGCTGCGCGCGGCTCTTCCCGCCTATATGATCCCGAATGCCACAGTCATCGTTGACGCCTTCCCGCTGACGCCGGCCGGTAAAGTCGATCGTTCGAAGTTGCTGCCTCCTCCGGTCGAAAGCCAGACAAAGCCGGCAGACATCAGGAGCCGGACCGAGGAACTGCTGACGGCCCTATGGCAAGAGGCATTGGCGCTCGAAGGCGTCGATCTCGACCGGAACTTCTTCGATCTTGGCGGCACGTCCCTTCAGCTGATGGAAATTCATGCCGGTCTCGAAGAAGCACTCGGCCATGCGATCGATGTGGTTGCGTTGCTGCGTCATCCGACAATTCGTGAACTGGCGCTTCATCTGGATGGTCGCACATCCGGCCCGACCCGCATTGCCGCCGCGGCTCAGCGTGCGGCGTTGCAGAAGAAGGCGATCTCTCATATCCGCAGGAGCTCCTTATGAAAGGGAATCACCAGGAGAATGGCAAGCAGCGTGATTTCGAAGACAATGAGGAGCTGAGCGAGCAAACTTCCGGGCACATCGCCATTGTCGGCATGTCCGGTCGCTTTCCCGGCGCGCCCTCAGTGCAGGCGCTGTGGCAGCTGGTGCTTGAAGGTAAAAGCGCCTTTTCGCTCTTCTCGCCAGAGGAGATCGAAGACGCGTTTACCGACGAGGAACGGGCGCAGCCGAATTATGTCGCCGCGAGGCCCCATCTCGATGGTGCGGACATGTTCGACGCCGAGTTCTTCGGCATGTTTCCGCGCGAGGCTGCTGTTACCGACCCGCAGCACCGGATCTTCCTCGAAATATGCTGGGAAGCCCTCGAAGACGGCGGTTACGATCCACAGCGCTATGCCGGTCTGATCGGGGTTTTCGCCGGCTCCTCCATGCCGACCTATCTGATCAACAATGTTCTGCACGATCGCGCCAAGGCGGAAGAATTCACATCGAACTACCAGATCGGCTGCTTCCATGAGCTTGTCGGCGCGCTCAACGACACGCTGGCGACCCGCGTCGCCTATAAATTCAACCTGCGCGGTCCGGCTTTCACCTTGCAATCCGCCTGCTCAACCTCGCTCCTCGCGGTTTCTCAGGCATGCCAGAACCTGCTGACCTATAGTTGCGACATGGCTCTGGCCGGCGGCATTTCCGTTACCATTCCGCAAAAACGAGGCTATATCTACCAGGAAGGCGGCATGGCCTCGCCCGACGGAACCTGCCGGCCGTTCGATGCCAACGCCGCCGGCACGGTGTTTGCCAGCGGAGCGGGCGTCGTCCTCCTGAAGCGGTATGAAGATGCGCTCAAGGATGGCGATCACATCTATGCGGTCATTCGCGGCTACGGCATCAACAATGACGGCAGCGACAAGGTCGGCTTCACGGCGCCGAGTGTAGAAGGCCAGGCCGAAGCAATCGCGACGGCTCTCGCCAATGCCGCCGTCGATCCCTCGACCATCGGTTATATCGAATGCCATGGCACGGCGACACCGCTCGGCGACCCCATCGAATTCAACGGATTGACGCGCGCCTTCGCGCAGGATGCGCCGGGCTCGGCCAATTGCGCGCTTGGGTCGGTCAAAGGCACGATCGGCCATACGGACGCGGCAGCCGGCGTGACAGGCCTCATCAAGACGGCGCTGGCCTTGCGCTGCGCAAAGATCCCGCCGATGCCCAACTATCACCAGCCAAATCCGCGCATCGATCTTGAGAAAAGCCCCTTCTACATTCCGGAAACAGCAATCGAGTGGCCACAGGGACAGGAGCCGCGAAGAGCGGGGGTCAGCGCTTTCGGCGTAGGCGGAACAAATGTTCACGTCGTTTTGGAGGAGCCCCCCTACCAACCGGCTAAGTCGAAAGAGGTAGAAGGGCATTATATTCTCCCCCTTTCGGCCCGCAACAAGCAGGCGCTCGCCGAGATGCGCACCAATCTGAGCAATCATCTCGCCGAAAACCCGAAGCTTGCGATGGCGCAGCTGGCTCACACGCTTCAAACCGGACGACGCGAGTTCAACCACCGGCTGGCCGTCGCCGCCGAAAATATCGAGGAAGCGATCCTCAAGCTGACGACGGAGAGCTACCAGCCTCTCGTCGCCGCCGATCAGCCGTCGGTCGCCTTCATGTTTCCCGGCCAAGGCGCGCAATATGTCGGCATGGGTGCCGGGCTTTACCGCTCGGAACCGGAGTTTGCCCGCTGGATCGACCGCGGTTCCGAGCTTTTGAAGATGACGCTCGGGCTCGACCTGCGCGACTACATCTGCCACATCGGCCCAGCGACGCAAGCCATCGCCGACGAGCAGCGTGAAACCCGCATCGCCCAGCCCTGCCTCTATCTTGTCGAATATGCGCTTGCCCGATTGTGGCTCAGCCGCGGCGTCAAGCCGTATGCCATGATCGGTCACAGCGTTGGCGAATTTGTTGCCGCTACGCTCGCCAACGTCATTTCGTTCGAAGATGGCCTGCGTCTTGTGGCAAATCGCGGGCGGTTGATGCAGCATCAGCCGCAAGGGGCGATGGTCTCCGTTCGCGCCGATGCCGCAACGACCACCTCGTATCTGCGAGGTGAGGTGGAGATCGCCGCGATCAATGCCCCGAAACTTTGCGTCATCTCCGGCCCCTTTGCCGATATCGAGACGGTTTGCGCAGCACTTTCGGAAGCTGAGATCGCCTTCAGCCGGTTGCACACATCGCACGCGTTCCATTCCGCGATGATGAACGATGCGGCTCTAGCCCTACGCCAGGAGACGGAGAAGGTCACCTACGGTACGGCCACCATCCCCTTCATCTCCGGCGTCACGGGCGATTGGCAGACCGCCGAATTGGCAACATCCCCGGATTACTGGGCCATGCATTGCCGCGACGCCGTTCGCTTTGCCGACGGGCTTGCTACGCTCTGCCGCGACCGCAAACCGGTTCTTCTCGAAGTGGGACCAGGCCGCACACTGTCGGTCTTTGCCGCACAGACGATCGCACGAGACAGTCTTGCCGCGGTCGTACAAAGCCTGCCCGAACACGATCGGGCATCCGCCGCTGCAGCAACTCTTGCAGAGGCTCATGGCAAGCTATGGATGGCAGGGTGCCGCCTCAATTGGCCGGCTCTTCCATCGTCGGCCCAGCATCGGCTGTCCCTGCCGACCTATCCATTCCAGCGGCAGCGCCACTGGATCGATGCCCCGCCATCCGCGCGCCGTGCATCGACCAAGCACATCGATGCCGAAACAGACAGCCGGCCAGTGGCCGAACCCCTTGTCTCTGACGTCAACCTTACCGGGGAGAATCGAGCAATGAATGTTGCAGCAACCATTCCCACCTCCAACCGTCTGCCGCAATTGGAAACGGCTCTTCTGACCTTGCTCAGCGACATGTCGGGCGAAACGCTCGGACCGGACGAGCGGGCAGCAACCTTCCTGGAACTTGGCTTCGATTCCCTCTTCGTCGGCCAGTTTGCGCAACGCATCGAGAAGGACTTCAAGGTCAAGATCTCTTTCCGGGAACTGCTGAGCGACATTCCCTCCGTAGCCGATCTGGCAGTCTATCTCGATCAGCAAATGCCGCCGGATGCGGTAAAAATGGCAGAACCATTGCCCGCCGCCCCAATCGCTGTCGCATCGATGCCGGCCACACCGCTTCCGGCGCCGATGCCGATCATGATGCCCGCTCCGCAAGCCGTATCGATGCCGGCGGGGACATCGGATCTTGCGACGGTGCTGCAATCCCAGATCCAGATGGCGCAAACGCTGTTTTCCCAGCAGTTGCTGATACTGCAGGCCATGCAGGGCGGGGCTCCGGCTGCCGTAGCGCCAAGCACGCTGCCCACAGCGCCCGTCTTGCCGGCGCCGCAAGCTGCAGCAAGCCAGCCCTCCTCTCCTCCGGCCACCGCAGCTCCTGCAGAAAGCGATTTCGGCACTGAGCGCATCAAGCTCTACCGACCGAACGCCAAGAGCGTGACCTCTGAGATTTCCGTTGCCAAACGGGATTTCATCGCCAATCTCACGAGGGCCTATGAAACCAAGAACGCCAAGTCCAAGTCGTTCACGCAGGGTCATCGCGGGCATCTGGCCGATCCGCGCTCCGCATCCGGTTTCCGCGCGGATTGGAAGGAGATGGTCTTCCCGATCGTCTGCGACCACTCCAAAGGCGCCTATATCTGGGACATCGACGGCAACCAGTATGTCGACCTGGTCAATGGCTTCGGACAGACGGCCTTCGGCCATGCGCCTGATTTCGTGATCGACGCCGTTAAAGCTCAAGCCGACCGCGGATTTGCGATCGGTCCGCAGACGCCGCTTGCCGGCGATGTCGCAAAAATGATTGCCGAAGTGACCGGCCATGATCGGGTGACCTTCTGCAACACAGGTTCGGAAGCCGTCATGGCCGCGATGCGGCTTGCGCGCGCCGTCACCGGCCGCGATCGGGTCGTGGTCTTTGCCAATGACTATCACGGCCAGTTCGACGAAGTTCTGGTCAAGGGCCGCAATCGCGCCGACAAGCCGATTGCCCTGCCGGTTGCCTCGGGCATCCCGATGGCCTCCGTGTCGAACATGACGGTCCTGCGCTATGGCGCGCCGGAAAGTATCGATTTTATCCGTGCCAATGCCGGAGATATCGCTGCCGTCATCATCGAGCCGATCCAGAGCCGCCATCCGGAATTGCAGCCGCGCGAATTCGTCCGGGAATTGCGCAACATTGCCACCCAATCCGAATTCGCGCTCGTCTTCGATGAAGTCGTCACCGGCTTCCGCGTCGATCCGGGCGGCATGCAGGCGATCTGGGGCATCAAGGGTGACATGGCGACCTACGGCAAGGTCGTCGGCGGCGGCATGCCGATCGGCGTGCTGGTCGGCAGCCCCCGCTTCATGGATGCGCTCGACGGCGGCCATTGGACTTACGGCGACAACTCCGTTCCGATGACCGCGCCCACCTTCTTTGCCGGAACATTCGTGCGTCATCCGCTGGTGCTCGCAGCCGCCGAGGCGGTATTGCACCATATCAAGGGAGAAGGCTCCGCCCTCTACGATCGCGTGGCCCAGCGAACCGAGGCGCTCGTCGCCGAGATCAAAGCCGATCTTGCCAGGCGCGGCATCGCCGATGTCGTTCATGGCTACAAGAGCTGGTTTGCCACCGACTTCTCCAGCCAGGATCCGCTCGGCGCGCTGTTTTATGCTCAGATGCGGCTGAACGGCGTCCATATACAGGACGGCTACCCCTGCTTCCTGACGACAGCCCACAGCGAGGACGACTTCCGCTCCATCGCGAAAGCCTTCCGCGACAGCCTGGACGCCATGCAGGCCGTCGGCATATTCACCGCGATTGAAGAGCCAACCCTATCTGCAATGCCGATACAGGCATCCGTAACAAGGCTGCAATCGGCGCCGCTGACGGAAGCGCAAACGGAAATATGGCTTGCAGCCCAGGCGGGCGACGAAGCCTCATGCTCGTTCAACGAGTCCTTTTCGCTGACGCTGGAGGGACTGCTGGATGAAAAAGCCATCCAGAAGGCCTTCGACACCGTTATTGCCCGCCACGACGCATTTCATATTCGCTTCGACCGCGGCGGCGAGCACTTCCAGTTCATTCCGGACTTCAAGCTCGACCTGCTGCCGATCCTTGAAGACATCGATGACCAGGGGCTTGCCATTCTCATAGACGATGATGCTCATACGCCCTTCGATCTCATCAATGGTCCTCTGGTTCGCGCCAGCATTATCAAGCTGGCACCCGAAAAACACGTACTGGTCTTCACGGCCCACCACATCATCTGCGACGGGTGGTCGATCAACACCGTCGTCGAAGAACTGGCATCCGCTTACGAGGCCTATAAGGCCGGCAGTGCTCCGGAACTCCAGCCGGCGCTCTCCTTTGCCACCTATTCGACCGACCTTTCCCCAAGACCCGAGAAGTCCCAGGCAACCGAGCAATTCTGGCTCGATCAGTTCAAGACGGTTCCGGATCTTCCCGATCTGCCGCTTGATCGTCCGCGGCCGGAATATCGCAGCTTTGCCGGCGGAAGCTGCACCGGCCATATCGGCACCGATGTCTACAAGGCGCTGAAGAAAAGAGGGGCGAAGTCGGGCGCGACGCTGTTCTCCACCCTGCTCGCGACCCTCCAGGTGATGATATCGCGGCTGTCGGGTCAGGATGACATCGTCATCGCTATCCCCTCGGCCGGCCAAAGCCTGCTCGACGGCCAGATCCTCGTCGGCCATTGCGTCAATCTGCTGCCGTTGCGTCAGGCGGTTTCGCTGGCGGAGCCGTTTGCTGCCCATCTGAAGGCAACGCAGCAGCTCGTCTTCCAAGCCTTCGAACATCAGGACTACACCTACGGTACGCTGGTGCGCAAACTGGATACGAAACGCGATCCGCGCCGCCTGCCGCTCACCGAAATCCAGTTCAACCTGGAGCGCATGGCCGGCGGATCGTCGTTTGGCGGCCTCAAGCCGACCATCGAGCCGAATGCAAAGGCCTTCTCCAACTTCGACCTGTTCTTCAACATGATCGAGGCGAGCGACCACATCCGCATCGATGTCGACTACAACGCCGATGTCTTCGACCGCGCGACCGTGGAACGATGGATCGGCCATTTCTCGACGCTGGCGGCAGCCTTGGCCAAGGATATGGATCACAAGGTGGGCGAGCTGCCACTGCTTTCTGACGAGGAGAAATCCTGGCTGGTCGACGATCTCAATCGGACGGCGATGTCTTACGATCACGATCAATTCGTTTTCTCGCTTTTCTCCAGGCGTGCAGCCGAACATCCGGATGCCGTTGCTGCTCAACATGACGGCCAGTCGATCACGTACGGCGAGCTGGAAACGCGATCGAACCAGCTGGCCCTCTACCTCCAGATGGCGCTTCCAGACCCGGATCAACGCATCGCGATCCTGATCGAACGGTCACTGAACATGATCGTTGCCCTCCTCGCCGTCATGAAGGCAGGGCATACCTACGTTCCGATGGATCCGGCGCATCCGGAACCGCGCCTGCGGCAGACGCTGGATATAGCGCGCATCCGTGGTCTGATCTGCGACAGCGACGACATGGCTCGGCTTGCCGCGGCGGATATTCCCGTTATCCGGCTCGATCAGGATGCCAAGGCGATCAGCTCGATGACTGGCCTTCCGCTGAAGACCCTGCCCGTCGATACGACCGCGTCGGCCTACATCATCTTCACCTCCGGCTCGACCGGCATGCCGAAGGGCGTGGAGGTTTCGCATCGATCCCTGACGAACTTCCTTCTCTCCATGGCGAAGGAACCAGGCTTCAGCGCAAGCGACACGCTCGTTGCCGTCACGACGATCTCTTTCGATATTGCCGGCCTCGAACTCTACCTGCCGCTGATTTCAGGCGGAAAGGTCGTCATCGCCGGCCGCAGCCAGGTGCAGGATGGTTTCGCTTTGGCAAAGCTCGTCTGCGACCACGACGCTACTGTATTGCAGGCAACGCCCACGCTTTGGCAGATGCTTGTCGAGGCGGGTCTGAAGGATCGGCCGGCGCTGAAAATGCTCTGCGGCGGCGAACCGCTGCCCAGGGAACTGGCGCGCTCCCTGCTTCAAATCGGCGGCGAGCTCTGGAACATGTATGGCCCGACGGAAACGACGATCTGGTCGTCGCTGCAGCGCGTCACGGATGCCGATCAGCCGATCACAATCGGTCATCCGATCGCCAACACCCAGCTCTTCATCCTCGACCAGAGCGAGAATATCGCGCCGGTCGGCGTCGTTGGCGAGCTGCACATTGGCGGCGACGGGCTTGCCGAGGGCTACTTCGATCGTCTCGATCTGACCGAGAAGGCTTTCGTTCCGCATTGCTTTGCGGTCGGCAGGCCGATGCGGCTTTACAAGACCGGCGATGTCGGACGACGGCTTGCCGATGGGTCGCTGCAGCTGCTCGGACGGCGTGACCAGCAGATCAAGCTGCGCGGCTTCCGCATCGAACTCGGCGACATCGAGGCCGTCATTTCCAAGGTGGAAGGCGTGCGCCAATGTGCAACTGTCGTCGCCGAAAACGCCAAGGGCGATCGTTCATTGGTCTGCTACATCGTGCCAGCCGTAAGCGGCAACGATGCACTCGCAGCCGATATCGCGGCACATGCCAAAGCTAATCTGCCGGCGCACATGGTGCCGAGCTTCTGGGTGATGGAAAGCGAGCTACCGCAGACCGGCAACGGGAAACTCGACCGCAAGACCTTGCAGCAGCGTGGCGTGCCGCAGCGCGGTGCCGCGCCAACCAAGGTCCAGCCGAAAACCGAGATGGAACAACGGCTGCTGGCGATCTGGCAGGATGTCCTGAACCTTGGCGACATCGGCGTCGACGACAATCTCTACGCGCTGGGCGCCGATTCACTTGCCATATTCCGCATCGCAGCCCGCATGCGCGACAACGGGCTGCCGCTGGAGGCAAAACATCTGTTGCGCCATCCAACGATTACCGCACTGGCGGCCTTTGCCGATGCCCAGGGGGGGGACCAGTCCGACCCTGTGCAGCTCCATATTCCATCACTGCGAGATTTTCGTAACGGCGCACGCCGCGGCCTGGGGGCATCTCTATGAGTACAGTCGACAACAGTCCAAGCGGCTCGGTTGCAGAACCGCAGATCATCGGTGAATTTCCTTGTACGCAGACACAGCTGCGCTGCTGGATTCTCGATCAGCTCAATCCCGGCAACCCCGCGCTCAACGTTGCGGTCCGCTGGGAGATCCGGGGGATATTCAGGGTCTCGACCCTTGAGGCAGCCTTTCGAAAGATCATTCAGCGCCACGAAATACTTCGAACCCGCTTTATCGAAAGGAACGGCAGCCCCTTCCAGCAGGCCGTCAGCGACGTCAATTTCAAGATGTCGGTGATCGATCTGCGCGGCATGCCGCCGGAACAGCGCCAGGCACGGATCTTGTCGATCGGCGAGGAGACGGCGCAGGCACCCTTCGATCTCAGCACGGCAGGCCTATTCCGCGTCACACTGCTGATGGCTGAAAACGAGCGTGGCTTCCTGCTGATAACAGCTCATCAAAGCTGCTTTGACGGCTGGTCGATCCGTGTTCTCGGGCGGGAAGTCGGCGAAATAGCCGCAGCAATCGATGCGGGGCGTGCACCGGTCCTGCCCGAGCTGCCCTTGCAATATGGCGACTATGCCCTCTGGCAGCAGGAATATCTGCAGAGCTATGGTTTCGAAACGGAAAAAACCTTCTGGCGCGAAACTCTGCTTGGCGCCCCTTATTTCGAAGTCATTTCCGACCGGCCTCGCGGTCAGGTCAAAACCAATCGCGGCGATATTCTCTCCATCGTACAGCCAGCGGCCTTCACCGATCGCATGGATGCGGCCGCGCGCGCGCATTGCGTCTCGCAATATAGTTTCGGCGCGGCCGTCCTCAGCGCGGCCCTTCATCGGCTGACCGAAGCGCCGACCGTGCTCTTCGGCTCGCAGATTGCCGGTCGCGAACACAGCGATCTGGAAGACATGATCGGCGTCTTCATCAACAATCTCGTGCTGCGTTTCGATTTCGGCTCCGATGTCAGCTTTGCCGAGCATATTCGTTCCGTCAGCGCGACGATCGAAGGGGCGCTGAACCATCAGCGCATGCCGTTCAACAAGCTCGTGGAACTGGTCAATCCGGTGCGCGATCCGGCTCGCAACCCGCTGATTTCGGTCAACTTCAACCTGCAGAAGGCCTTTCTGGAAGATCGTCGCTATGGCGGCTTCGAGCTCATCAGCTCGCCCTCGCAGTCCCCCGGCGTCATCTACGACCTCAGCTTCATCATGATCGGACGGCCGACCGGCTGGCGCATGTCGATCGAATACAATGCCGACCTGTTCGAAGCCAGCACCATCGAAAGCCTCCTGCAACTATGGAGGAACGCGTATGAAATTGCTCTCGATCGCCCTGAGGCGCCGCTTTCTTCGCTCATTGCGCCGGAACGGCACGTGGCAACTTCCGCCAAGACTGCGCCGATGGATGGCGCCGTCACAGGCAAATCGCCACCGAATACGCGAATGGAAGCGCTTGCTGAAATCTGGAAGGAAGTCCTACAGGTTCCGCAAATACGCCCGGATGATGATTTCTTCGCGCTCGGTGGCCACTCGCTTCTCGCGCTCCGGCTACTATCGGAAACACGCGCAAGATTCGACGCAAACCCGACATTGCAGCTTCTATTCAAGCAGCCGACGTTTGCGGGCTTTGCAGCTGCAATCTTCGATAGCGAAGAGGTCGAGAAACCGCAGGAAAAAGCCGTAAACCCGTGGGAGCTGATTACCTGCAAACATGGCGTGGGGACCGGCGCGGTCTATACTCTCAACCATCCATTCCTGTACTACCGCCTTGCCAATGAATTACCGGACAGGGTCTCGGTATACAATGTCAACATGTTCCACGCGGATCTAAAAGGCGGCCTGGACCGTCTCAGTATCGAGGATATCGCCGGCCGTGCGATCGATGCCATGCAGATCGACAAGGCCGTGGGACGCATTGCCATCGTCGGTCTCTGCGTCAATGGCGTCCTTGCGATGGAAATCAGCCGGCAACTGCGCGAAAGAGGCATGGATGTCGGCGTCACGGCCATCATCGATGCCTGGGCTCCAGGTTATTTCGCCTCCTTGCCCAAACGGGAGCAAGCGCGATGGCACCGGGAGCGGCGACGTAAGCGTCTTGCCTATTTCACCCGAAAGCTGCTGTCCCGCCGTATCCGGCTGATCGACTATCTCAAGGAGTTCGAAGTCTCACTGTCGCTTCTGAGGATCTTTGGCGTCAAGGCCGGTCAATATTCCCCTGAAGAGGAGGCGAACGAGGCCGTTACCAAATTGCTGGTGGCGGCAGCGCGTCGCTACAAGCCGCCGCAGACAAAGGATGAAAGCGTCGTTCTGCTTAGAAGCAGTGCGACCCATCCTCGGGCGCGCAAAATGCGGTTTGGATGGGGTGATGCGGTCGGAGAGGACTGCATGGTGGTCGATATCGACGGCTGGCACGAGGATTCGCTGACCAGCAACGGTATCCGCGACCTGGCCTCGACGCTCTCGCGAAAACTCACCACCGACTAGAGCGTGATGCCGAAAAGTGTACGCGGTTTTCGGCATCACGCTCTACTTCTTTGATGCTAGAGCGGATTCAAATTTTAAGTCGAACAGACCTAAAATCATCCGGCTCCAGGTATCCGCCAACGCCCCGGAACAATATCCGGCAAGCGGCCGAGCCATAAGAGGAAACAGCCATGAACGAGACCAAGCCATTGAGGGTCGGCATTCTCGTCGCGCGCGGACATGCGCTCGAAAACTGGGAGCTGATGATCCTGGACCGGATTCTGGCGGCGCCGGGTCTGGAGCTCGCAGCCGTGCTGACCCAGCCTTATCCGTTTGGCGACGGGAAGACATCGAAGCTGTTATCCTGGAGCACACGATTGGAGACGCGAGCCCTTGCGCGTCAACCCGCCTATTCGCCAAAGAATTTCAATTGCCGGCGTCACTTTATCGACTGCTACCAATCCGATGGCGACAAGACATGCACCCCTGACAACATCACGGCGGCATCGTTGCGCCGCCTGAAGCTGGATCTCGTCGTCCGCATGGTTCCAACGAGCATGGCCGACGACGCGATCGCTGCTCTCCCATTCGGAGAATGGGCCTTCAATCTCTCCGACCGACGATCGGCCGATGTGGATTGGTACGGCTATGCCGAGGTCCTTGCCCGCGCGTCGACTGCCGATCTGGTCCTCTATGCCAAGCGCGGCGGCAAGGCCGGAAGGCTCGAGATTGCGCGGGCGTCATTCAACATCAAGCCGAGCGCAACACGATTGAGTGCCTTCGTCCGGGAGCGAAGCGTTACACTTCTGCTGCGGGAGCTGACGCGGCTCGCCGACACCAGGCATTTCAATCCATCCGCCTTCACTGGCCCGATTGCCGATCGGCCACCATCGCTCGGTGACCTCTTTCGCTACGGCTGCATCGTCGCAGGATCTGTCTCGGTCAAAGCATTCAAATCGATCAGGGCGAGGCTCCGCGCCGAGTCGGCCATATGGACGCTTTATACGGGACGCGGCCATATCGATGATTTCGATCCGAGCAGGGCGGTCGAAATTCCGCCTTCCGACAACAGCATCAAGGCCGATCCATTCCTGTTTCAGGAAGATGGAAAATGCTATCTGTTCTACGAGGCCTATTCCCGCGGCGACCGCAAGGCGCATATCGCGGTCGGCCGTTTCGACGGTGATGCGCTCACACAGGTCGGGGTGGCGCTGGAGCGCCCCTACCATCTCTCCTATCCATTCATCTTTCGCGATGGTGACCAGATCTTCATGATACCGGAAACGCATCAGGCACGGCGCCTCGAGGTCTGGCGCTGCTGTGAGTTCCCGCTGAAATGGGAGCTCCACGCCACGGCCTTCGAGGGCCAGTCGCCGGCCGATAGCGTCTTGATCCGTCATGACGGCAAATGGTGGCTATTCACCAACCTGTCGGATTTCCATGCCTACGAAGACCATTGCAGCGAGCTCTATCTGTTCGAGGTCGACGGCCCGGCGCTCACAGGCATAAGACCCCACAAGCGAAATCCCGTCGTCATCGGCAGCACCGAGGCGCGCGGCGCAGGGCGTATCTTCGAACGTGGCGGCAGGCTCTTGCGACCCTCGCAGCACAATGCGCACGGCATTTACGGCTATGCTCTCAACATCATGGAGATCGAGAAACTCACGCTCGACGACTATTGCGAGCGCCGCATCCGCACCGTTACCCCGGTTTTCAAGGCCGGGCTCCATGGTTGCCATCATTTCGATGCCGCCGATGGGCGCTACATTCTCGATGCGCGGCTGACCATCTGACTGATATTTCCATTGCGATAGCGCAGGCACACCTGGTGCCCGCCGGTCGAGGCAACGACGGCGCCGGCGAAGTTGGCAGGTGTGGCAAGTTCCAGAATGGCCCAGTTCTGTGGTGCATCTTCATCCCCCTCCAGCCGTTCCAATCGCGATTGCTTCGATCTGTCGAACGTGACATCGAAACTATCAAGCGGCAGCGACAAACCGGCACCATGGGCTTTGATGAACGCTTCCTTGCGCGTCCAGCAGCGATAGAAACCATCCAGGTAGCCATCAGCCGGCAGCGATCGAAGCGTCTGATACTCCTTGCGGGAGAAGAACCATTTCGCGATATCTTCCTTCAGGAATCGAATTTCCTCGATATCGATGCCGAGCTCATAGTGATCGGAAACGGCAAGCACGGCCCGGTCGGCGCTGTGGCTGAGATTGAAATGGATGGGACAAGCACCGCCGATCGCGACGTAAGGCTTGCCGTTGTCGCCATAGTCGAAGCCTATCAACCGCGGCGGAATGCCGAGATAGCGCCCGAGGATCACCCGCATTCCGGTCCTGGCGGCGACGAAACGATGCCTGTCGCGATCATGGACGAAGCGAATGGTCCGGACGCACTCATCGAGCGACAGCAAGGTGATGTACATGCCGAGATCAGGCAACGGCATGTCCAGCTTCCAGTGCCAGACATCGATTGTGTCAGGCCCGATATTCTCCATGTCAGATCGTTGCGTACAAGAGATTGGCATTCTTCGGTTTGGCCTGACGCGACATCCGCCTGGCCATGTAGGCGACCAGCGCCACCGGATAATTCTCTCCAAGACTGATGCGGCAGCTGCGCTTCAGGATGTCGAGCGTCTGCGCACAGAGTTCCGGCGTGTATTCGATCTTTCGATCCGTCCAGTGGAAGGGGTTCATCGCCGGGTGACCGGTACGCTGCTGCAGGACCGGTTGCCAGTTGGTATAGACATGGCGGCTGGAATCGAAGAGCCGATAGACGCCGCGCCTGTTTTCCTCGGCAAATCTCTTGGCCTCGTCCGACGTTTCGAAGATGACGTGGAGGCCTGCCGCATTGCCGATATCGTTGTGAGGCCCCACCATGATCCATGCGCTCTTGGCGAAGATTTCGCTCATCACATCGTAACGCTCACGCATGCGGGCAATCATCGGATCGAGCTTTTTCAACTGCACGTTCAGCATGGCGCCTTGAATCTGACTCGCCTTGAAATTTACCCCCAGCATGGGCGGCTCGTTGGCATTGTCGAGGTGGCCGCGAAACATGGAGCCGATATCGTGATACATCCGGGCCCGGGCAAACAGCCGCGCGTCGTTGGTAACGACAGCCCCGCCCTCCCCGCAATTGATGTTCTTGAACTGATTGAAGCTGAAGGCTCCGAAATCACCGATCGTACCGACCCGCTTGGTCTTGTAATGCAATCCGACAGCCTGGCAGGCATCTTCAATGACCACGAGATTGTTCTCGCGGGCAATGCGCATGATGCTGTCCATATCGCACACCATGTTCGACATATGAACCGGAATGATTGCCCTCGTCTGCGGCGTGATCTTACGCAGGATGTCCTGCGGGTCCATGGTGAGCGTGTGGTCGATATCGACCAGAACCGGCACCGCGCCTGCGGCCAGTGGGGCAGCTGCGGTTGCAATCCATGTATAGGCTGGCACGAGCACTTCATCTCCGGGGCCGACGCCGGCGGCAACCAGCGCCGAGATCAGCGCGCCTGTTCCGCTACTCGTCGCCAGCGTATGGCGCACACCGAACTTGGTGGAAAAATCCGCTTCGAAGCGTCCCAGCGGGCCACCGGTCTCGTCGCTGTAGCGTGCCAATTTGCCCGAGGCAAATACCGGCGCGAGCGCCAACCACTCACGTAACCCCACTTTGGCCATGATTTTCGCTCCCCAGGAAACTCGGCATTTGCTGGAGAGCCTAGCCTGTGATTGCCGCATTTTCAGCATGGACTTCCGACTGAAAGGGCCGCCGGAACCGATCAGATCACCTATCCGAAATCGGTAGATATCGTCCGCGCCTATGCCAATCGAACAGTTATCCGCACGCTCGCGATGCTGGTAAAAATTACGAAAATGGGCGGGAAAACGATCATGATAACCAGCGACTTGAGATCTATGCCGGAAGGGATTGAAATACATGCCGATATTGCGATTATCGGCGGCGGACCGGCTGGAATTGCGATCGCCCGCGAGTTTGCGGATACCCGGATTCGTGTCCTTGTCATCGAGAGCGGCGGCCAAGATTACGAGGCTGAAATTCAGGCACTGAATACTGTCGAAAATATTGGTGAGCCATTCGTTTCGGCGGATGCCGTGCCTGAAGGGCGAGGCTATACCGGCAAGCTGGCATGGCTGAACGATATTCCCGCATTCGAGCTGCGAAATCGAATGCTTGGCGGCAGCAGCCATACCTGGATCGGCAAATGCGCCGCCTTCGATGACATCGATTTCCTGAACCGGCCTTGGCTGCTGCTTTCCGGCTGGCCGATCAGTCGCGATCAGCTGCTGCCCGCACTCGATCGTGCTGGCAAACTGCTCAACCTCGGGCCTAACCTTTACGATGAACGCCTCTTTGCGCTGCTGCATTCACGCCCGGACGATCTCGGTCTGGACAATCAGCTTCTCAAGCCCTTCTTCTGGCAATTCAGCCACATGCGCCATCCGCGCGCCGAGCCGACCCGCTTTGCCCGACTTGCGGGCGATATCGCGGCGGCGAACATAAGTTTTCTGACACAGGCGACGGTGACCGAGATCAATGTCGACCGCCAGGGCAGAAGAGTAACCTCCCTCAATCTCATGAGCCCGATCGGCCGACACGCGACTGTCCATGCGAACACGATCGTTCTTTGCGGCGGCGGCGTCGAGAATGCACGCCTGCTGCTTGCATCCAATTCCCGGTTGCCGGCAGGCGTGGGCAACAAGCACGACGTTGTCGGCCGCTATCTCTGCGACCATCCCCGCACATCGCTCTGCCGCTTTACGGGGCGCGACATCGACGCCATCGCAAGGCATTTCAATTTCTATGGCCTCGGCCATGGCGGGCATACGCATTTCTATCTCAGGGGCCTGTCCTTGAGCCCTGAAATTCAAGCACGCGAAGGCCTTACCAACTGCGCCGCCTATCCGGTGCAGATCCACGCTACGGATGATCCCTGGGCAGCGCTGAAGCGCCTGACGAAGGGGGCGGGCAAGACCGCCATGGGAGATCTTGCGACGGTCGTGAAATCGGCTGACATGATCGCCTCAGGGCTCTACGGACGCCTCGTGCGCAAGCGCGGTCTGCCGCATCGCTCGACGGAATTGCGCTTCGACGTCATGGTCGAACAACAGCTCAATCCGGAGAGCCGCATCACCTTGGCGAAACAACGCGATCGATTCGGTCAGCCATTGCCGCGTATCGACTGGAAGATAGGGCCGCGCGAAATAAACAGCGTCAAGCGGCTTGCTGGGCTTGTTTCAAGCGAATTCGTTCGCGTTGACTTACCGAGGCCCGAGCTACCGGATTGGATCGTGGCAAGGGAGAGCACCCTGCCCGTCTTCATGGATATGGCGCATCCCTCCTGCACCACCCGCATGGGAACCGACCCGCGGACGAGCGTCGTTGACACCAACGCCATGGTTCATGGCATCGACGGCCTGTTCGTCGCCGGCAGCTCGGTGTTTCCAACGCCGGGCCACGCCAATCCGACGCTGATGCTGCTTGCCTTGTCGATCCGTCTTGCCGATCACCTCAAGCAACGACACGCGGCCACGCAGGTGCACAGACTGCGTCATCAGAGCGAACCGGGCCTATCGCTCCATCACGGCTAGAGCCTTCCGCTCGAATCGCGAAAAGGCTCCAGCCTTTTTGGTAATTCCTGACTGAAAGCCGCTATGCACTTTTCCTGGAATTACTCTAGCCCAGCCGAAAATAGAAGCCGGCGCTCTCGCTGCGGCCGAGCTCGGGGTGGGTATCTATGGCATGCGACAGGGAAGGAATGGACCAGCGATCGACCAGTTTGTAGCCAAGCCTTGCGATATCGCCGGTGAAGTCCGCTTCGTTGCGCATGTGATAGGGGACATACGACCTGCCGATGCGTTCCAGTGTGACGATAGTCCTGCCCTTGCGGAGCGCAACCTTGTTGAGGATCAGATGACGCGGCCGCGAGGGCATTTGCGATAGCAGACCGGACAGCGGCATATCGAGATATTGCATCAGCCCGGATCCGAGCAGCAATGGCATCTCGCCCGCATCTCCGATCCGATCGACAAAGGATAAGCTCGTCAGGCCCTCCTTCTCCGCAAGGCCTTGCCCGGCGCGGACGATGGCCGGCAAATCATATACGACCCAACGAAATGCACCATCGAGCGGCAGCAAGGGACGAAAGGCCCGATATTTCGTGCCCATATGCCCACCGGCGTCGACGAGGCCATCGATCTCGTGCAGCAAATTGCGGACCCAGAACAGCACCGGATAGTCCCACGGCGTCACTTCACACATTTTGGCGAATGCAACGGTTGCGATCTCATCGTGATCGTAGCCGGCCATAGTGTGCCTGGGGGCAGCAGCCATGGCAGCCTCATAGCTGTCATAGGCGCCCGTAAACCGCCGTGGAAAGGGCAAGAGATAGTTCAGCCGCCCTCTGGCCAGGCGCAGCGGCAAAAGCCCCTGTGCGACCGTCTGTGCGGTGCCCTTAACGGCCGAACGTGCATGCGCCGACCACGATGAACCGGACCACAACGAAGCTGTCATCTTGCACCCCTATCTCTGTCCATTCAATCGTCGCCGATCAGCGTCTGCCCGAGAGAATCGAAACTGTGCCTCCACTCATCTTCTCCAGAGCCAGAAGCGTGCAGACATAGATTGCGCCGCCCGAGACCACCTGCAGCAACACAGTCAGTACACGTTGCATACTGAGCGATCCGGCGAAATAGCCGAGCCCGTAAACCGCCGACGCCATCAATGCGACGGCAACGGCAAGATAGCCGCTCTTGCGCAACACACGTCCCCACCGGAGGCCGCCATAGCTCTTTTGCAGGTGCATCGATGTGAAGAAGGAGATCAGGGATGCCGCGCATTGGCCCCAGGCAGCAGCGACAACGCCGAAAGGTGCCAGAAGCAGGATCAGCGAGACGGAGACCACTGCGTTGAGCAGGAGGGTCGGCGGCATGCGCCTGATATTGCCCGACAGGGACAACAGCGCCTCCGTCACGTAACCCGGCATCAACAGGATCTGTTTCAGCGACAGGATCGCCACGAGAACCGCCGCAGGCGCCCATTTTTCGCCGAGAACAATCTCGATCAAATCGGAGGATATCAGCGAAAGACCAAGATAGATCGGCGTGCAGATCGCCATGAGAACCGTCATGAAGACGGTTGCAGAGGGGCCGGCGTCGCGAACCTGCCTTCCGTCCACCCCGATCACGATCGCCGCCCGGCGAAACAAGGTCCAGGCCAGCATTCGCGCCGGCTCGCCAATGAGTTCGGAAAATGCCGCGACGATGCGCTCCGCAACCCGATAGTAGCCTGCCTCCGAAAGGCCTAGAAAGCTGCCGATCGCGAGCGTTCCGGAATAGGATCGCAGAAAGAGGATCAGCCGGTTCGACAGGATATGGCTTGAAAATTCGAGAATCTCGCGCGCGAAAGGCCAGGTCAGATAGAGCCTGGGACGCCAGGCGAGTACGGCTGCCGAGCCGGCAAGACAGACCAGCTGCGAAACGAGCCGTCCGGCCGCGAGCGAAAACACGTTCCATCCGACCCACAGTCCCAACAACGTGGCGCAGAACCCGGCAATTTCGCTCGTTATGCGGATAGCGGCCTGTTTGCGCAGCAGGCCACGCGCGACCAGTAGCCCATCGTAAACCGCGTAAAGAGACGATGGCAAAAACCAGCAGCTGAAAAGAACGAGGAGAAGCGCTTCGTGCTGCCTGCCGAAAAAGCGCCAGGCAATGGCGGCACCCAGCAGCCCGACGACCGTAACGAGCACGCCGGCAATGATCGAGAGTGTGCCGATCTGGTCGAGCTCCCGGTCCGTACACTCGGCCTTCATGACGAACTCGCCCCATCCGCCCTCTGAGATCACGACAAGCATGACGACGATGGCGGAGCTGAACGCGTAGAGGCCGAATTCGGCCGATTCCAGCACGCGGGCGGCGACGAGGAATATGAGAAGCTGGACGACCTGCGATACGACTTTCGAAACGAGCGTCGAGGCTCCGTCGCCGACGATCGCGGGCATGCGGGCGCGCAGCCAATGACGCAGGCTCATCCAGACAGTGCGCTTGGGGCGAAGCGGAAAGCTATCCATCAGCGCACCGTCGCGGTAAGTAAATACGAGCAAATCCGGTCTTCGCATCGCCCGGTTGAGAAATTCTGTTTAAATTTAACATGATAATCCACAGTTCTTTCCAGCCCTGCACCAGATAAAATCTATAATGTTCCCATTCAGGACATGATTCCGTGTAATGAAACGCTGCCTGTAAGCGGGGTGCGCCGGAATTATTCGATTTTGTTTTGCAGAAATTATCGCCCTGAACGTCAGGGTCCCATCGAAATTCTCGGCAATAGAAGAGGGGCTTGCCGGCAATTGTCATGAAACACCACGCAGAGCCGCTTATGAAAGACGAAAACAATGATCGCATCGCCTCGAGACAGCCAGGTGGATTGCGCCAGAAACTTTTGCTTCGTTGGATTCTGGTGATCTTCTGCCTTGTCGCTTGGATTGCTGTCGCCGCTTTTTTCATTTGGTGAGACGTTCTTTTTCGTTGCGTGCGAGCAACACGACGCCGACCGTTTTTACGAGGATTGCAAAGTCGGTGCGCAATGAACGACTGTGGAAGTAATCCAGATCGAACTGGATACGCTCCTCATAGGTGGTTTCCGCATGGCGGTTGACCTGCCAGAGGCCCGTGATCCCCGGCCGCAGCCCCAGATAGCAATAGAGATTGGCTCCATAGCGATCGAGCTCCGCAGCAACGACGGGTCGAGGCCCGACCAGGCTCATGTCACCGCGCTGAACATTCACCAATTGTGGCAGTTCGTCGGCGCTGCTCATGCGCAGATACTTCCCGAGCCAGTGCACGCGCGGGTCGTTGGTCAGCTTCTGCGTCGATAGCCATTCCTGCTTTCGCATCTCATCACGGGCCAGCAGCTCCGCCAGCTGCCGATCGGCATCCTTGCGCATCGTGCGGAATTTCAGGCAGTCGAACGGGCGTCCATCGCGGCCGACACGCGTATGGCGATAGATGATGGGCCGGCCGTCGACCAGAAGCAATGCAATCGCGATGACAAGCAGAGCCGGCGCCAGAAACAACAGCCCGAGCCCAGAAAGAATAAGATCGACAATACGCTTGGCGCGTCCGCGCCGTTCCGTCCGCTTCGCCTCGCGACGAGATCGCTCGCGATGGGCAATGCTGTCAAAAGTCGATAACATCTTCCGGACCCCTCACCACTATCATGCTTCCTTCAAAGGCTGCCAGCTGCCCCAATCCTTGACAATTGACCCTGCGGACATTGGGTTAGTCCCATTGGCGTAGGACGCCGGACACAGAGCTACCCCCAAGCCTCAGCCTGCCTCATCGATCAGCCGATGAGCGGCTGAAAAGTCGTCATTCAAGGTCGACCGCAAGTTCATCCCGGCGGCGTTTGCGCGGTCGAGAACGCGATCGTACAGGGCGAGCAATGCGTCGCGCCACGAGACCGGTGTATGCGCCAGCTCACCTGACCGGCGGAGGCAATTCACACTCATCAGGCGAAGCAGCATGTCATCGCTGGCAAGCCGGCGCATTCCGCTTGCGAGCGTTTCCACCTTTCCGCCCTGAAAGGTCAGGCCGCATCCGAGCATCGAAAGTTCGTCGCCGAGAAGCGCGGTGTCCGGCAAGATCACCGGTATGCCGCTTGTCACGGCCTCGAGTGCTGCCAGTCCGAAGGGTTCCGGCACCCGGGAGGAAACAACGAGCGCACGCGCGTCGCAAAGGATGTTCCGCATCTCGCTCTTGGACTTCCAGCCATGAATGACGACCTCCGGAAAATCCCGCTCCAGGCGAGCGCGACCGGCGCCGTCGCCTATGATCTGCAGCCTCCCACCGGCAAGCCGTGCTGCGATCGCGGCATCCTCAAATCCCTTTTCCGGCTCCAGCCGGCCGACAAAGAAAAAGTCGCGCTTCTTCCAGGGCTCCGTGGGATGGTCAAGGAAGGGCTCAACCGGATTGCGAATTGTCTCGATGTTGCCCATGTCGATCTGCCCGCGGGCGAAATATTCGCGCATGCGTTGATGCACGACGACGATATTGGCGGCAAATTGCTGGATGGGATAATAATGCTCCCTCACCATATGGCGGGCCGATCTCCAGATCTTCTCATGGTAGCCGCGCTTGTCGCAGTTTGTCGCCAGACAGCCGAGCGACATCGGCGTCAACGGGCAGACCTGGCTTCTGCGGTAATTGGCAAACCCACCGTTCGGGCAGGAGAGGAAATAGTCGTGAGCGTGCAGGACGACACGGTCGCGAACCGGCCACAAAGCCCGAAAAATAGATGGCGACAGGATCTTCGACCAGCCATGGACATGATAGATGGTGCCCTTGGTATCGACGCGCGACATCAGAGCATTGAGCCCGTCATAGGCTTGACGGCTGTAAAGGCCGCTGGCAAGCGCGCTGAGACGTGGCTGCTGCATCAGCGGCTGCGCTGCCAGATTGATGGTGTCAGATGCCGGTCTTTCGGAGCCGGCGCTATCGCCGGCGAAATAGGTCACGGCGACCCCGGCTTCCTGCAGCAAGGTAGCTGAAAGTATCGCAAGATTCGACGCTCCGCCTATCTTGGCGGAGCGGTCGTTGATGACGACGATGCGATCGAGGCCGGATGAGCGCGCCACTGGACTATTCCAATGCTTCGATGTTCTGCGGCGCCAGTCTGCCCTTGAGCAGATCGCGAAGCGCGATGACATTGCCCTTGAGGCGACCCTTGCGATCGACCCAGGGTTCCGGTCGCAACACCTTGACGAGGTTGGCTGCAAGATTGCGGCTGATCTGCATCGTTGCCTGCGGCACGCTCATCGTGCGCTTGCGCATGAGATAAAGCGGGTTTGCTATTTGCGAATAGCCGAGACGGACACCACCCGATCGGCCACCTTTCGTGCCGAGATGAACGCCTTCGAGCTGCTTGACGCTGACAACCTGGCCATAATGGGCCACGAGCCGGCTGAAATCGACATCCTCGAGCCAGCCATAGAAGGGCAGGTTCTCATCGAAACGCAGGGCCGCGGCTTTGACGATGGCCATGCGGATCGCCATGTTGCAGCCATAGGCGTTGTAAACAGGTCGGATTTGCATTGAAGGCTCGGAGCGGCGGCGGCGCCCCGCATCGACCAGACGTAAGCCATCGCGAACGGAAATACCCGGTCCCGTAATGCCGTCGGCCAAGATGGTTCCGGTGCACATGGCGACATCGGGTTGCAACTGAAAAAGCCGTTCCGTTTCCTCGATATAGGCAGGCGTCATCAGAAAATCGTCATCGAGAAAAAGGACGATATCCGCATCCTGAACGCTGTCGAGGATGCGATTGCGCTGACGGCAAAGCCCCCGCTCGCTGATAAGCACCCGTACCGGAATGTCGAGATTTCGCAGGCAGCTCGGATCGATGTCTTCCGGCGAGGAAAGGCAGACGACGATCTCGTCCGGCTTCCGGGTTTGGCTGGCAACATGCGGGAGGATGGACGACAGGATATCGCGGCGGCCGGAGCTTGCGATACCGAGCGTGATCTTCAGGGGGCGACCCGTTACGCTGCCCGTAAGCCGCCTTGCAGATGCACGCACCTGACGACGGTCCTGCCTGCGACGCAAAAGACGCTTATCCTGGTGGTGACGCCTCTCGTGACTGCGATTGGCGATGATGCCCAGGATATTGATCGTTGTCGTGCCGAAGCTCGCCAGTGCGTCCGACAGCCTCTCCACCGTCATCTTGTTCGTCTGCCCGACAACGACGACGATGCCCTCGAGATAGGTGCAGATGACGCGGGTATCGGCAGAATCCTCGAAAGCGGACATATCGACGATGACGACCTTGTAGCGCCGGCGCAACAAGTCGATCTCAGCCTTCAGCGCGGGCAGATGCCCATAGCGCTGAAAAGCGGTCACGGATTTTTCGGTCTCGTCGACGGTGACGACCGGGACACCGCCATGGGCCTGCATGACCTCGGCCTCGGGCTCGTGCTCAGCCTTCGCGACAAGCACGCCACCTTCATGGGCGACGGCATAGCGGCGCGGCACATCATTGATACTTAAGGCCTCCATGCCGAAATCCGTGCCGGCTTCGGTCACCACGCAGCTCAGTCTCGCATTGAGGAAATCGGCGTCGACGAGCACAACGGATGCACCTTCGTGCTGGTAGAGTTGTGCGAGATTGGTTGCGATCGTGGTCTTGCCTTCGCCGGTGCCGACCGAGGTGATGCCGATCACCATGGGTGCGTTCGGCGGGAAGGCGGAATCGATCGAGTGCTTGACGCCACGCAAGGCTTCGGAAAATTGCGAATAGGGCGTATCGAGCACGGACCTCAGCGGCAGCATCGTTCGTCGCCAGCCGGCATTGGCGGTCGCCATGCGCCCCGGCAGGAAGGACGGGCTGATGTAGACGGGCACGTGGCCGAGAGAGCTGATCCCCAATTCCCGCCGCAGCTTTTCGCTGGAGCTGACGCGACGATCGAGGCCATCCCGCAAAAGGGCCGCCATGACGCCGGCTGCAAGGCCGAGCATGGCCGTGAACGGCAGGACGAAGGAGGATTTCGGCCAGGTCTTTGCCAGCGGCACGGCAGCCGCGGTCACGACGCGAACATTGCCGAGCGGAAACGATTCCTTTTGTAGCGCGCCAATCAGCTGCTGCAGGATGCTTTCATACATCCGGCGATAGGTGGTAGCGCGGCTTTCCATCTCCGACAGCTCCACTCTTGCCAGATTCTTGTCCGTTCCGGCGTCTTTCAGCGAGGCCAATTCATCGCTGAGGAGCTTTTCCCGAGTTTTAGCGACTTCCAGATTTGCTTTATATACTGCCTGGATGCGCTCGAACTCCTTGCGCATGTCCCCCTTTATTCGATCGATTTCCTGCTGGGCAGCAATGATGGCAGGGTTATCGGCATCATATCTGCTGGTTAGGTTATTCAACTTGATCGTGGCGCCTCCGAGATCTTCCTGAAGCTTCTGTATACGCGGATTGTTCATCGTCTCATTGACATCGCCTTCGACCTTTCCACCTGACATCAGCTGGTCGAGTGTCTCGAGTTTGGCCGATTCCGCCGCCGTTTGCGCCTTGGCTGCAACCGCCTGGCTGCTGATCTCCGATAGTTGCTGCTGATCGAGAGAGGACGACGTGCTGATCTCCATGATGCCGTTCTTGGCGCGAAACTCCTCGACATTCATCGCTGCTTCACGTGCCTGCCGTCCGACCTCGATCAAACGCGTCTCCAGCCACTTGGCTCCGCTTTGCGCTGCGGAAGCCCGTTCCGACAGACCGGTGCTGATATAGGCCTCAGCAATCGCATTCGCCGCGTTCGCCGCTTTTTGCGGGTCGACCGAACTATATCCGATCTCAAGAATGTAGGACTGACCAACGCGCGTAACCTCGACCCTCGACAGGAAGGACGCCATGGTGCGGCGCATGAGGTCATCCTCCGTGGTTTCCGCTTTCGCGCTGCCATCGTCGCCATGCTTGAAATAGCTGAAGACTGCGCGCAGCTTGTCATGCAGCGTAGCCTGCCAGGACATGCCGCCTACGATCTCCGGATCCTCTGTGAGATTGAGTTTCTGCACGACCGCGCGCGCAATCGCCTCGGATTTGACGATCTCGACCTGGCTCGCAATTTCCGCCGCTTCGATGATGACCGTTCCTGTGAAGGCATCCTGCGAGACGATGCGCCCCTGGTCGGGATCCATGACGAGCCGCGTGGTCGCCAAGTAGACTGGCTGTGTCGTCGCCATATAGAAGCCGCCGATACCGAGACCCGCCCCCGTAAACAGCGCGAAGATCATCCAATGGCGCTGCAGGAAACGCCAGACGTCGCGAAAGGAGATATATTCGCTGCCCCCTGTACCTTTGGCGTTCGAAGGAATGCTGCGCAAGCCCTTACCGATCTCGTGAATTGCCATGATTGTCGCCCCACATTGCTCGCTTATCACTATTGAGATTGGCCGGTGTCGGCGGAAGAAAGCGCCGTGCCGTCCAGGCTTCCGGAAATGTTGTAGCGCACGTCCAGAACGTCCCCTGGCTGCAGCGCAGTCGCTTCCGATGCCTTGATCGCATTGGCTTCGTCGCCGTTGCGTGTGATCCAGTATTCCATCGGCTGAAGATCGAGCGCTTTCATGCTCTGACTTCTCGAAAGCGAAGCGCCTGAAAGCTGCAGCAGCTGCAGCGTCGTATTTCGCTTCAGTTTCGTATCCTCGATTTCGGTCTCGGTAGTCTGCAGCTGTTGTCCAGCATCGGTCTTGCGTTGACCCGTGAGATTGAGTGCATCGCGCTCGGTCTCGCTCAGCTTCTGCTTTGCCTGCATCGAAGCAACGACAAGATCCAGCTTGCCTGCCTGCATCTCGGCGACGATCCGCTCCAGCGAGGTCTTTCGCGAGGTGGTCAGGATTTTGGTGTCGACCAGCTTGGAAATGTCGCTCAACTCGTCCTGCGCAATCTTCACCTGCTCGTCCTGCGACGACATCTTCTCATCAAGAATGTTGATTTCGTTGCGCAACAGCACTTCCAGATCCGCGGCGGCGGCGAGTTGCTGACGCAGAGCATCCGCCCTGGCATTGAACAGGTCGACTTCGCTCGTCATGATCTGCCAGATAGCCGATCCTTCGGGAGCGGCCTTGATTTCCGGCGGAAATGCGATCGCCGGCTGATCGTTAAGTTCGGCCATCAGGCGGGCCTTCCGGGCGCCAAGCTGTTTCAATTGCAGCTCCATCCGGCTGATCTCGCCGGCATAGCTGACCTGCTGCGCCTCCGAATAATCGCCGGTCTGGCTGGACCGGCGTTCACGCCCGCCCGCCATGGCAACGGCCTGCTTCACTGTCAGGCCAGGCCTGAACTCCAGCTCGCTCGGCTTTTCGACAGCACCGGACACATAGATCATCGGATATTTGACAACCTCGACCGAAGCTGTCGGCGCAAGCGCCAGACCGGTGATCTGTTTCAGCTTCTCGCCAATATCGGCACTGATGTCTTCGACGGTCTTGTCGCCGACCTGCATTTCTCCAATCATCGGGATTGAGATCGAACCCGATTGCGATACGACGTATTCGCCGTTCAGTGCCGTCCATTCCTTGTATTCGCCGGTTGCGGCGATCCACTCGACGATGGCGACCTTGATCCGGGCCTGAGGCCCGACATGATAGACGTCGGTGGCTGCGGCGCTCGCTATGCCGTGCATGGCTGCGCCGGAAAGAAGCAACGCCAACAACCAGGGCGCCATGAGCCGAGACGGCCTGGAGATGGAATGGTAAGCTGAAGCGCACACTCTGGACATGAGTCGAAATCTCGCTTTCTTGATCGCTTGCGCCATCACGCGGGAAAGGCGCCATGCAACGAGATCAGCAGCTGAACGCATAACGTGTAAATCCCCTACCGAAGCAACAGGGCTTATCATTTCTGGCAGGGAGGTAGGCGATGCTGCCGTCTCTTGGTCGGGCGAGCATATCCTTGTGTGCAGGCGCAGACCTGCAGCTAAATCTTTTGGCTACTCCCTTCGGCCATTTGTATGCCGCGGTGAACCGATGTAGGCCCTGTCGCAAAAGTTGCCGGCTGCCCAATGTTGTTTCGGCCCATGGAGGGAAGAGCAATGCGGGTAGCGATCGTACATTATTGGCTGGTGTCGATGCGGGGCGGAGAAAAAGTGGTCGAGGCTCTCTGCGACATGTATCCGGACGCCGATATCTTCACTCTCGTCTATGATGAAAGCCGTGTCTCCGAGAAGATCCGCGGACACAAGATTTTCACCTCCTTCCTTCAGCGAATTCCGGGTGCCGCCAAGGCCTATCAATCGCTCTTGCCGCTGATGCCCTTCGCATTGGAGAGCTTCGACCTTACCGGCTACGATCTGATCATTTCCAGCGAATCAGGCCCGGCCAAGGGCATCATCCCCCCGCCGGGGGCAACGCATGTCTGCTATTGCCATTCCCCCATGCGCTATCTTTGGGATCACTATCACTTCTATCGATCCCACGCGGGCCTCGCATCGCGGCTCGTAATGCCGATGCTTGCGCCGATGCTACGCTCCTGGGACGTCAATACGAGTATGCGGGTCGATCGCTTCGTCGCCAATTCGCATCATGTCTGCGACCGCATCGCCAAATATTATCGGCGGTCCGCGACCGTGGTCTATCCACCCGTCAATGTCGATGATTTCATGCCAGCGCCAACGACCGAGGATTTTTATCTCTGCGCCGGCCAGCTGGTTCCCTACAAGCGGATCGATCTGGCGGTCAAGGCCTTTACCCGGATGAATCGCCAGCTGGTCGTCATCGGCGAAGGCAGCGAAGCAGACGGGCTGAAACGCATCGCCGGTCCCTCGATCACTTTCCTCGGTCGGACTCCGTTTCCAATATTGAAGGAAAAACTGGCGCGCTGCCGGGCGCTGATCTTTCCCGGCGAGGAAGACTTTGGCATGGTTCCGGTGGAAGCGATGGCGAGCGGGCGGCCCGTTATCGCTTACGGAAGCGGCGGAGCGCTGGAAACAGTCGCGCCGGGAGTGACCGGCATTCTCTTCGACCAGCAGTCTGTCGACGCTCTGATCAAGGCTGTGATCGATTTCGAGGCCATGCAGCACCGCTTTCACCCGGAAACACTGCAGGCACACGCCGAACAATTCAGCACGCGCAAATTCACCGCAAGCATGCTAGCGATCATCAATGAGGAGCTGCTGATCCGCAAGGCCGCAAGGCTCCGCAGCCACCCTGCCGTTCAGGTAGGTCGCGAGGCGCAATTGCCGGTACTTGCGATGGAGCCGCACAGCAGGACGCTTCAGTAGGCGTCACGGGCAGCGGCTACCAACCTCGATCGGAAGCGAACCGTGAAAGAAGCACCGATGGCGGGCATGCTTTGCGAATCAACCAACGGGCAATCGAAACCACCCGATGGAAACCCTACAACCATTACACTGCCTCCATCCCGGGAATACAATCTTCTTGTACTTGGAATGAAACAGATAATGTCGCCGTGGCCGATTTAATCTGCACATGTCTCAGCAATCATTGCTAAATATGAAGATCTCGTAATATATTCGCTTAAAGCGGCTGCCACGTTCTGGTAAGTTACGACTTGCGTCCGCGCGCTCGATGAGACTGCGATCGTTGATACGCATGCTCCGATGCGAATGGACCATTTCAAACTGGACAATGGCCGGATTTTGCGTGGCCGGCTTGGGGGAGGACGAGGCCATATGCCCGAGAACCGAGTGGATCGGTCGCAGCGAATTCCATATGAGTCCGAATCCGACAACGGTTTAGAGGCGGTGATTTCGCTTTGGGATCTCGATCTCAAACTGCTCGATTCCTCCAGGAGATTCAAAGAGCATGTCGGCCTTCCCACCCGGAACGAGGTGACACTGTGGGAAGCTTACCCGGCGCTTGCAAAACCGGCGCTTGCCGAGCTCATTCATCAGGTCATCGATACGGGTGAACCTCGCACCATCCCGCTCGACGATCCGAGGCGGGGAAAACGCAACGTCCTCATCTCCTATATCCGGGTAGGGCTGCTGATCGTCGAAACCAACGGAGCAGGCGAGAGCCCGCCATCCGACGATAATGAAAAAGCGCGACTCATCCATCAGGCAACGCACGATGCCTTGACCGGATTGCCCAATCGCCGCCAATTCAGCGCGGCACTGGCGCAACTGCTTCCGGCGAGCGGCAAGATCGGGCCGGCGCTGATGCAGCTCGACCTCGATGACTTTAAGCCCGTCAACGACACACTTGGCCACGGCGCCGGCGACATCGTACTGAAACTCGCCGCCGAAAGAATCAAGGAGGCACTCGGCCACGGCGGAACGGTCTACCGTCTTGCCGGCGATGAGTTCGCCATCATCCAGGTCGGCCCACAGCGGGCCTTCGAGGCGGAACGGCTGGCGGATGCGCTGGTGGCCGAATTCAAGAAGCCGTTCACGGTCAACGGCATCTCTCTCTTCGTCGGCGTCAGCGTGGGGATCGCAATTGCGCCGCGCGACGGCAACGAGGGGGAGCAGCTGATGAAGGCTGCCGACGTCGCCCTTTATGCCGCCAAGAAAGAAGGGCGGCGACGGGCGCGGACTTTCGATCCGGCCATGCTGATCGTGGTCGAGCAGAGGGAGCTGCTCCGGCGCAGCCTGCGCGTGGCGCTACAGCGCGACGAGTTCTTCATCGAATATCAGCCGCTGGTGGAGCCCCCGTCCAATGTGGTCGGCTTCGAGGCGCTGCTGCGCTGGCGACATCCGACCCTCGGGATCATTCCGCCGGCGGCTTTCATTCCCATGGCCGAAGCCGATGGTCTCATGCGCGAAATCGGCCAGTGGATGCTGGAAGAAGCCTGCCGCGAAGCCCTGGCATGGCCGGCCCACTATACGCTTGCAGTCAATCTTTCACCGGCGGAATTCCTGACGCCAGGCCTGACCGATCGCGTCTCTCAAACGATCGATATCGTCGGATTCCCGGCCGAGCGCCTGGAGTTGGAAATCACCGAAGGCGTGCTTCTCGAACGCACCACCAACAATCTGGACACGCTGAACACATTGAACGTTCTCGGCATACAGATCTCCCTCGACGATTTCGGCACGGAATATTCCTCGCTCAGCTATCTCAAGAATTTTCCCTTCGATACGATCAAGATCGATCGCTATTTCATCCGCGATCTCTTGCAGGATACCAAGAGCCAAACCATCGTACGTTCCGTGATCAGCCTTGCGCACGGCCTGGACATGCGAGTGACGGCAGAAGGTGTCGAAACGCAGCAGCAGGCAGCCTGGCTCCAGCACGAGGGCTGCGACCGTCTGCAGGGCTATAGCATCAGCCCTCCGCTCGGCGCCGACAAGCTCGATGATTTCATAAGACAGGGTGCGCGCACTCAATCGGCCGCGACATTTGACGAATATCACGCCAGTCCGTGAGTTTCTGAAGCGCATTTCATTTGGGAATTTCTCGAAGGGGTACCATGGAGGAGGTGCAAGTGGCCGCGGCTTTCGAGCCATTGCTTGAACTGGAGATGGAAATGGCAACCCTGGTGGCGGACTGGTCGCATTGCGACCAATGCGCTGCCTATGTGGCCCATATGGTCAGCCACGATCGCCACGATCCCATCCGACATGCCAACCTGCTTTCAGCAGCCTTGAACGAGCTCTTCGAGATGTCGTTCCACACCAGAGAGAGCGACGGTGCTCTTACCTGCCGCTTCTACCGAAATGGCTCGACCGAACGGATCGAATTGACCTTTCCCTGCTCGGCCGAGCAATGCAATTCATATGAGGCAATCGTAGAGCGCATTGGAAGCGGCCAGGCCCTTGCTAGCTATCTCGATGTCATCACCGATGACGCGGCGCATGCCGAGCATGCGATCCTTCTCGGTCTTGCCGTCAATTACGATGCCAATATCGCGCTGTCCGGTCAGGATACAGGACTGATGACTTTCGTGGTGGATCTTGCGCTCGAAAGGCTACTCAATTGAGCAACCTCTCCTCCAGCCGCTTCACGGCGCAATTCGATGCCAATAATCAGGAATTCTCCCTGTCAGGGGTCCTTAGACCGCATTCGGTTGCCGAGCTTGCCGATGACCTCGCCCTGCTGCGCAACGGCATCGAGACGGTAAATGGCATTTGCTACATCAATCTGAAGCGCGTCACCCACATGAACAATACGGCGTTCCGTGCCTTGACCCATGTGCTCCTCGATGCGACGCGATCGAGACCCGATCTCAAACTGACGGTCGTCGCTTCAAGCGTCGTTGCATGGGCATCGCGACTGTTTCGCCATTTGAGCGATCTGTCGCCCAACATCATCGTCGAGATCTATGATTCCGCCTTCTATCCGGGGCAGACATTCGTGGAGAACCAGAGCTTCATCCCGATCCTCCGGACCCAGACGAAAATGACCTGGCGGCACGAGCGCGAGATATTGCCGCGGCACGGCCTTCGCGAGGGTTTGCATGTCGCCGATATCTGCTGCGGCATCGGCGATTTCGCCATGCTGCTGCGAAAGGATTTCAAGCCAGCGCGGATCGTTGCCCTCGACCATTCGGTGCCCAGCCTGGAATATGCCCGCAAGGTCGCCGACGACTTCGACGTCCAGGACATCGAATATACCTATGGCGATGCATCCCAGATGCTGTTCGACAGCGACCAGTTCGATTTCGTGACCTGCAGGCATTCGCTGCAGATCTTCGACCGCCCGGATGTTCTGCTTCGGGAGCTCTATCGCATATGCAAGCCCGGCGGCCGGGTCTACATCACCAACGAGAAGAACTCCCATTGTCTTGGCGAGCCCAGAGCCGACAGCATCCAGTGGACCTATAACGAGGTCGCGAAGCTGTTCGCTCACTTCGATATGGATGTCGAAATGGGTCCCAAGGGCCGCCGCATGTTGCTGGACGCCGGCTTCAAGGATGTGCGGATGGAAAGCTTCATGGTCACCAATCTCGATGGCGATCCCCAGGATTTCGCCGACATCATCACGGCATGGCAGAATGTCTATGCCGATGAAATGGCGGTCAGAAGAGGGGATTCGGCCGCATTCATCGAGCGATTCAAGCAGGGTTTCGCCGATCATATTTTTGCCGCGCTCCATCCAAGAGGCTATGCCGGCTGGCCGATCTGGGCTTCTTCGGGACAGAAACCGCTATGACAGACGCGTCAATTGCCAAGCAACGGCTGGGCCTACGCTCATTTCGCGCCAAATTTCTACTTGTCGTCGGGGGAGCCGTCCTATTCGACCTCATGGTCAGTGGTGGCCTTGCATTGTGGAACGTGCAGCGCCTTTCGCGCAACGCCACGACGGAAGTGGGACAGGGCCTGGAGAAGGCCAGCCAGGATTACATTCGCTCCTATGCGGATTCGACCGCCGCAGAGGTCGGTTTGCTGATCGATCAGGTCCATTCCGATGTGAAGGCGCTGGCGGGTGTGCTTCAGGGACAGATCGACAATCCGGCAAGAAGTGGCGATGTCGGCGCCGCCATGACCAAGGCTTCTCCGGGCGCCGTAACGGTGACCTACGATCCAGGCGGTCAGTGGGCGCAAAATCTTCCCGGAACGCCCTCGGTCGTCAGTGTCTGGGGCTACCTTCTGGATAAGGATCACCGCCCCCTGCCCCAGGTCCAGGCTGACATAGAATGGAGCGCCGTGCTCGATCTGGTCGCTCCTTCATTGCTGCATAACGGCGCGTCCAAGCTGCAGATGTATTATATCGGCCCGAGGGAGCGTCCGATTTTCCGGACCGCGCCCTATACGACGCAGGCGCAGACCTTCGACCGGCTCTATCCCGGCCATAACAGCTCTGATTTTTGGACATTCTTCTTTCCGGGTCTCTACGAATCCTGGCAGCAATGGGCCTCCAACCCGTCATCGCGCCCCGTTGCCGATTACATTACCCAGACGGCTCCCTATACCGATGCCATCACCGGAAAGCTGATCGTCAGCTTTTTTCATCCGCTCTGGACGCCGGATCGGCATCACCTGGCCGGCGCGGCCGGCGCCGATATCACGCTCACACAACTTGCCGAGATCGTTGAACATGTGAAAGTCGCCCAGACCGGCTTCGGCTTCCTCGCCATGTCGAATGGAAATGTCGTCGCAATCAATCCCGTGGGCGAGAAGGTCATCGGCCTGCGTGCCGCCAACGATGCGGCTGCCAAGGGGGTCACCGGCGTCGACCGATCCTTGCGCAACAGTAGCCAAACGGCGATTACCAAGCTGCCGCTCGATGCCGACGGCACGATCCAGCATATTTCCCTCAACGAACAGGGAGAGGACGTTCCCTATCTCGTGGTCGTCAAGCAATTGCACCCGACCAATCTCTGGGTGGATGGACCGGTGCAGCGCGAGGTGATGTCGCTCGGGATAGTCGTACCTGAGCGCGAGATCTATGCCTCGCTCATTGCCGCCAAGGATGAGATATCGCGGGCGACCAATCGCATCCTGCTCTATCAAATCATGGCGGTCCTGGTGTCCCTCATGATCGTCACGGCGGCGGTCTTTGCTGCCTCGAAGCGCGTCACCAGCGGCATCAGCGCGCTGGCGAGCGCCGCCAAGCGCATACAGGCGAAGGACTATTCCGTCAGGGTCGATATCTCGACCAGGGACGAAGTGGCGGAAGCCGGCATCGCATTCAACCGGATGGCGGAGGATATCAGTTTCCACACCGAAAACCTCGAAAAGCTCGTTTCGGACCGAACCAAGGAGATCGAGGCGGCCAAGGAAGAGATTTCGACCCTCAACAGCCAGTTGAAAAACGAAAACCTGCGGCTGGGTGCCGAACTCAATGTCGCCAGACAGATCCAGCTCATGGTCCTGCCGCGGGCCAAGGAGCTGACGGCAATCAAGCACCTGGAAATAGCCGCCTACATGCGCCCTGCCGACGAAGTCGGCGGCGACTACTACGATGTTCTACAGAACGGAAACAACCTCAAGATCGGCATTGGCGACGTGACCGGCCACGGGCTGGAGAGCGGCGTGCTGATGCTGATGGTGCAATCGATCGCGCGCGCCCTACAGGAGGCGGGCGAGATGGACCCGGCGAAATTCCTGACCGATCTCAACCGCGCAATCTTCAAGAACATCGAGCGCACGCGGACCGACAAGCATCTTACCTTGTCGTTCCTCGACTATGACGGCGAGAGACTGACAATATCCGGCCAGCACGAAGACATGATCATCATTCGTCAGGACGGCAAGGTAGAGCGGATAGACACAGGTGATCTCGGTCTTCCTGTCGGCCTCGAGCCTGATATTGCTCCGTTTATCGACACGCGGCAAATATCCTTCGAGAAAGGTGACATGATTGTCCTGCATACTGATGGCGTCACCGAAGCGGAGAATTCAAAAGGCGAACTGTTCGGTTTCGACAGGCTTTTGGAGGATGCCCGCCGCCTGCATGGCGGGACTGCGGAAGAGGTCGTCGAAGGCATACTCGACGATTTGATGGCTTACATCGGAACCCATAAGATCCATGACGATATTACTCTTGTGGTGATGCGGCACAGGTGAGGAGATGAGGACGGCAACTTTCGGCAAGGAACATCTGGTTTCGTTCGACGGCACCAACGCTCTTCGTATTCGCCTGTTCGACGGACCTCTTCATCTGGCATGGCGCCATTCGGCCATGACATCCGACTTTATCGCGGAGACTATGGCGCTCGGCTTCCGCGCTTCCGAGCGTCAATATAAGACGGTGCGACACGACATAGGCTACCTGACCAACGAGCTCATCGAAAACTCCATCAAGTTCCGCTCCTCGGGCGAGATCCTTATCGAGGCGCTGAGGGATGCCCATCATTTCAGAATGCGGATCGTGAACCTGATCGACCGCGAAGCGACTAACCGTTTCCAGGAATTATTGCTGAGGGTTACAGCCGGCGACCCCAGCGATCTCCTGATAGAACAGATCGAGGCAAGCGTTCTTGCCGGTGACAATGCATCCGGGTTAGGACTGTTGACATTGATGAGCGACTACCAGGTTCAATTGGCCTGGCATTTCGAAGAGGATGGTCCGCACAAACGGATCAAGCTGCAAACCTATGCCGCGATGGCGATATCATCGGCGTGAACCCGCGAGAGGCCCTTTATGGAAATCAAAGAAGAAGCATTCCGCGTCTGGTCCGAAGGCAGTACTTTGTATTTTGACGGAACCATGCGTCTGGCTGGTCCCGATGCCTATGCGCCGGTCTATGATCTGGCCAGGACAATCCTTCATGGTGGTGGAGGCAAAGCGACTTTCGATCTGACCGGTCTGCAATTCTTGAATTCTTCGGGCATCAACCTGCTTGCCAAACTGACGATAGAGGCACGCAAGCATCCAGATATCCACCTCACCGTGTGCGGCTCGTCGCAAATTCCCTGGCAGATGAAATCATTGCCAAACCTGAAAAAGCTGCATCCGCGCCTGGATTTGCGCCTGACCTAGCCATCAAACGCTCACGCCCCTTATCCGGGGTGTTCCCACGGGGTGCCAGAAAGCTCATGCGCCCGGGCATTCGGCTTATGGGATGTCCGCTTACAAAATCTCAAATAAGCCACAGCGCTTTTGTCGCCGTTGCGCCGCGCTCGGACACGAAAACTTGCTGGAGAAGAGGCGCATCGTGACACAGCATATTGCGCGAATTTATTTGAAGCCGAATTTCGGTTCGCTCCCCCTTACGCCTGTCGGTTTTTCCGTCTGAGGCGAACATAAATAGAAATACTCAATGATATTCTATTGATATGCTATAGAATATAAGTATATATAAATTCCATAGTAAAAACTTCAGCTTAAAACATGCGCTCAATGTAATTTATCTTGAGAGAACGCACCTATTATTATAGCCGTAAAAATGGACAGAATGTAAAACTTCTGCATTCCCTGATAACGACAGCATAGTTAAACATTAGTAAACTATAACCGTAAATTGCAGCAATAATTCCCAGTTGTAAAAGCCTTGAACAGGGGCGGAAGTCTTACTTCGCCCTGAATACTCGGCTGCGTGTCTAAATTACCGGGAGGGTTTGATGGGCATAGCGTTCAAATCTGCAAGTGTAGCTCCAAAAAATACGAAGAGACGCACTATTCTTGTTGCGGGAGGCGCGGGGTTCCTCGGCTCGCACCTTTGCGATCGACTTCTGCAGGATGGTCACGAAGTTATCTGCGTGGATGATTTTTCAACGGGGCGGATGGACAATCTATGGCATCTGCTTCGCTACGACACATTCAGCTTTATCCGCCACGACGTCATAGCGTCACTCGATCTGCCTGTCAGCGAGATCTACAATCTGGCCTGCCCGGCATCTCCGCCGCATTATCAGGCCGATCCGATCCATACGATGAAAACATGCGTCTTCGGCTCGCTCAATCTGCTGGAGCTTGCCACGCATCACCAAGCGCGCATCTTCCAGGCCTCGACCTCGGAGATCTATGGAGATCCCCTGGTACATCCGCAACCGGAGAACTATTGGGGCAACGTCAATTCCTTCGGCCCCCGCTCGTGCTACGACGAAGGCAAGCGCTCTGCCGAAACTCTTTTCCGTGACTTTCACGCCCAGCACGGCGTCGATATCAGGATTGCGCGCATCTTCAACACCTATGGGCCGCGCATGCGCCCCGACGACGGCCGTGTCGTTTCCAATTTCATCGTCCAGGCACTCAAGGGCCAGGACATCACCGTCTATGGCGATGGCTCCCAGACGCGCTCGTTCTGCTATGTCGCCGACCTGATCAATGGTTTCGTTCGACTGATGGCCGACCAAACAGCCATCCATACGCCTGTCAATCTCGGCAATCCGGCGGAATTTACCGTGCGTGACCTTGCCGAACAGGTCATCGCGATCACCGGTTCGAACTCAAAGATCGTCCATAAGCCCTTGCCGATCGACGATCCGCGCCAGCGCCGGCCCGACATCACCGTCGCAAAACGCGAACTGGGATGGGAACCATCCGTCGCCTTGGCGGACGGGCTGAAATCCACCATCGCCTACTTCGAACGTCAGCTGGTTCGTCCGAACAGCGAGCTTTTCGAGGTTGCGTGATGATCAGGCAAAAGATACTCGTCGTGGGTGGCGCCGGCTTCATCGGCAGCCACACCGCAAAGCTCCTCCATCGTCGGGGCTTCGAGCCGGTCGTCTATGACAACCTCTCGACGGGGCACCTGACCTCCGTGCGCTGGGGGCCTTTTGTGCAAGGAGATATTCTCGACACGCCCCGTCTTGCCAAGGCGATCGAGGACCACAGGCCTGCGGCAATCATACATTTCGCCGCCTCGGCCTATGTCGGCGAGTCCGTTGAGAATCCTGCGAAATACTATGCCAACAATGTCAACGGCACGCTGTCGGTTCTGGAGGCATGCCGCCGTACGGAAGCGGATAAGCTGATCTTTTCATCGAGCTGCGCGATCTACGGAATTCCCACCCATCTGCCGATCCGCGAATGCGAGATGCCCCAGCCGATAAATCCCTATGGCAGAACGAAGTTGATTGCCGAACATATGCTTGCCGATTATTCGGCGGCCTACGGACTTTCTTATGTGGCGCTGCGCTATTTCAACGCCTCGGGCGCCGATCCGGAGCAAGAGCTCGGCGAATGGCATGATCCCGAAACGCATCTCATTCCCCGCGCATTGCTGGCAACGGCCGGCACGATCGAAACCCTGGAAGTCTATGGAGACGATTACGACACACCGGACGGCACCTGTGTGCGCGACTATATCCATGTGCTGGATCTTGCCAGGGCGCATGTCCTGGCAGTCGAATATCTGTTGGCCGGCGGCGGCAATCTCGCTGTCAATCTGGGGACAGGACGCGGCACGTCGATCAAGGAGATCGTCGGCGCGATCGAGCGTGTTTGCGGGCGCAAGGTTCCTGTCGTCATGCACAGGCGGCGACCGGGCGATCCGCCTGCCCTCTATGCCGCTTCCGATCTTGCCGCCGAAAAGCTCGGCTTCCGCGCTCTGCATTCGGATATCGACACGATCATCCGGACCGCAGCTCCCTTCTTCGGGCTGGAGATGCGAGGATGACATCGATCCGGACACGAGCCGAAGCAATGAAGGACAGGGCGCTGATGACGCCGGTCCTGCAGGGTCGCCAGCGCGCGGAATATGCGGTTTGCGCCATGCTGTGGCTTGCGGCACTCGGCTATTTCTGGAGCTGGTGGCTTACGCCCGCACACCATGTCGACGTTGCAGGGTCGGTCTTGCTGACCCTGGTGCTTGCCTGGGTGACGGTCATTCCGGCCTATTTCATCGTCGTCTTCTTTCGCGCCGAAAAGCCGACGGGGCAATTGCGGCTCCCGGCGGGCAGCCGCATCGCCATGGTCGTAACCAAAGCGCCATCGGAGCCCTTTGCGGTGGTCGCCCGGACGTTGGATGCGATGCTGGCGCAGGAGGTGCCGCACGACACCTGGCTTGCAGATGAAGACCCGTCACCCTCGACGCTGGATTGGTGCCGCAAACATGGTGTCCAGGTTTCCACCCGGAAGGGACGGGAAGACTATCATCGCCAGACATGGCCGCGGCGCACCCGCTGCAAGGAAGGCAATCTTGCCTTCTTCTACGATCAATACGGCTATGAAGGCTATGATTTCGTCGTGCAGCTCGATGCCGATCATGTGCCCGAGCAAGGCTATCTTTTCCAAATGCTTCGTCCCTTCGCCGATCCGGCAGTCGGCTATGTATCCGCGCCGAGCATTTGCGACCAGAACGCTCGTGAAAGCTGGTCGGCACGTGGCCGTCTCTATGCGGAAGCCAGCATGCACGGATCGCTTCAGGCGGGGTTCAATCACGGGCTCTCGCCGCTTTGCATCGGCTCGCACTATGCCGTTCGCACCAAGGCCCTCAAGAGCATTGGCGGGCTGGGGCCTGAGCTGGCGGAAGACCATTCCACCACGCTGATGATGAATGCGCATGGTTGGCGTGGCATTCATGCGCTCGATGCCATTGCTCATGGCGATGGCCCGCGCACCTTTGCCGATCTCATCACCCAGGAGTTTCAGTGGTCGCGCAGCCTGATGATGATCCTGCTGCAGTACTCACCGAGCTTGATCAAGCGGCTGCCGCCACGTCTCAAGATCCAGTTCCTGTTTTCGCAGCTCTGGTATTCCCTCTTCTCGCTCTTCATGGCGCTGATGTTCATCATGCCGATCGTCGCGCTCATCAGAGGAAAGACCTTTGTCGATGTATCCTATCCCGACTTCCTGCTGCACTTCGTGCCGCAATCCGTCCTGCTGATCCTGTTCGCCTATCGCTGGCGCAGTACGCATACGTTCAGACCGGTCGATGCCAGGATCTTGAGCTGGGAGATGACGCTGTTCCTGTTTGCTCGCTGGCCGTGGGCGCTCGTGGGTGCTCTGGCTGCCATTCGCGATTGGGCGACCGGATCGTTCGTGGATTTCCGCGTCACTCCGAAAGGCACATCGGAAGTCGACCCGCTGCCGTTCCGGGTCCTTGCACCCTATGCCATGCTCTCTCTCGCCTCCATCGCCCCGGTGCTGTCTGTCAGCGTCGAAGAGAGCAGCGGCTTCTATATCTTCGCAACGATGAATGCTGCCATCTATACTTTACTGCTGCTGGTCATCATCGTCCAACATGCGCGTGAAAACACGCTCAGCACGAATAAGCGCCTTTATCGGCCGGCGCTCGCGAGCGCTCTGCTTGCTCTGACTGCCCTGCCATTTGTCGGCATCATGGAGCACGGCCGCGCCGGAGTGCAATCACTGATTTGGGACACCGACGGCTACGTATTGTTCGACAATCGCTTTTCGGTGGCAGGCGCAGGAATTGGCGGGCGTGGACTGCACAGAATGGTTCTCAATCCACACTGGCACGTGAGTGACACAGACAACTGAGGTTCATGACGGGAAGGACGCTATTGGCGGGAACGCACATGAAAATAGCTGTTATTGGAACCGGATATGTAGGCTTGGTCAGCGGCACATGCTTCGCCGAATGGGGCAATCGTGTCGTCTGTGTGGACAAGAATGCCGATAAGATCGCCGCTCTTCGTCACGGCAGGATGCCGATCTACGAGCCGGATCTCGACGAGCTGGTGGAGCGAAACTATGCCGCGGGACGGCTGGACTTTACCTGCGACATCGCAAAGGCCGTCGAAGGCGCGGCTATCGTCTTCATAGCGATCGCTGCTCTGCCGCATCCAGGGCAAGAGGACGCCGACCTTTCCGTCATTTATCAGGCAGTGCGCGAACTTGCAGCGCTCATCTCGCCTGATAGCGTTGTGGTGATAAGATCGACGGTGCCGGTCGGAACCGGCGACGCCGTGCACAGGATCATCAGCTCGGCCCGGACGGCAGGCACCTTCGCCGTCGCCTCCAATCCGGAATTTCTGCGCGAAGGCGTTGCCGTGCACGATTTTCTCGTTCCGGATCGTATCGTCCTCGGCGTGGAGGAAGAATGGGCCTGCAAGCGGCTCGTCGAGCTCTATGATGTCCCAATCGAGCGCCAGAATACGCCCGTCATCATCACGATGCGTCGGACGGCCGAGCTGATCAAGCATGCTGCCAATGCCTTTCTCGCCACGAAGATCACCTTCATCAACGAGCTTGCCGACCTTTGCGAGGAGATGGGCAGCGACGTCGGAGAGCTTGCTCTCGGCATGGGGCTCGACAAGCGCATCGGAGCAGGCCTCCTTGCCGCCGGCCCCGGCTATGGCGGCTCATGCTTCCCCAAAAGCGCGCTCGCACTATTGCAGACGGCGCAGGACCATGGCGTGGCGCTGCGTATCGTCGAGGAAACCCTCGCCGTCAACGAGACGCGCAAGCGGCGCATGGCACGCAAGGTCACCAAGGCACTTGGCGGCGATATTGACGGCCTGACGATTGCCGTTCTCGGCCTGACCTTCAGGCCCGATACCGACGACATGCGCGATGCGCCGTCCGTGCCGCTCATCGAAACCCTGCAGCGCCTGGGCGGCCGCATCCGGGCATATGACCCCGTCGGCATCGAGAATGCAGCAAAGGTCCTCAGCAGCGTCGACTTCTACGAGGATCTCTATGAATGCGCGAAAAATGCGGATGCCGTCGTCGTCATGACGGAATGGGACGCCATCCGCAAGATCGACCTGGCTCAGCTCAAGCAGAAGCTGCGTCAGCCTGTTCTCATAGATCTGCGAAATGCGCTGGATACGGAAGCCGCCCGCCAGATTGGCTTTCATGTCTGCGCCATAGGTAAGTCGGCAAGCACACATAGCAGCCTGCGCGATATTGCCAAGCGGCGAAACCGGCCGCGAGCCGTAAAGGCGGCAACGCCAAAGCTCGTCCCAATCACAATACGGGAGAAATAATATGAAGCCATCAAGGAAACAGACCTCCCTGGTCCCTGCAGCATCGCTGGCATGTGCGATCGTGCTTGGGCTTGCAGCGGGGAGCAATGCGGCCGTAGCCGCGACGACCACCAAGGTGCCGGATGGCGCAAGACCCATGACGGCAGCCGAACTTTACATGCTCTATCACGACAAGAGCTGGCGCTGGCCCGATGGCGCTGGCCGAATGCAGAATACCGACCGTCGATTTTCAGCCTGGGTCGACGGAACCGGCGGACAATCCTGGGCCGAAGGCCGCTGGGCTGTGACGGATACGGGCCGCCTATGCCTTGACGCAACCTGGCATGCTGCAAACGGCCAGTTTCCGGCGAAAACCTGTTTCGTCCATCGCATTCTCGATGGAACGATCTATCAGAAACGCGAGACTGGCGGAGCATGGTTCGTGTTCCGCCATCCCATCACCAAGAAAACCGATGAGGCGACAAACTTGATCGCCGACGATCTGGTCTCACAACGACTGGAGGCCTTGAAGACCTCTTTGACCGTCCGCAAGACCGAATAGAGGAAGGAGGCAATGCGATGAAAACTCTATCAAAACTAACAACGGCTTTGCTTGCGGCTGGCGCCCTCTGCGGGGGCGTGTACGCTGCCAGTAACGGCTTGGATGCAAAGGCCGAGACCCGGCCTCTCTTCAACGACAAGAGGCCGATCATCACACCCCAATCGCTACCGGGGGGTGCCTATGATCCCAACGGGGACTTTTCCAATGACCCCAGTCCGAAGATCGAGCATCTCTTCCTGCCCTGGGAAGATGTCGATCTGTCGACGCTGAGTACGGCAGACGATTATGCCCGCAAGCGCGGCCGTTCGCTGTTGATCACCGTCGAGCCCTGGTCATGGGCTCGCGACTGGCGCGTCACGCCAACCGATCTTCTCAATGGAATTCTGGCGGGTCACTACGATTCCAACATGACGGCAATCTGCTCTGCGGCAGCCAAGCTCAATGCGCCCGTCACCATTCGCTGGGCTCAGGAAATGGACGAGAAGAACGGACAGTTCACCTGGGCCTACTGGAAAGCGGACGACTACGTGAAAGCCTACAGACACGCCGTTACCGTCTGCCGCAAGAGCCTTCCCTCGGCAAAGTACATGTGGTCGCCGATGGGCAAGGATGGGCTCGAAGCCTATTATCCCGGTGATTCATTCGTCGACGTCGTCGGGCTGTCAGTCTTCGGTTACCAGCCGTTCGATCTGCGCAAGCTCGGGCGGGATTCGACCTTTGTAGAAGCGACCAAACCCGGCTACGACCGCGTGAAGCGCTTCAAGAAACCCATCGTGATCGCGGAATTGGGCTACCAGGGAAATGAGGCCTATGTTCACGCATGGGCCGAGGAAGCCAACAAGCCACATTCCGAATTCCCTGACCTGAAAGCGGTCGTCTACTTCAACGACCGTGAAGTCTACCCCTGGCCGGATGGTCTGGGCCGGCCGGACTGGCGCGTTGCCACGCCGCCCCTGTTGAATTGACCGCGATGATGAAAGCTTGAGGAGAAACACATGTCTTGGTTCCGTTTCATCATCCTGAATGCCATGTTCGCGATGCTGCTGGTCGGCACCGCGAACGCGGCGACGCAACATCAAATCGATCGAATGACTGCACGTGCGGCTCATCAAGCCATGCCGATGAGCGCCAAGGAACTGAAAAAGCTCTACGCGGGACGTTCCTGGATATGGAAAGACGGGGCCGGTTTCTTCTCTCGTCATCACCGTCGATTTACGGCCTGGTCGCACACGGGTGCCAAAAAATCCTACGCACGGGGCATCTGGTATGCGACCGATCGCGGTAGGCTCTGCATGAGCGCTGTCTGGTACAGCAAGAAAAGTGCCGCACCCAACGTGTCCTGCTTCCTGCATCGCAAGAAAGCCGGGATCATCTATCAGAAACGAGCATCAGGCGGAAAATGGTATGTGTTCCGTCATAATCCAATCAAACATGATGACGAAGTTCTGAAACTGCGGCCGGGCGACTATGTTCGCAGACATCTGCCCGGTTGAAGTCGAATACTCGCATAGGGGCTTTTACTTGGATAGCGAACGGCATGCGTCTCACCTGTTCCGTCGAACCGCTATCCGGGAAATGCCCCTATTCTTTGCCGCGCGCACCGCGCGACATCGACCGGTTCAACTCAGAATGCGCTGCGATTGTAGCAATGCGACGTTCTTCCAAACCCACTTGGCGTGCAGATATAGGGAGACCCCTTGAAGTAATCCTGGGCAGAAACCGAAGTCGTTTTGGCGAGTGAGTTTCCACTATAGAATACAACATTGTTCTTCTGATACTTCTTCATATACAGCTGAACAGTCTTATTCTTTACATGTGCGCTCTCGGCAGCATTTGCATTTTCAGTCATGACTATCGAAGATGCAATCGCAAGTATTGCCGCTACAGCAACACCAATTTTTCGATTACCAGCGGATAGATTGCAAGAGTTTTTCCAAAAACTCATAAGTTTACTCTCCTTGACAAGTTTCATTCGTGTATTTCAGCGGAAAATATTTAAGCAATTTCTATAAATATCTTGAAAATATTAACGAAATCTGCTTAATTTCCCCTCATGGCCTTCGGGCGGGGATCTGCAACAATGCTGCCTGCAATGGTAATAACTTGGCGCAACATTCGATGGATGCACAGAGCGTTAGCTCAGACATCCACAGACTTCTTTGGTTTGCCGGCCAAGGCACACCGCAAGGCAGAATTCTTTTATCGAGACATGATACGGTCACTTCCTTTATGTCCGTCCGCCACCTGGCGGGCGCTCGGATGGACTGAAATTCGGGCTGTTTTGCGACGCATGGGGAAGATCGCAGACATAAGAGGCCTGTACTGTTCGCGCGCGGTCCATTCTGGGCGTCTGTTATTCGCCTCCATGAGCGCGGGACCTCTTCATCCGCCTGTGGCAAGCACACCGCGGCGACTACCAGCCGATTTGGCATGTTCTGTCGAAAGGCCACCACGATGATGTGGGACAAGACCGAGATTACCGCCGGACAATCAGCTTTTGTCGAAAGGCGCCGGTGGCCTCGCATTTCCGAAGCTCCACTTTGCGGCCAGACCACAGATCTGCCAGAGCTCGCGTCGCTGCCATTTTCCACATCCAATGAGGCTCCCAGCCAGCAATTCCCAGCCTGGCAGAAGCATATGGCGCCGCTGATAGACGCTTATCTCCCCGAAAGCGCTCAGGCGGGGGATGGTTTCGTAGCAAGTCAAACCGTCTGGAATCTTGAAGGGGTGCTCTTCATCCAGCAACAAACGCCAGCCTTCAGCTACGAGCGCTCACCGGAGAAAGTGCGCTTCAGCGCCATAGACCATTGGCAAATCACCTTCCTGCGCACGGGCAAGACATGGACCAGCGTCAATGGGCATGTGGTCGAAAACGAGCCTGGCATGATGGAAATCCGGGCGCTTGGCTGCCCGTTTTACGGCCGCACCGTAAGCGCGCAAGCTGTCGCCCTCATTCTACCTTGCGATTTGTTTGCCGATCACGGCGGACTGCCTGGAGCAAGCAACAACATTGTCCTGGGGGGCTCACGCGTCAAGCTGCTGGCTGACTACATCGCTTTTCTCGAAGCAAACCTCGATCGTTTGACAAGGGACGATCTCCACAGTGTACGCAACCAGCTGCAAGAGATGATATTTCATAGCGTCACACCGCTGGTGGATGGCCATATGACCGGCGATCGCAGCTCCGAGATCGGACTGATGACGAAAGCTCGTCGCTTTATCCAGAGCAATCTCGGATCAGCAGACCTAACTCCGGAAGCGTTGAGCCGTGAATTGGCAATCTCCCGAACCAGGCTTTACGAACTGTTCCAGGCATCGGGTGGCGTCTTGAACTACGTGCGCAGAAGACGACTTCTGGCTGCACGCGCAGCACTTGCCGACGTGAGCAATGGTCAGAAAATTGCAGATATCGCCGGCAATCTCGGCTTCGAATCGGCAGCCAACTTCAGCCGGGCCTTTACGCACGAATTCGGCTACAGCCCAAGCGAAGTCCGCAGACATACCGGGGACTGCAAGATAGAGCATCTACCGCGGAAGACGGAGACATCCACTTTCAGCGACTGGCTTAATACGCTCGGGATTTGACGGGTATAAACAGTGCAATGGTAAAGCAATTCCGATACAGCTCGGAGATTGCTGAAGACATATCAGCGGATCAATACGCACAGATAAAAAGATACATGCAACTCATCAATATTGGGCTATAGCGCCTGCTGCGATCACCGACATATCATCAGCTTTCAATCCGGCTGCGGTGAAGAGGTTGTTTCCCCCTCCGAAATCTCGCAGCCCAGCAAGAGTGGTTTGCCGAGGCCCGGGGCATCCTGCTTGCTCAGCAAAACAGCGACTGCCGCTGCTGCTATTTCCTGAATCGGCTGCTTCACGGTGGTCAGGCGTGGCGTTGTCATGCTTGCGAGCGGAATGCCGTCGAAACCGACGATGGAAAGGGCAGCCGGGATCGGGATTCCCAAATCGTGGGCTGCACGCATGCAGCCAATCGCCTGCTGGTCGGAACTTGCGAATATGGCGGTTGGGCGCTCGTGACGCGCGCGCGCGAGAAGATAGTTTCCGGCAGACCGGCCGCTTTCATAGTCGAAAGCCGCTTCTGCGATCAGCGGCGCCGCATTCTGCTCGCCATCGCAGGCGAGTTCCATCGCATCGAGATAGCCCTTGAGACGATCGTTGGCGGGGACGGAGTCTTTGGGACCAGAAATGAAGCCGATGCGGCGATGGCCAAGCTTCACAAGATGCTCGACGCCGAGGCGCACGCCACTGCGATGATCGGCAGCAATGCCGGAATATCCCGGCAGGAGGCGGTCGACGATGACGATCGGCAGCCCCTTCGGCAGCTTGAGCGTATGGAAATCGTTGCTCGGAACAAGGATGATGCCATCCACCTTCCGACTTGTCAGCTGGCCGATCCGATCCGCCTCCTTGGCCGCATGGTCAAAAGAGGTCATGACGATGATGTTATAGCCATGTCGTGCTGCTGCTTGTTCCGCGGATTGGACGAGTTCCGAGAAGAAGGGATTGGTGAGGTCGGGAATGATGATGCCGATGAGACGACTGACCTTGCCGCGCATGCTTCTGGCAGAGGGGTCGGGCATATAACCGAGCTCCTCGATGACGCCCCTGACCCGAGCCCGCAATTCATCCGTAACGGAAGGATGATCATTCAAAACTCGTGAAACGGTCCCGGTGGAAACTCCCGCCAGCTTGGCAACGTCTCGAATTCCAACCTTTGGCATAACGGAACCAATATCCCTTCATTTCACCTTCCGAGACGCCCTGGATGCGCCTGATCCGGGCTCTCAGCTAATGATCTCTGCCGCCTTAGTCAAAGGCTGCATGTCAAGCCTATCCTCCGCCGCGCGAGAGCAAAGCTCGCGTCAGATGGAAACGGTTCATCATATCTATCTTCCCGGACTGGTAAAGTTACAATTTCAGCTACCTTTCAGTCCGAAATTCGGCGCCTTGACAATTCTTGGCGGCATGCTACCCAATATGCGTGGAAACGGTTCATTGTCGCAGACAACTCAGGTGGAGCTGAGCCCAGGACCGTTCGGGAGGAAAGAAATGACCAATTCTACAAAGCATGAATCCGTCTTGATCAACGCAAAACGGCGTGCAGCGCTGAAGTTCGGGCTGGCCGGCACTCTCGTGCTTGCGCTGTCCTGCGGCGTCTCGCCTGCCTTTGCTGCAGGCAAGCCCAAGGTCGGGCTGATCATGAAATCCCTGTCCAATGAGTTCTTCAAGCAGATGAAGGCCGGCGCCGACAAGTATGCGGCCGAAAACAAGGACAAGTTCGACTTCAAGGCCGTCGGCATGAAGGACGAGCGTGACTTCGCCTCGCAGGTCGATGCCGTCGAGAACTTCGTGACGCAGAAATACGACATCATCGTCGTAGCGCCTGCCGATTCCAAGGCCATGGCGACGCCGCTTGCCAAGGCCGTGAAGGCCGGCGTGAAGGTCATCAATATCGACGTGCCGCTCGATGCCGATGCCAAGAAGGCGGCCGGTATCGACCTCGCCTTCTTCGGTCCCGACAACACGGCCGGCGCCAAGCTTGCCGGCGACGCGCTTGCCAAGGATCTGGGACCTGGCGCGAAGGTCGTGATTCTGGAGGGCAATCCAGAGGCCGACAATGCCAAGGAGCGCAAGGTCGGCTTCATGGACTCGATCAAGGCCGGCAAGCTCGATCTTCTCGACAGCAAGACCGCGCATTGGGAGACCGAGGAAGCCAATACCGTCATGACGAATTTCCTCACGAAATATAAGGATATTCAAGGCGTCATGGCCGCCAACGACTCCATGGCCCTCGGTGTGGTCAAGGCGCTTGACGCATCAGGCCAGGCAGGCAAGATCAAGGTTGTCGGCTTCGATAACATTCCGTCTGTCAAGCCATTGATCAAGGACGGCAAGATGCTGGCCACCGTCGAGCAATATGGTGCGGAAATGGCGGCCATGGGCATCAAGTACGGCCTTCGCGAATATGCCGGCGAAAAATTCACCGGCTGGGTCAAGACGGATGTAACGCTCGTCACCGCCAAGGATCTCAAATAGCCGATACTATCGGTCTTGCGGACAGGGATGCGTCGGCATTTTGCCGGCGCATCCGCTCCGCGATCGCTCTTCTTGCCGCCCGCTCAGGATCGAACTTTGAATCCTGCCAGACGGCGGCACAAGGGCGGCCACCCTCTCCAATTCGAAACAGAAACGCGCATGAGGTGGACGTGCCAGAGACAGTCGATGATGCCATCCTGAAGCTGGAAGGAATAGGCAAGCGCTTTCCGGGCGTCGTGGCGCTGAAGGATGTCTCGATAGAGATCGGCCGCGGCAGGGGTCACATACTTCTTGGCGAAAACGGCGCCGGAAAATCGACCCTGATCAATCTGCTTGGCGGCGTCTTCAAGCCGGACGACGGCCGCATCCTGTTTGACGGCGAAGCCTATCATCCATCCTCGCCGCTGGAGGCATTCAAGGCGGGCATCCGGGTTATCCACCAGGAACTGCATCCTCTTTCCAATCTCACCGTCGCCGAGAACCTGCTTTTTGAGCATCTGCCGCGCGGATACGGCCTGGTGAACTACAAGCAGATGAACGCCAGGGCGGCGGAACTGCTGGCCGAAGTCGGCCTCAACGTGGCACCGACGACGCTTGCCAGCAGCTTGAGCGTCGCCCAGCTTCAGCTCCTCGAGATCGCCAAGGCGCTCTCCAACGAAAGCAAGCTTCTGGTCCTCGATGAACCGACGGCGACCTTGACCTCCAAGGAAGTTGACCGTCTCTTTGAGATTCTGAAGCGGCTGAAGGCGCGCGGCGTCACCACGCTCTACATATCGCACCGGCTCGAGGAGATCTTCGAGGTGGGCGACGACGTGACCATCCTGCGCGACGGACAGCACGTGATTACGCGGCCGCTCGAAGGGCTCGGCATTCCGAAAATCGTTGAACTCATGGTCGGGCGTGAACTCGCGAAGCACGACGCCTTCCGCGGCGACAGCACCATATCCGGCGAGGCGCTTGGCGTCTCCGGCCTGAAGGTGACGCGCCACAGCCCGGAGCTGTCATTTTCCGTCGCCAAGGGAGAAATCGTCGGCATTGCCGGGCTTGTTGGCAGCGGCCGCACCGAGGCGGTTCGCGCCATATTTGGCGCTGACGCCAAGGCTGCCGGCGAAATCCGTGTGGACGGCGAGGCGATCGATATCACGTCGCCGAAGGATGCGGTGGCTGCGGGACTGTGCCTGGCAACGGAAGACCGCAAGATTCAAGGGTTGATGCTCGACCTTAGCTGCGCCGAGAACACCACCATCACCGATCTTGGCAAGGTCTCCCGCAACGGCTTGATCATCCGCAAGCAGGAAGACGGCCATTCGCAACGCCTGGTGCGCGAACTCAGGATCAAGACACCATCCATCCATCAGGCCGTCAGGACCTTCTCAGGTGGCAACCAGCAAAAGGTGGTCATCGCCAAATGGCTGTTTCGCGGTCCCAAAGTGCTGATCTTCGACGAGCCGACGCGCGGCATCGATGTCGGTGCCAAGGCGGAAATCTACGAGCTTCTGTGGAAATTTGCCGCCGAGGGAAAAGGCGTTCTGGTCGTGTCTTCGGACTTGCCGGAACTCATGAGCATTTGCCACCGCATCATCGTCTTCTCGGACGGCAAGATAGCCGGGGAAATAGCCCGGGAGCACTTTGACGAGAGCAGGATCCTCTCACTCGCTTACAAGGAGTACAGTCGTGTCCGGCAACATTGAAAAGACGACCGAGGCGAAAGAGGCCAGCGTCTGGGACAAGCTCATCCGGATCTCGATGAAAGAGGCCGGCGTCGCCATCGCTCTCGTCCTGATTTTGATCTTCTTCTCGCTGACGGCGCCGTATTTCGCGACGCCGGAGAATTTCCTGAAGATCTTCGTGCAGATCGCCATCAACACGGTGCTCGCCGCCGGCATGACCTTCGTCATCCTCACGGGCGGTATCGATCTTTCCGTCGGGTCACTGCTTGCCCTTTGCACAGTCATCGGCGCGACGATCATGATCGACCCGAGGTTTTCTCCGTGGCAGGCGATCGTTCTTGCTTCGCTCGCCTCGATGGGCGCCGGCGCGATCCTGGGTGCCATCAACGGATGGATCTGCGAGAAATGGAAACTTCCATCCTTCATCGTCACGCTCGGCATGCTCAACGTCGCAAGCGGCCTGGCGCGCGTCGTCAGCGACAACTCCACCATCACCGGCCTGCCGCAACCCTTTGTCGATTTCGGCAATCTGATCTTCTGGGGCGTCTTTCCGTCGATCTTCCTGATCGCAATCGTCGTCGTCCTCATCGGCTGGTTCGTGCTGCGCTACACGGTGTTCGGACGTTTCGTCTTCGCGATCGGGACGAACGAGGAGGCTGTCCGCCTGTCAGGGCATGAACCGAAGAGATACAAGATCGCAGTCTTCACCATTTCCGGACTGACCGCCGGCATTGCAGCCATGGTCTACCTGCTCCGTCTCAATGTCGGCAGCCCGGTTGCAGGCATCGGCTATGAACTGAACGCCATCGCAGCCGTCATCATCGGCGGCACCAGCCTTTCCGGCGGCAAGGGATCGATCATCGGAACGCTTGTTGGAGCCTGCATCCTGCAGGTGCTGTCCACGGGGCTGCAGCTACTCGGCGCCGACGACAACATCAAGCCGATCGTCATCGGCGCCGTCATCGTTCTGGCCGTCATTCTCGACAGCTATCGCGGCCGGCTGATGCGGATATTGGAGAGCCGCTGACGAGGCGGCTCTCCTGAGCAAGGCGGTAGTCCAACAGAGCCGAACTTTGCCGTCAGCTCCGCTGCAACTTCCAGGTCCGGATTTCGAACGGCATGATGTCGGCGGGGCCGGTGCGTTCGATCGGCTCTTCGAGGATGTTCAGCGGCCCCGATGTCTGCCATCCCGACGGCAGGGTCAGCGACAGGCGGCCGCGCCGGCCGGCTGGTTCGTAAAGCCTCAGGACAAGGCCCTCCCCTTCCTCGGCCGGCTTCAGGCCCGAAAAGGCGACCGGTATGCCTTCGATGCCGAGCGGCGACGAGGTGCCGGCCGCAAGACCGCTGGCCTCGATGCTGACCAGCGGCTGATTGAGATCGATCGCCTCCGGCAGAACGCCACCTTCATACCAGGCGCCCTCATGTGGCATCAGCGCATAGGTGAAGCTCTGCTGACCTTCATCGGCAAGCGGATCGGGATAGATCGGTGAGCGCACGAGGCTCATGCCGAGGAGATTACCGCGAGCGCTGTGGCCGTATTTGGCGTTGTTGAGCAGGGCGACGCCGAAGCCGGGCTCGCTCAGATCGACAAAGCGGTGCGCCGCCGCCTCGAACATCGCCTGCTCCCAGGACGTATTGGTGTGGGTTTGCCGCTCGACGATACCGAAGGCGCATTCGAAAGTCGCGGTACGCGACCGCACGGCAACCGGGTTCAGGGTTCTGAGCAAAGTGCGCCGGTCGTGCCAGTCGATGGTCGTTTCGATATCCAGCCTGTGGGCATTGGCCGTCAGAACATAGAGCTGGGTCACGGTCGAGTGGCGATATCGATTGACGACGCGGATCGCGGCGCGATGCGGCCCCTCCTCGACCAGGGTAATGCTCTCCGGCTGATCGAGCCGGATACCTTTCTCGGCATAATCGGCATCCACGTCCCAGGCATCCCAGTTGCGCGGCTTGTCTGCGGGATAGGCCCAGAGCTGGTTGGCTGCCCCCTCGATCGCCTCCCGCCCGGTCGCCTTGTGAACAAGGCTTGATACGGCACCATCCTTGCCGATGACAACGGACAGATGCTCGTTCTCGAGATGATGGGTATCGGCTTTGAGCCCACCGGCGGGCTTCAGCGCTTTGCGATCGAAAACCGCGACGGAAAGAGGCGCAACGGAATCGGCCGAAGCCAGGACCGTTCCATCCGATAGGGTTGCGGTGAGCGGGCGCGGCGAAAGCGACGGGTTGACGACAACAAGCGCATCCGCAACACCGCCTGCCGGAAGATGGGCCGACAGCACCTTCAAAGCCTTGGCCTGCTCTGCCTTGGCATTGCCGATCACGCCATCAAGTTCGCGCTCGGCATCGACATAGACCTCGCGGATACTGGACCCCGGCAAGATATCGTGAAACTCGTTCTTCAGAACGACCCGCCAATCCGCCTCGAGGCTTTGAGGTTTGGCAGCACCCAGCATATGGGCGAGCGAGGCCAGCGTCTCCGCCGTGATCAGGGCGCGTTCGGCCTGGCGGTGCTTGCGCTTGACGCCGCTTTGCGACGTCAGCGTCGCGCGGTGCAGTTCGAGGTAGATTTCGCCATCCCAGACCGGCAGCTGCTTTTGCGCCGCGGTGCGATGAGCCCCTTCATAATAGCTCTTCACCGTGCCCCAGCGTGCCCTGGGGATCGCAGGAAAGTCCCGCAACTGCACTTCGCGCTCGACCATCTCAGGCGTGACGCCGCCACCGCCGTCGCCATAGCCGACGGCCAGCAGCGATGTGTCGTGCTCGGTCTTGCCGCGAAAATTCTTCCACGTCGGCACGAAGCAATCCGGCTGCACGAAGCCGTTATATCCTTGCATGGGATTGTCGAACGTATGGGTCAGAACCTTGCTGCCGTCGAGCCCCTTCCACCAGAACAGGTCGGATGGAATATGATTGGTCTCGCTCCAGTTCACCTTGATCGTGAAGAAGCTGTCGATACCTCCGAGCCTGAGGATCTGCGGCAAGGCGCCTGAAAAGCCGAAGCAATCGGGCAGCCAGCAGACGCTATGGCGCAGACCGAAATGCTTTTCGAAAAAGCGCTGGCCATAGAGAACCTGGCGCACCAGGCTCTCGCCTGTCGGCATATTGGTATCGGGCTCGACCCACATGCCGCCGACGGTTTCCCACTTGCCATCGGCCACCTTCTTCTTGATCCGTTCCAGCAATTCCGGATCATCTTCCTCCATCTGCGCATAATAATGGGCAGTCGACTGGTTGAACCGGAAGTCGTCGGAGCGTTCCATCAGCGAAAGCGCGGTGTTGAAGGTGCGGCGCATCTTGCGGCGCGTCTCGCCATAGGGCCAAAGCCACGCCAGATCGATATGGGCATGGCCGGTCAACAACAGCTCGCCGTTTTGCGGAAAACGCTTCTGCAGCTCTTTCAGCTGCGCGAGCAGACGATCATAGGCAGCGGCCGCCGAGGCGCTCTGCGCTTCGTTGAGACCGGCTGGATTATCCTGAAGCTCCGGCAGCTCCCATATCTTCCGCTGCATCGCTGCGGTTGACGTGCGCGAGATATAGGCTGGCGTGTCCGAGGGCCAGTCCAGGCTGCGAAGCGCCTGTTCGGCCGCATCGATCAGATGCGGCACGACTTCGTGATCATCGAGGATATCGGCCGCCTCGCTGATCTGCTGCAACAGGAGATGCAACCTGTGGGCTGGTTCATCCAGCCAGATCAATCGCGCCTTGTTCAGCTTCGGTACCCTGTTCGGCTCTCCGAAAGGAAACCGCGCGACGCTCTCGGTTGCAATCGAGAATTCCCAGTGCTTGAGCGGAAACTCCTGGTGATAGGGGTCGAGCCCGAACGTCTCGGTATGGCCATCGGGATAACGCAGCGTCAACAGGCTCTCACCCCCAAGATCGAGCTGCAGACGGGTCTGTTCAAGCGGCCAGTCTTGCGGCACCGTTGCCGTGGCAGCGAAGCGAACCGTTCCCTTACGGTGCGGCCAATCCTGATGATGCGCAATAGGCTCCCCGTCAAACGTCCAGCCGTCGATCGTAAGGCTTTGCCTGTCGCGCCAATGCGCAAGCTCTGCAGTGCGGACTTTCAGGCGATCAAGGCGTTGGGCAATAGAGAGAGACATGGCGGGTCCTATCGGAAGATCGGCAACTGACGGCGGAGGAGAGAACATATCAGCGCAAACAGGTCGCAGGCCCTGCGTCCCATCTCCTCCAAGCGGATCGCATAGCCCGGTTTAGATTAAGTAACTTTGTTTTGGCGTCAAGCGCACAAGAAATAAGTTGCGAGAGTTTTGTCCGTGATACACAAGCGTGAAGGTACGCAAGGAAATCGGCTATGCGGTATCTTCGATCCGGGCCACGACGGCATCTGCCGGAGGAGACGGACGTTACGCGGGGTAAGACACTCGGTCTGCGGTCGGGAGAAATCGCCGACAGAAACATCCGCGTCATCCTGGAGGCAATCCGGCGCCACGGTCCCCTGACCCGCATGGAGCTCGGAAAGCATTCCGGACTGACCGGGCCGGGGATCACCAACATTCTGCGCCGGCTTGGCGATGAAGGGCTGGTGACGTCGCATCGGCGCAATGGCGCCGGCGGCGGTGCGACGTCAACGGAATTTGCACTGCGGCCCGAAGGAGCCTTCTCGCTCGGTGTCAGGGTTCGCCGGAGCCGCGGCGAAGCCGTACTGATCGACCTCAGTGGCCAGGTTCATGATCGCACCTATTTTCCGGTAGCGGCAAGGTCAAGAGTGGCCTCGGTTCTGTCAGTCGTCGAAGCCATGATGGCGCGTCACACCGGCGCGGCGATCATCGGCTTGGGAATAGGCTCGAATGACTGGAGCCCGGAAGAAAGCGACCAGCTGGATGCCGCATCGAAATTCCCGCGCAGCTATGTCGAGAACGAATGCACGGCAAGCCTGCTCGCCGAGCGCACGATCGGTACGCCGGCGCCGAAAGGCGGGCTCGCAATGATTATCATCGACGAGGATGTCCAGGCCGGCTTCCTCGTTCGCGGCATTCCCTACTCGGGCGTTCATGGACGCGCGGGCAATATCGGCGACATGCGCACCGGCCCCGACAATATCCGTTTGAACACGGTCGTCGGCTTCGATGCGCTGCGCAGATTGATGAGCGACGATGAATTCAGACGCATTCTGGCGGGCGAGGAGCCGGCTTCCCCGCTGCTGACGCCGTGGATACGCGAGGCAGCAAGCCACCTTCTTGACCCGATCATCGCGATTGCCGGCTTCATTGCTCCAAGCGTCATCATGATCGGCGGCGACCTGCCGCGAGGCGTCATCGAGGCGCTGATCCATCAGCTTTCCGTCGAGCGCCGCGACACGTCGAAAAGGCCCTTCCTGACGCCCTGGATTTCGCCGATGAAACCCGCAAGCTTCAGCGGTGGCGGCGTGGCGCTGGGGGCGGCACTGCTGCCTTTCCTCAACACCCTGCTGCCACCGGTTTCCGCCTGACCCACCGTCGCCGGTTCAGGCAAGCGCCTCGTCTTTATGGCTGGCATCCGAAGCCAGCGCCTTGTCCAGAACCTTCTGAATATTGGCCGCTCGGCGGAATGATGGCTCTTGCGTCTTGCCCGCTCTGACGGCCTGGACGAACCGCTGGTAGTTCGTCTCCACATCATCGAAGGGGATATCGCGCCATGTTGCCGTGTGAACATCTTCGCCAAGGCAGGCTCTAAGCGTCGACTTTCCCGTGTCGTAGATCATCTCGATCGAACCCGTCTCGCCATAGACCCTTAGACGCAGTTGATCCATCTGGCCGGCGGCGGTGCGCGTCGCCTGGATCGTGCCAATCGCTCCCGTCGTGAAGTCGACATTCATCGTGAAACTGTCATTCGCATCGAGATCATATTCGCCGATCTTGTCACCCGGCGCCTTGTTGAAGGTCTTTAGCCGCGCAAAGACATGGGCCACGTCGAGCCCGGAACCATAAGAGGCAAAGTCGACGATATGGATGCCGATATCGCCAAGCGCTCCGTTCGAACCGTGCTTCTTGCTGAGGCGCCACAGCCATTTGCTCTCCGACTTCCAGTCTCCCCAATGCCTGCCGACAAGCCAGCTCTGCAGATGAGAGGCTTCGACATGCCTCACCTCGCCGATCTCGCCGGCAAGCACCATTTGCCGACCTTTTTGCAAGGCCGGCGAATTGCGGTAGGTGAAATTCACCATGCCGACCTTACCGGCCTTTTCTATCGCCTCGGTCATTTCCATTGCCTTGATCGCGTCGGTCGCAAGCGGCTTTTCGCAGAAGACATGCTTGCCAGCCGCAATTGCCAGCAGCGTCGTCGCGTGGTGAACCGCGTCGGGCGTCACATTGGCGACGGCATCGAATTCGCCCCAGGCGAGCGCTTCTTGGAGCGAGCTGAAATGATTGGGAATGCCGTGTTCCGAGCAAAAGGCGGCCAATCGCTCGGGCACGACGTCAACGCCGCCTACGACGCTGACACCCTCGATCTCCTTGAAACTTGCCGCATGCTTGTTGGCCATTCCGCCAGTGCCGAGAATGAGTAGGCGCATCTGATCCTCCATAGATGTCCGGTTCGGCCAGCATCCGCCAGCCAGGGCAAAACCCCGCCGCCCATCGCGGATGCCCGCAATGGCTCGACTATTATGCGATCGGGAAATGCGGCTTGAGGCCGCTAGCTGCTGTTGAATGTCGCCAGCATCTCAATCCTCCCGAGCTGCGACTTGACATCAAACCAAAGTAACTTAATCTAATTAATGCAGCATGGAAATGAGGAGAGGTCAACTGGCCACCATGCTGTATCCGTTCAAAATGGGGAGGAGACCCATCATGAAGAGAGCGTTCGTCAGCGCGCTAGCGCTGAGCACAATGTTGTTTTCAGTGCCTGCCGCATTTGCCCAAGAACTGGCGACAAAGGACAGGATCGGCCTTGCCGACGCGCCGAAAACACTCACTGTCCGGCTCACGAACGATAGTCAGAACAATGCCGATCCGGCGATCGCACAGGGCTATCAGAAGCTCTTCGTCGACTTCATCAAGAAACATCCCGACTGGAAGCTGCAGATGCAGTTCATGTCGGCTGACATCGGCACGGAACAGGCGAAAATGCTTGAACAGGCCAAGGCCGGCAACGCTCCGGATTGCGCCGCCGTCGACTCCTTCGTCTTGTCGCAGTTCATGGTCAACCATGTGCTTGCCGACTTCACGCCCTATTTCTCGAAGGACGAGGTCGCCGACCTCTTCCCCTTCATTCGCAACGGCATTACCGACAAGGACCAGACCATCCGCGCCTGGTGGTGGGATACCGATCTTCGCGTGCTCTACCGCAACAAGTCCATCGTTCCCGATGCGCCGCAGACCTGGGACGATCTGAAGAAGGCTGGTATCGCTTCCGTCAAGGAAGGGATGGAAGGCATCCTCTTCAACGCCGGCCGCTACGAGGGCTCGACCTTCGACTGGCTCGCCAATTATTGGGCGCTCGGCGGCAAGCTCGTCGACGATAGCGGCAAGCCCGTCTTCGGCGAAGGTGAAAACAAGGAAAAATTCCTCAAGGCGCTCACTTATTACAAGGATCTTGTCGATTCCGGCGCCGCGCCCAAGCGTGTGACCACCATCGGCAACTATGACGACCTGAATGCTGCTGCGGCCGCAGGAACCACGGCGCTCTTCATCGGCGGCAACTGGCAGCTTGCGCAATTGAAGGCAACACTGGATGCGGACGAGTTCGCCAACTGGACCTTCTCGCCGATCCCCGGCCCGACGGCCGATCAGCGCTCCACCGGCACCGGCGGCTGGACGATCGCTTCCTTCAGCAAGGACAAGGACAAGGTCGAGATGTGCGCAAACCTTGCCCGCGACATCTATATGGGGCCGGGCAACGCGCTGCAGCAGCAATTGCCGACGCGCAAGTCGCTCTTCGACAAGTATGAGGTCTTTGCGACCGAAGCCAACAAGACCTTCGCGCAGGCGCTCGCCAACGGCCAGGCCCGTCCGGGCGCCCCGATCTATCCGGAAATCTCCAACCAGATCCAGATCATGATGGGTGACGTCCTGTCAGGAACCAAGCAGCCAGAAGAGGCCTTGAACGCAGCATTCAAGGCGACGATGGAGGCTTACAAGCGTCTCTAACGATTGTGATCGCGGCAGCGCCCCTTGCGGGCGCCGCCGGTAGTGTCAAACCCGGACAGAGAAGCCCAATGACCCCAATTGCCATCGAGGCCGCCAGTCGGCCTCACAGCAGATCGTTCATGCGCCGCTTTGCCGGCGCACCTCTGCCCTGGATCATGCCCGTGATCATCGTCATCGGCATCTTCTATCTCTATCCGGTGATCGACGTCTTCCGTCTGTCCTTCACCAATGCGACGCTGATCGGTGATAATCAGGACTATACGCTCAGCTCGATCGCCAACATGTTGAGTTCGGCGCAGCTTCCCGACATCCTCTGGGCAACCCTCGTCTTCGTCGGCGGCAGCGTCATCGGGCAACAGATTCTTGGCCTTGCCGTCGCGGTCGTTGTCGTTCGTGGCGAAAAACGCGGATTGTTCGGCACGACGATCCTGAGAACCACGGCGCTGATTGCTTGGGTCGTGCCGGGAATTGCCGGCGGGATCATCTGGCAGATGCTGTTTTCGGAGGCGCCCTATGGTGCGCTGAATAGCATCCTACGGCTGATGCACCTGCCTGTCGTCGCCTGGCTTTCCGATCCCGCGATCGCGCCGTGGTCGGCCCTGATTTCGAACATCTGGCGCGGAACGGCCTTTTCGATGGTCGTCATGTATGCCGCGCTCAAATCCATCGACCCCTCGCTCTATGAGGCGGCCGAGGTCGATGGCGCGACGGGCTCGCAACAGTTCTTCTTCATCACCATCCCGCAGCTGCGCGCCGCGATCCTCGTCAACATGATCCTCATCACGATCATGACGCTCAATACCTTCGACGCGATCATCACCTTGACGGGCGGCGGGCCTGGGCGGGCGACCGAGGTCATATCGCTCTATGTCTTTAACATCGTCTTCCGCAATTACGACCTGTCGGGCGGAAGCGTGCTTTCCGTGCTGATGCTGATCATCAGCCTCGGACTGGCCGTCGTCTATGCGTCGTTCCTGCCGAAGGAGGAAGAGCAATGAGCAGGCGCACCGGCACACGCTTCGGCGATTTCCTGAGCTATGTCTTCATGCTGGCGATGTTCGTCTTCTTCGCCGGCCCGCTGACCTATCTCCTGTCGATGGCGCTGCGCGACAAGCGCGAGATCTATCGTGGCGTCGCGCGCTATATCCCGCACAATCCAACCATCGACAATTTCATCGCCGTGCTCAACAACAGCTATTTCCCGCTCTATCTCTGGAATGGTCTGAAGCTTGCGGCGCTCAGTGGCTTCGGCGTTCTGATCGTCGCCATGCCCGCGGCCTACGCCTTCTCGCGCTTCCAGTTCCGGGGCAAGGGCCTGTCGATGATGGGACTTCTGCTCTTCCAGATGATCTCGCCGCTGGTCATCATGGTGCCGCTCTACCGCTACATGAACCGCCTCGGCCTGCTCGATACGCATTTCGCCGTGACGATGGTCTATATCGCGCTTGGCGTGCCGCTCGCGACATGGCTGTTGAAGAGCACGGTGGACGGCATTCCGCGCAGCCTCGACGAAGCGGCGATGATCGACGGATGCAACCGCTTCTCGGTCTTCTGGCGAATTGTCCTGCCGCTGTCGGCACCGGGTATCGCCTCCGTCTTCATCATCACCGTGATTGCCGGCTGGTCGCAATTCCTGGTGCCTTTTCTGCTACTGACTCAAAACAATTTGATGCCGATCGGCGTCGGGATCTTTAACTTCCGTGGCATGCAAACCGACTCGTCCATCCAGCTGCTGGCGGCCGCCTGCCTCATCTCCGTCGTACCGGCGATCGTGGCGTTCCTGTCGCTGCAGCGGCTGATCCTTGGCTCCATGACCAGCGGCTCCGTGAAGGGTTGAGGCGGTTACATGCCCGTGGCTGATAGAGGATCCCGACCATGAACCAAACAACCGGCGCCAAACTCTCTCCCGATCTGACGGGAGCCAATGTCGAAGATGCAGGCGAATATAACAGGGCCGTGGTTCTGCGCCGCATCCATCGGCAAGCGCCGATCTCACGGGCGGAAATCGCTCGCCAGACGGGCTTCACCAAGCCGGCGATTGCCCGGATCGTCGATCGCCTGCTCGACGAGGGCCTGATTATCGAGGCCCGCCGGCGTCACGGCCTCAGGGGACAGCCGGCAATCGAGCTCGAAATCAATCCGGATGCTTTCTTCGCCATCGGCATCAATATCGATCGCGATCACCTGACGATCCTTGCCGTCGATGCGGTCGGCAACGTGCGTGCTCGCGTGCACCACGAGAAACGCTACATCCTTCCGGGCGAATTCATGCAATTGACCGCCGACGCGATATCGCATTTCCAGCGAAGCCGCCTGATCGACGACGCGCATCTGGCAGGCATCGGCCTTGCCATGCCCGACTGGCTAGGCGAGATCGCCTTCATGGGCAAGCCTGACAATTATGGGGAATGGATGGATTTCGACGTGCGCGCCGCACTGGAGAACCTCTCGCCACACCCTGTCTTCATCGAGAACGAAACCAATGCGGCAGCACTTGCGGAACTCGATTACGGGCTCGGCGCGGAAAGCCGCAGCTTCTTCTATATCGCGATCAATGCCTGCCCCGGAGGCGGCCTTGTGCTCGACGGCAACGGCCATCGCGGCGCCATGGGCCTCAGCGGCGAGATCGGCTGGCTGCCGATTGCCGACCCTCGCGACAAGGCGGCCCAGAAAGTCGAGCTTTTCGGCGAAATATTCTCGCTCTTCTTCCTCTACAAGTTCCTGGGCGAGCACGGCATCAAGGCAAGCGTGCCCTCCGACCTCCTCACCCTGGATGCCCGCGGCAGGAAGCTGGTCTCCCAATGGCTGAAAGGCATGAGCGCGCATCTCGCCGTCGCGGTCAAGCACATCGGCATGATCGTCGATCCCGATGCCATCATCCTCGGCGGCCGCTTGCCCATCCGCATGATCGATGAGCTGCTGCGCTATGTCCACGAACACCTCGATACCGACGACATGACCCTACCATCCATTCATCGCGCCTCACTCGGCGAAGACGCCTGTGCAATCGGCGCCGCCGCAATGCCGATGGCGGCGGCACTCATGCTCGCCTCTTCCGACGAGGTCCAACGTACGCGTTCGCCACTCAAATTCATGGATCGCCTGAACAACTGAGCATGAACAACTGAATTGGCCGTTACGGCTGCAGAGAGGATTTTGATGAGGATCGGCTTTTATACGTCGACATTCAACGACAGGCCATTCGAGGAGGTCGTTGATTTCGCCGCCTCCGCCGGCTTCGATGCGATCGAAATCGATGTCCGCGGCCATATCAAGACACCCGACAAGGTGCGGGCCGCCGTCTCCCTTGCCCGCGATCACGGTCTCTTCGTCTCCTCTATTGCCTTTTTCGGCAATCAGCTCGATGCCGATCGCGCCAGGCGCGGCGAGCTTCGAGCCCTCACCGGGGAATTCGCCGAAGCGATCGGCGAAGCAGGCGTACCAATCTTCGTGATCTTTCCCGGCCGCGACGACAACGCAGACGAGGAGACCAACTATGATGATTTCGCCGACTTCGCCAACCGGCTGATCGAAAGGACGACATCGAGCGGCCTGATCTTCGCGATCGAGAACTGGCCAGGCCCGAAGGACAGTTTCATCGGCACCACGCCGCGGGACTGGGAGGAGCTCTTCAAACGCATTCCCGACAGACGCTTCGGTCTGGAATTCGACCCTTCCCATCTCATCCGCATCGGCGTCGATCCCTATGTCGCGATGGACGCCGTGAAGGATCGCATCGCTATCCTTCACGGCAAGGACACGGCAATCGATGCGACCGCGCAGCAAGCCCTCGGCTATCACCGCAAGGGCTGGTGGCAATACAAGCTGCCGGGACAGGGCCTTCTCGATTGGCCGCGCTTCCTGCGTCAGGCGCGCACCAATGGCTTTGACGGCACGCTTTCAATCGAACACGAGGATGCAGCTTTCGGCTGGCCGGGCAAGGATCTCGCCCAACGGAAGGAGGGCGAGATCCTCGGCCTTGCCTATCTTCGAAATGTCTTGGACACGCTTTGACGCAGCCTTGGGAGGACGGAAATGGCACATGTCAGAGTGAACAACGCGCGCAAGGACTATGGCGCATTCAAAGCCATCAAGGGCGTGTCGGTGGATATTCGCGACGGCGAGTTCGTCGTGCTCGTCGGCCCTTCGGGCTGCGGAAAATCCACCCTGCTCAGAATGATCGCCGGCCTTGAGGGGATCACGTCGGGCGATATCCAGATCGGCAAGCATATCGTCAACGAGCTGGCGCCGAAGGACCGTGACATCGCCATGGTCTTCCAGAACTATGCGCTCTATCCGCATATGACGGTCGCCAAGAACATGGGCTTTTCCCTGCGGCTGAAGCGGATGCCGAAGGCGGAAATCGACCAGCGGGTCGGTAACGCCGCAAAGATCCTCGGCCTCGAAAATCTTCTCGAGCGCTATCCGAAGCAATTGTCGGGCGGGCAGAGGCAGCGCGTTGCCATGGGCCGCGCGATCGTGCGTGATCCCGCCGTCTTTCTCTTTGATGAACCCCTGTCGAACCTCGATGCGAAGCTGCGTGTGCAGATGCGGTCCGAGATCAAGGAAATGCACCAGCGGCTGCAGACCACCACCATCTATGTCACGCACGACCAGATCGAGGCGATGACCATGGCCGACAAGATCGTCGTCATGAAGGATGGCTTGATCGAGCAGTCGGGATCGCCGCTCGATCTCTACGACCGGCCGGCCAATCTCTTCGTTGCGGGCTTCATCGGCTCCCCCGCCATGAATTTCATCAAGGGCAGCATGACGAACGAAGGCTTCCGCACCACGGACGGACTTATCCTGCCGAGCGAACGAAGCCCGCCAACAGCCGTCACCTATGGCATTCGCCCCGAGGACATCAAGCTGGTCGATGACGGCATCGAAGTGGAAACCGTCGTCGTCGAACCGACGGGATCCGAGACCATGGTCATCGCCCGCCTCGGTGCGCAGACGATCACTTGCGTTTTCCGCGAGCGGATCAGGGCCGCACCCGGCGATATGTTGCGTATCGCTCCGGCTCATAACGCGGTCCATCTCTTCGATGAAAGCGGACAGCGCATCGACAGTGAGAGGACGCAATAGCCGGAATCCCTCTTTCCGCAGGCCCGGCATTGCTGCCGGGCCTGCGTGCAGTCGTCATGGTGACGAATCCGGCGTCGCACCAGCAACGTCCAGCTCCCCTCTCGTCGTGTCGATCACTCTCCTGCCTTTGAAGACACGACGGACGGAGACGAAGAGCAGCGGGATGAAGAAGACGCCAAGCACGGTTGCCGAGATCATGCCGCCCATGACGCCGATACCGATCGAGTTCTGGCTGCCGGAACCGGCCCCATTGGCGATCGCCAGCGGCAGAACGCCGAGGATGAAGGCAAGCGAAGTCATCAGGATCGGCCGCAGACGCTGGCGGGATGCTTCGAGCGTGGCATCGATCAGGTTCTTGCCCTGGTTCTGCTGCTCGATGGCGAATTCGACGATCAGGATGGCGTTTTTCGCCGCCAGGCCGATAGTCGTCAAGAGACCGACCTTGAAGTAGACGTCGTTCGACTGTCCGAACAGGGTTGCGGCCAAGAGCGCACCGAAGATGCCGATCGGCACCGACAGCATGACGGCGAGCGGGATCGACCAGCTTTCATAAAGGGCTGCGAGTGCCAGGAAGACGACCAGGATGGAGATGGCGTAGAGCTGGCTTGCCTGGTTGCCGGAGAGCTTTTCCTGGGCGGACAGGCTGGTCCATTCATGGCTGAAGCCTGGCGGCAGGGTCGCCATGATCTTGTCGATCTCGTTCATGGCGTCACCGGAGGAGACCCCCGGCGCTGCTGCCCCCTGGATTTCGACGGCGGACGAGCCGTTATAGCGCTCCAGACGCGGCGAACCATAGGTCCAGATACCTGAGGCAAAGGCCGAGAAGGGCACCATGTCGCCGCCGGAGTTGCGCACATACCAGCGATCGAAGTCTTCCGGCTGCATACGGAACTTGCTGTCGGCCTGTACATAGACTCTCTTCACACGGCCACGATCGACGAAGTCGTTGACGTAGGTGCCACCCCATGCGGTCGACAGGGTTGCATTGATGTCAGCCAGATCGATGTTCAAGGCGCGGGCCTTTTCCTGATCGATATGGATCGAATATTGCGGCGTGTCGTCCAGTCCATTTGGACGTGTTCCGCTCAGCTTCGTGCTGCCGGACGCTGCGCCCAAGAATTGGTTGCGGGCACCGATCAACGCGGCGTGGCCGGAGCCGTTGATATCCTTGATGAAGAAGTCGAAGCCGCTATTGTTGCCAAAGCCGGGGATTGCCGGCGGTGCCAGTGCAAAAACATTGCCGTCCTTGATCTTGGAAAAGGCCGCCATCGCGCGCCGGGCGATCGCCTGGGCAGAGGATTGCGGGGTCCGGCGCTGATCGAAGTCTTTGAGGTCGATGAAGGCAACGGCAACATTCTGGCCCTGACCGCTGAAATTGAAGCCGACGCTGCCGAACACGCCGTCCACATAGTCCTTCTCATTGTTGAGATAATAAGCGATGACCTGATCGAGCACCTTCCGCGTGCGTTGGGCCGTAGCACCAGGAGGCAGCTGAATGCTGGTCAGAAGGCGTCCCTGATCCTCTTCCGGAAGAAAGGAACTCGGCAGGCGGTTGAAAAGATAACCGACACCGACGCCAATCAGGACGAATATCACCAGGAATACGGCACCGCGGCGGATCATGCCATGGATGGTTCGCTGATAGCCGCGCGTTCCCCGTTCGAAGTTGCGATTAAACCAGCCGAACAGGCCGCGTTCCCGCGCTCCATGCTCCGGTTTCTTCAGGATCGTAGCGCAAAGGGCCGGCGTCAGGATGAGGGCGACGATGACGGAGAGTACCATCGCCGAAACGATCGTCACCGAGAACTGCCGGTAGATGACGCCGACGGAGCCTGAGAAGAAGGCCATCGGGATGAACACGGCCGACAGCACCGTGGCAATGCCGATCAGCGCGCCAGTGATTTCCTGCATCGACTTGATCGTCGCCTCGCGCGGCGACAACCCTTCTTCCTCCATCACACGCTCGACGTTTTCGACGACGACGATGGCGTCGTCGACCAATAGACCAATGGCAAGCACCATGCCGAACATGGTCAATGTATTGATCGAGTATCCGAACAGCGAGAGTACGCCGAAGGTGCCAAGCAGCACGACCGGGACGGCGAGTGTCGGGATCAGTGTGGCGCGGATGTTCTGCAGGAAGACGAACATGACGATGAAGACGAGCACGATGGCTTCGAACAGCGTCTTGACCACATCCTCGATCGACAGCTTCACGAAGGGCGTCGTGTCATAGGGATAGACGACTTCGACATTCGGCGGCAGCGTGCTGCGCAAGCTATCGATCGTCGACACGACCCTCGCCGCTGTATCGATGGCATTTGCGTCGGTCGCAAGACTGATGCCGAGGCCGGCGGCGGGCATGCCGTTATAGACGCCCGAGGTGACGTAGCTGTCGGCACCCAATTGCACGGTGGCGACATCATTGACGCGCACCAGGGAGCCGTCAGGCTGGCTTTTGAGGATGATGTTTTCGAATTCCTCCGGCGTCTGGAACCGGCTGCCGGCCGTGACGGTCGCATTGAGTTGCTGACCACCAAGTTGCGGAAGGCCGCCCAATTGGCCAGATGAGACCTGTACGTTCTGCGCCTGGATGGCGGAGACGACATCCGATGTCATCAGCTGATATTTGACGAGCTTGTTGGGATCGACCCAGATGCGCATGGCATAGCGCGCGCCGAAGAGCGTGGTATCACCAACGCCCGGAACGCGCTTCAAAGTATCATTGAGGGTGCTGTCGACATAGTCCGCAAGGTCGGTCGGCATAAGCTTGCGATCCGTCGACACAAACGCCGCAACCAGGAAGAAGCTGCTGGTCGATTTCGAGACGGTGATACCGGTGTTCTGAACAACTTGCGGCAATTGCGCGGTGACGAGCTGCAGCTTGTTCTGCACCTGCATCTGCGCAACGTCGGGATTGGCCTTGTTGGTGAAGGTGAGCGAAATCGAGGCCTGACCCGTCGCTGTCGAGGTCGAGGTCATATAGTCGAGATTGTCGATGCCGGTCATGCCCTGCTCGATGACCTTGGTCACCGAGTTTTCGACGGTTGCCGCATCAGCGCCGGAATAGGTGGCGGTGATACGCACCGTCGTCGGTGCGATCTGCGGATATTGCGCGACCGACAGCGTGAGGATCGAAAGTGCGCCCGCCAGCATGATGACGATGGCGATTACCCAGGCAAAGATCGGCCGGTCAATGAAGAAACGAGACATGTTTTACCCTCAATTCGTCGAACCGGTGACCGCGCCTTTGTCGGCGCCGTTGGCCTTGCTCAGTTGAGCGGATTGGGATGCACCCGTCGCCGACGCCTGTTCGAGATTTCCGCTGGCATCATCGACCGTCACCAGCGCGACATTCACCTCTTGGCCGTCACGGACACGCTGGATCCCTTCGACAACGACGCGATCCCCCTCCTCTATCCCATTGCCGACGAGCCAGCTGTTACCGATGCTGCGCTGAACAGTCAGAACACGCTGCTGGATTTTGCCGTCCGCACTCACGAAGAAGGCGATCGGTTCGCCTTTCGTATTGCGGGTTACGGCACGCTGCGGCACCAGGAAGCTGTTTTCGGCGACGCCTTCCTGGATGGTGGCGCGCACATACATGCCCGGCAGCAGAACCCGCCCTGGATTGGGGAAGGTGGCGCGGACATTGAGCGTTCCGACCGTCTCGGCTACTGCCGCCTCGGCAAATTCCAACGTGCCGCTTTCCTTGTACTGGGTTCCATCCTCCAGCGTCAGACGGACCGAAACATTGTCGCCGCTTGTCTTCAGGCGCCCCTCCTCCACTGCACGCCTGAATCTCAGAAGGTTTGTGCTCGACTGCGTGACATCGACATTGATCGGGTCGAGCTGGCGAATGGTGGTCAGCGCCGTGGTCTGCTCGGCAGTGACGAGGGCGCCGACCGTCACCGTCGATGCATCGACACGCCCGGAAATCGGCGCCCGGATCTTTGTATAATCAAGGTTGATCCGCGCCGTCTCCAATGCCGCCTTGGCGGAGGCCACATCCGCTCGCGCCTGAACGAGTGTCGCCTGCGCGTCATCGGCATTTTGCTGGCTGACGGCGTTCTGTGCGCTCAGGCCCTTGTAGCGATCCAGCCGGGCCTGGGCATTGGGCACCGCGCCTTCAGCTTTCTGCAGAGCGGCAACCGCACTATCGTAGGAGGCCTGGAAGGAGGCCGGATCGATCTCGTAGAGCACGTCCCCCGCCCGAACCTCGCTGCCTTCCTTGAAATTGCGGCTGCGAATAATGCCACCGACCTGCGGTCGCACCTCGGCAACGAGATTGGCGCTGATGCGGCCGGGGAGATCGGCGGTGATGGCGACCGATTGCGGATGCAATGCCATCGCACTGACCTCGGATTTCACCGTTCTGCCGCCATTCTGTGCTGCCGGCTGCTGGTTGCAGCCCGCCAACAATGTGACCACGAATCCCGAAACCACGGCCCGTGTTAGATGTCGTTTCATATAACCCTCGTTGCGTACGGATCTAAATCTGAAGGGAAGAAGGGAGCGGGAAGGCCGTTTCCCGGCGGCACAGCTCGGCGCGAATTCGCGACCATCCCGTCGCCTCAGGGAACCACCGTCAAGTCTGACGGGATCGACCGCGATTCACGTTTTTCATCGCTCCCGCTGAATGAACATATTCTCGCGAAGATCCGATCGATCTGCACAAAAGCCGCTACCTGCATGAAACGGATTGGTGAGCATGTCTTGGTTGGTCTCGGCGATCTCTGCCGTTATTCTCGTATCAGCATCACATGAAATGGACGGATAAATAGTAAGTGTAGAGCTATCACGATCTCTGTTTGAATCGTACTTCTTGTATATCTGACAACTCGATATCAAGCCGATGATCACTGCTTTAAATCCCGTTTGATCAATGCCGTCAGCAGGATTACTCCAATTTTGTTGCATGGTTTTGCCAAGAAATCATCAAAGTGTGTCAATCGGTCTCGACACGACTATTCACGAAACCGTGTTGCAATATATGGTTTAGCGTACCACCATCTACTCAATCCTGATCGTGTTCATCATCGCAAAAACATCGATACTCATGCGGCACGATCACAGGTTAATGATCATACCATTCATCGATCACTGTGTATTGGCAATGCGATGGAAGATCAGTTGTGCATGACTATTACACCACCGCGAACCCGCGCCCAGATTCCACCTGAGAAGGATGTTGTTACCTGTGTTCAGCCGCACTCATTGCAGTGATGCAGCAGAGGTCGTCTTGCGAATGGTAATTTCGATGCCACCCATGGACTTGCCGTCATCGGTCACATCCGGTACGCGAATGTAAAGGATCTCGGAATAGTTGCGGAACGTGCCGCCGATTAGCTCATATATCGCAAGTGCTGTATTTTCCGGGAGTTCTTCGACCGATATGTTTTTACGTCGCTGCATGGGATTCTCTTTCAAAAGTCGGGGCGCCTTCAAGAGATAGAATGACTGCCGACACTTTAGTCGCGATTTGTCGCAAAGATATCCCAGGAATTCTGGAAACTGTCACAAATACGTGAGGGTCGCTTCCGGGGAAGCAGATACGGAATATTCCACGCGGCCCCTCGGCGAAATCGTGGGGTCAAAGCTACCGACGTATCTGATCGAGACAATTTCCGGCGTATCCCGAAACTACCGCCACGCTAGCCTGTAACTCCCGAACCCCGGCTGCAAGCACCATTCCCCGCTCAAACGGTCAGATGCCGGCGGGCCTCCGGCGTATCCAGCGTCTCCGCCAACCCTTCATGCACGATCTCACCGCGATCCATGATGTAGACGTAGTCGGCAAGCTCGCGGCAGAAATCGAGATATTGTTCGACCAGCAGGATCGCCATGCCGGTCGAATCCCTGAGATAGCGGATCGCCCGACCGATATCCTTGATGATCGACGGCTGGATGCCCTCGGTCGGTTCGTCCAGAACCAGGATCTTCGGCCGCGTCACCATCGCCCGGCCGATCGCCAGCTGCTGTTGCTGGCCGCCTGAGAGATCGCCGCCGCGGCGCGACAGCATGGATTTCAGCACGGGAAACAGGCTGTAGATATCATCGGGAATGCTGCGGTCGCGGCGGGGAAGCGGTGCATAGCCCGTCTCGAGATTTTCCTTCACCGTCAACAGCGGAAAGATCTCGCGGCCCTGCGGCACATAGCCGATCCCCTGTTTGGCGCGCGAAAACGGCGCCATGCCGTTCAGCGTTACACCATTGAAGGTCACGGTACCCGCCGACAGTGCATGCTGTCCGGTGACGGCGCGCAAGAGCGAGCTCTTGCCGACGCCGTTGCGCCCGAGGACGCAGGTGATCTTGCCCATCTCCGCCTTGACGGAGATGCCGCGCAGCGCCTGCGCGGCGCCATAATGCAGATTTGCGTTTTCGACTGTCAGCATCTCACCGCCCCAGATAATTCTCGATCACCTTCGGATCGCTGCTGACGAAATCGATCGACCCTTCCGCCAGCACCGCCCCTTCAGCCAGGCATGTGACCTTGACGCCGAGATCGCGGATAAAGCCCATGTCATGTTCGACAACGACGACCGAGCGTGTCTTGGCGATCTCTTTCAGCAGCACCGCCGTTTCGGCCGTCTCCGCATCCGTCATGCCCGCAACCGGTTCGTCGACCAGTAAGAGCTTCGGCTCCTGGGCGAGCAGCATGCCGATCTCCAGCCATTGCTTCTGGCCATGCGAAAGGTTCGCCGCCAGCTCGTCGCGCCGATGCGATAGCCGAACGGTCTCCAAAATCTCCTCGATACGATCGCGGTCGGCAGGCGTCAGCCGGTAGAGGAGCGTCGCGAAGACGCCGCGACTGCGGTTGAGCGCCAGTTCGAGATTGTCCCAGACCGTATGGCTTTCGAAGACCGTCGGCTTCTGGAATTTGCGGCCGATGCCAAGCTGGGCGATATCGGCCTCATCCTTCTTCGTCAGGTCGATCTGGCCATTGAAGAACACCTCGCCCTCGTCGGGCCGCGTCTTGCCGGTAATGATATCCATCATCGTGGTCTTGCCGGCTCCGTTCGGGCCGATTATGGCGCGAAGCTCGCCCGGCTCGATGACGATCGACAGCGAGTTCAAGGCCTTGAAGCCATCGAACGAGACGGAGACATTGTTGAGATAGAGCATGCTGTTGGGTTTGATGTCCGGGATCATGATCCTACTCCGCAGCCTGCACGGATTGCTGGCCGTCATCCTTCGCAGCCTTCGGTGGTGGGCTTGCAGGCCGGCGTTTCTTGCCGAGATATTGCGCGATGGTGCCGACGATGCCCTTTGGCAGGAACAGCGTCACCGCCACGAACAGACCGCCAAGGGCAAACAGCCAGAAATCGGGAAACAGGCCGGTGAAGATGGTCTTGCCGCCATTGACGAGGATAGCGCCGATGATCGGGCCGATCAGGGTCGCTCTCCCGCCGACGGCCGTCCAGATGACGACTTCGATCGAATTGGCCGGCGCGAACTCACCGGGATTGATGATACCGATCTGCGGCACATAGAGGGCGCCGGCAATGCCAGCCATCATCGCCGAGACGACGAAGACGAAGAGCTTCATATGCTCGACGCGATAGCCGAGAAAACGCGTGCGGCTTTCGGCATCGCGCACGCCGACCAGCACCTTGCCGTACTTCGAGCGTACGATGGCCGAGGACAGCATCAGGGCGAGCGCAAGGAACACCGCCGTCACGGCAAAAAGCACGGCGCGGGTGCCATCGGCCTGAATGTTGAAGCCGAGAATATCCTTGAAATCGGTCAGGCCATTATTGCCGCCGAAACCCATGTCATTGCGGAAGAAGGCAAGCAGCAGAGCATATGTCATCGCCTGCGTGATGATCGACAGATAGACGCCGTTGACGCGCGAGCGGAAGGCAAACCAGCCGAAGACGAAGGCAAGCAGACCAGGCGCGACGAGCACCATGAGCATGGCAAACCAAAAATGATCGAATCCGTACCAGAACCATGGCAGATCCTTCCAGTTCAGGAAGACCATGAAGTCGGGCAGGATGGGATTGCCGTAGGTGCCGCGCGAGCCGATCTGCCGCATCAGATACATGCCCATCGCATAGCCGCCGAGCGCGAAGAAGGCGCCGTGGCCGAGAGAGAGAATTCCGCAATAGCCCCAGACGAGATCGAGCGCCAGAGCCAGAAGCGCATAGGTCAGGTACTTGCCGAACAGCGACATGAGATAGGTGGGCACATGCAACGCGCTCGTTTCCGGCAGAGCCAGGTTCGACAGCGGCACTAGCGCCGCGACAGCAAGCAGGATCGCGATAGCGATGCTGATGCGGCGGTCGAGCGAGCGAAGGATAAAGGCCGTGATCATGCTTCCACCGCCCTTCCTTTGAGCGCGAAGAGGCCGCGCGGACGTTTCTGGATGAAGAGGATGATGAGGACGAGGACAAGGATCTTGCCGAGCACCGCCCCCGCATAGGGCTCGAGGAACTTGTTCAGAATGCCGAGCGAGAAGGCACCGACGAGCGTCCCCCAGAGATTGCCGACGCCGCCGAACACCACGACCATGAAACTGTCGATGATGTAGCCTTGGCCGAGATTCGGCGAGACGTTGTCGATCTGCGAGAGCGCGACGCCTGCCATGCCGGCGATGCCGGAACCAAGCGCAAAAGTGAAGGCGTCGACCCAGGACGTTCGGATCCCCATCGAAGATGCCATGCGTCGGTTCTGCGTCACCGCGCGCATCTGCAGGCCGAAGGCCGAGCGCTTCAAAAGAAGCAGGAGCGCAACAAACACACCGAGCGCAAAGACGATGATCCAGAGCCGGTTCCAGGTGATGGAGAGATAGCCGAGATCGAAGGAACCCGACATCCATGAGGGATTGCCGACCTCCTGATTGGTCGGCCCGAAGATCGAGCGCACCGCCTGCTGCAGGATCAGCGAAATGCCCCAGGTGGCAAGCAGCGTCTCCAGCGGCCGGCCGTAGAGAAAACGGATGACGCCGCGCTCGATGACGAGGCCGACGGCGCCGGTGACGATGAAGGCGACCGGAAGGGCGATGGCCAGTGACCAGTCAAAGAGCTCGGGGTAGGACGTGCGAATGACGCTCTGTACCATGAAGGTGGAATAGGCGCCGAGCATCACCATCTCGCCATGCGCCATATTGATGATGCCCATGACGCCGAAGGTGATGGCAAGGCCGATGGCGGCCAGGAGCAGCACCGAGCCGAGCGACAGGCCGTACCAGACATTCTGAACCGCATCCCAGACCTTCAGCTGTTCCTGAATGCCGGCAATGGCGGCTGCGACGTCCGGCTTGAGACTATCGTCTACGGAAACCGAAGACAGAATGCCGATCGCATCCCGCCCGCCTTCATTCTTGATCGTCTCGATTGCAGCCTTCTTGTCTTCCACAGGGCGATCCGAGCCAAGGATCGCAACGGCCCTTGCTCTTTCAAGCACGCCGCGAATTTCTCCGTCCTTCTCGCTCCGCAGCGCGGTCTCGACGGCTTCCAGCGAATCCGCGCTCGGCGCCTTCAGAATGGATTGCGCGGCCTCCAGCCGCGTCGCGCGATCCGGGCTCATCAGCGTCAGACTGCCGAGAGCCGCGCGAACGGCACGGCGCAGATTGTTGTTGATCTTGATCTTGCCGAGATTGTCCTTGGCTTCCTGGCCGGCCGCCTGTCCGGTCAAGGGATCCACCAGATCCATCATGTCGCCGGAGGATTTGGCGATGAACACCTGATTGTCCGATTTTCTTATATAAAGATCACCGTCGGAAAAGGCCTGCAATGCCGGCACCACCTTCGGATCGCCTGTCTTCGCAAGACTTTGGACGATATCGCCGGCCTTCTGGAAATTCGCCTGGCCGAGGGAGTTGATGAGGCCGTGAGCATCCTCCTGGGCGCGCAGGGTCGTCGCGGTCAACGCCAGCACCAGACAGAAGCCGGCGACCAGCGCCAAGGCCATGCGGTAAACGAATTTGTCGAACATTGCACTAGTCCCCTCAAGCTGCCGCGGGCAGAAAAGCCTGCCCGCGGCGGTCTTGCGTCGGCTGATATCAGGAGCCCTTGCCGCCGCACTTGCCGGTGGAAACGTTGAAGTTGCCGCAGTTCATCGGCATGCGCCAATCCGAGATCAGATCCTTGCTGTCAGGCAGATAGTCGGACCATTCCTTGCCGACCACGGCAGGGGTCTGCGAAACCACATCGAACTGGCCGTTTTCCTGCACTTCACCGATCAGCACGGGCTTGGTGATGTAGTGGTTCGGCATCATGGTGGCGGTACCGCCGGTGAGATTCGGAACGCTGACACCCACGAGTGCGTCGATGACCTTGTCCGGATCGGTGGTGCCGGCCTTCTCGACGGCCTTCACCCACATGTTGAAGCCGATATAGGCGGCTTCCATCGGGTCGTTGGTGACGCGCTTGTCGTTCTTGGTGTAGGCGTGCCATTCCTTGATGAAGGCGGCGTTGGCGGGCGTATCGACCGACTGGAAGTAGTTCCAGGCTGCGAGATGTCCGACCAGAGGCTTGGTGTCGACGCCGGCAAGCTCTTCTTCACCGACCGAGAAGGCGACGACCGGAATATCCTCGGCCTTGACGCCCTGGTTGCCCAGTTCCTTGTAGAAGGGAACGTTGGCATCGCCGTTGATGGTGGAGACGACGGCGGTCTTCTTGCCGGCTGCACCGAAGGCCTTGATCTTGGAGACTTCCGTCTGCCAGTCGGAGAAGCCAAACGGCGTGTAGTTGATGATGATGTCTTCGTCCTTGACGCCCTTGGACTTCAAATAGGCTTCGAGGATCTTGTTGGTCGTGCGCGGATAGACATAGTCGGTGCCTTCGAGCACCCAGCGCTGCACGCCTTCGTTCTTCATCAGGTAGTCGACGGCCGGGATCGCCTGCTGGTTCGGAGCAGCGCCCGTGTAGAAGACGTTGCGCTCGGACTCCTCACCCTCGAACTGAACAGGATAGAACAGGATAGAATTCAGTTCCTTGAAGACAGGCAGAACCGACTTGCGCGATACCGAGGTCCAGCAACCGAAGACAGCCGAGACCTTGTCCTTCTGGATCAGCTCGCGGGCCTTTTCTGCAAAGAGCGGCCAGTCGGAAGCCGGGTCGACGACGACGGGCTCGAGCTTCTTGCCGAGAACGCCGCCCTTCTTGTTCTGCTCGTCGATGAGCATCAGCATGGCATCCTTCAGCGTCGTTTCCGAGATCGCCATAGTGCCGGAAAGCGAATGCAGGACACCGACCTTGATGGTGTCATCGGCTGCGAAAGCGCCGTGGAATGCTGTCGTGGACATGATGGCGCCAAGCAACGCGCCGGAGACGAGAGTCTTGAATTTCATCCGTGGTTCCCCTCTTTTTGTCTGCCGCAACGGCCGGTAAACAAGGATTGGCCGTTGCCTTCAGCGACTATCCGGCCGCCTCTTGGGAAACCACATACGTAAAATGACGTAGGCGCCGGGGCGAAATGTGCAGCTTTGGGCACTCTCATGCCCTTAAGCACCATATCGATCCATGTTACGACATCCCTGGACTGCCAGACTGATTATGGCAGGACGGACGAAGGGCAAGCATGGCTGCGCGGCAACGCATCATTCCGGTAAGGCGCGAGTATAATCGCTGGGTCGCGAACCAGACGCTGGAAGACTACGCCCTGCGTTTCACGGCCAAGAGCGCCCGGCAATTTTCCTCGCAGCGCATTTCGCAAACAGCGATCGGCGCCATTTCCTTCCTGGCGCTGGAAGCAATCGGCGGCGCGATCACGCTTTCCTACGGCACGACGAACGCCTTCTACGCCATCATCGTAGCGAGCATCGTCATGCTTTCGGTCGGCTTGCCGATCAGCCGCTATGCCATTCGTCACGGCGTCGATATCGATCTCCTGACGCGCGGCGCAAGCTTCGGCTATATCGGCTCGACCATCACCTCGCTGATCTATGCGAGCTTCACCTTCATGCTGTTTGCGATCGAAGCGTCGATCATGTCCGGAGCACTGGAGCTGACGCTCGGCATACCCGTTTGGATCGGCTACATTATCAGCGCCGTGATGGTGATCCCGCTCGTCACGCACGGTGTGCGTCTCATCAGCCGGTTCCAGCTGCTGACGCAGCCCTTCTGGATCGTGCTCAACATCCTGCCCTTCGTCTTCATCGCCTTTGCCGATTGGGGAAAGTTCGATCTTTGGCGTGCCTTTGCCGGCATTCACCATACTGCCAGCGTGCCGGGCAGTGCCGCCCCTTTCGATCTGGTGGAATTCGGTGCCGCCTCCGCCGTCATCCTGGCGCTGATGTCGCAGATCGGCGAGCAGGCCGATTTCCTGCGCTTCCTGCCGCCGGATGGCCATCGCAAATGGCGCCACCGCCTGGCCGTCTTCCTGGCCGGCCCCGGATGGGTCATCATCGGCGCACCAAAGCTGCTCGCCGGCTCCTTCCTCGTCGTCTTGACGCTGACCTCGGGCGTGCCGGCCGATCGCGCCGCCGATCCCGCGCAGATGTACCTGACCGCCTTCGGCTACATGATCCCCTGGCACAATGCGGCACTGCTCTTGATGGCCGCCTTCGTGATGATCTCGCAGCTGAAGATCAACGTCATGAACGCCTATGCCGGCTCGCTTGCCTGGTCGAACTTCTTTTCGCGGCTGACGCATAGCCATCCCGGCCGCGTGATCTGGCTGGTCTTCAATGTCGCCATTGCGCTGCTTTTGATGGAGCTCGGCATCTACCGGCTGCTTGAAGAAACGCTCGGCATCTTCTCGATCATCGCCATGGCGTGGCTTTGCACCATTTCCGCCGATCTCTTTATCAACAAGCCGCTGGGACTGGCTCCATCAGGCATCGAATTCAAGCGCGCGCATCTCTACGACATCAATCCCGTCGGCCTCGGCGCCATGGCGCTTTCGGCGACCATCGCCCTTGCCGCCCATTTCGGCGCCTTCGGATCGATCGCGGCATCGCTTGCGCCCTATATCACCCTGATCGTCGCATTCATCGCCTCGCCTGCCATCGCCTGGGCCACGAAGGGCAAATACTATCTCGCCCGCAAGCCGCGGCAGAGCTGGAAGAACCTCAGCACCATAACCTGCTCGGTCTGCGAGCATCCGTTCGAGCCGGAGGACATGGCCTGGTGCCCGGCCTATGCCGCACCGATCTGCTCGCTGTGCTGTTCGCTCGACAGCCGCTGCCACGACATGTGCAAGCCGAAGGCACGGCTCAACACGCAGGTCGCCACCGTCGCAAAGACCCTGCTGCCCGAAAGCATCGTCGCCAAGCTCGCAACACGCCTCGGGCGCTATGGCATTGCCGTCGCCATGGCACTGATCGCCATCGGCGCCATCCTCGCAATGATCGCGCATCAGGTTGGCGCCGCTTCTCCCGAGACGGCATCCGTCGTCAATCGCACGATCCTCATCGTCTTCTTCGTCTTTGCCGTCATCGCGGGCGTGGCCTGTTGGTTCTATGTGCTTGCCCATGACAGCCGGGTGGTCGCCGAGGAAGAATCGTCGCGCCAGAACACGCTGCTCTTGAAGGAAATCGCCGCGCACAAGAAGACGGACGCCGCCCTGCAGGGAGCCAAGGAGGCGGCCGAGGCGGCAAACCGCGCCAAGAGCCGCTATGTCGTGGGCCTCAGCCACGAATTGCGCACGCCGCTCAATGCCGTGCTTGGCTATGCGCAAATCCTGGAGCGCGACGAGACCATTCCGGCGCCCAGGCAATCCTCCCTGAAGGTCATCCGCCGCAGCGCCGAGCATTTGTCGGGTCTGATCGACGGGCTGCTCGATATTTCGAAGATCGAGGCCGGCCGCCTGCAGGTCTATTCCAATGAGATCAACATCCAGGATTTTCTCGACCAGATCGTCGACATGTTTCACCCGCAGGCACAGGCAAAAGGGTTGAGTTTCATCCATGAGCGCTCGTCCGCCCTGCCCGATTATGTCCGTACCGACGAGAAGCGGCTGCGCCAGATCCTCGTCAACCTGCTCTCCAACGCCATCAAGTTCACCGATGCCGGCAGCGTTCGCTTCGAAGTGGGTTACCGCAATCAGGTCGCCACATTCACGGTTTCGGACACCGGCCGCGGCATCGCGGCCAAGGATATCACGCGCATCTACGAGCCCTTCCAACGTGGCGAGGCCGACAGCGTCAGGCCGATGCCCGGCCTCGGCCTCGGCCTCACCATCACGCAATTGCTGACCAATACGCTCGGCGGCGAGATTTCAGTTACGAGCGAGAAGGATGTAGGCTCGACCTTCAAGGTGCGCCTGATGTTATCTGCCGTGATCCGGCCGATGAAACCACCTGCACAGGAACAGCGTATCGTCGGCTACGAGGGGCCGCGGCGTACCATCGTCGTCGTCGACGACAATGAGGATCATCGCGAGCTGATGCGCGAGATCCTGTCGCCGCTCGATTTCATCGTGCTGACCGCCGCCGGCGGCCCCGACTGCCTGACGCTGATCGAAGGCATAAAACCGGATCTGTTCCTGGTCGATATCTCCATGCCGGGCATGAACGGCTGGCAGCTCGTTTCGCGTCTCAGGGAAAACGGCCAGGCGGCGCCGATCCTGATGCTGTCGGCCAATATCGGCGATGCCGCCGCCGCGACCGACAGCGACGATAGCCACAACGACGCTATCTCCAAACCGGTCGACATCCGCCAGCTCCGCGACAAGCTTGCGCTGCATCTCGGGCTGAAATGGATCTATACCGATGCCTCCGCCCCGGCCGCACCGAAGCCGACGCCAACCCTGAAGAGCCCTGGCATCGAACATGTCCGCGAATTGCTACGGCTTGGCGAGATCGGCTATGTCAGGGGCATCGAGGCAAAGCTTGCGGATCTCGCCAGGCTCGACGAGAACAAGCCCTTCACCGACGCCTTGCGCGCTCATGTCCAGGCTTTCGATCTCGACGGATTCCTGAATGTGCTGCGCAGCTTCGACACTGAAAAGGTAGAACAGATTGGCTGAGCCCACCCATCCCCGCGACATAGTCTTGCTGGTGGACGATTCACCCGAAGCGCTCGGCTTCCTGACGGATGCGCTCGAGCAGTCCGGCTTCTCCGTACTGATCGCCACGTCGGGACTAGCGGCGCTCAACATCGTCGAACGCATCACGCCCGATCTCATCCTGCTCGATGCCGTCATGCCTGTCATGGATGGTTTCGAGACCTGCCGCCGGCTGAAGGCCAATGCGGGCATTGCCCAGATTCCCGTCGTCTTCATGACCGGGCTCACCGAGACGGAGCATGTGGTGCATGCGCTGGAATCAGGCGGCGTCGATTATCTGACCAAGCCGATCAATGTCGACGAACTGCGCGCCCGCATCCGCGTGCATCTGCGCAATGCCCGCTCCGCCCAGAGCGCCAGAGTGGCGCTCGACGCCGCCGGACGCCACTTGCTGGCGGTCAAGGGTAATGGCGCCATCCACTGGTCGACCCCGCAGGCAACGCGCCTGATCAACGCCGCTACCGGCAGCGACGACGGTCTGGAGCTGGCATCCAAACATATTGCTGCCTTCATGCTCGAACGCGAGCGGCTCGGCCCGGCACGCGACGATCTTCTTTCGATCAGCAATGGCCGTCAGGCCGCCCTACAGTTCACCTTCCTCGGCGCGATCGGGGCCGACGAATACCTCTTCCGCCTGACGGCCAGCAATCAGAACGCCGACGATGAAACCTTGCGTCAGAGCTTTGCGCTGACGCAGCGCGAGTCCGAGGTGCTGCTGTGGCTCGCCAAGGGCAAGTCGAACCGCGACATCGGCGAGATCCTCGGGCTTTCGGCCCGCACGGTGAACAAGCATCTGGAACAGATCTATGTGAAGCTCGGCGTCGAGAACCGGGCATCTGCCGCGGTGAAGGCGGCCCACGTCCTGCACAGGCCCTAGCGATAAAACCGAAGCCCGACGACCGTCGGAGCGACAAAGAGCCAGTTTGACGACTCCGCCCTGCGCGTACGCAAAAAGGCAGCGGCACGGCCGCAAATTGATGCTTTCCACCGTCATCATCCTTGCCGTATCCGTTTAAGGACAAGACGCTGACGAGAGGACATGGCAATGGCGAAGCCCTTTTACTGGAATGAACTCAACACCTATGATTTCGCCGGTCTCTCGCCCGATACCACCATCGCGATCCTGCCGATCGCCTCGACGGAACAGCATGGTCCACATCTGCCGATCGCAACGGATGTCGCGATCGCTGAGGGCATGCTGACTGAGCTGAAGGTGCAGCGCCCGGACGATCTCGATTTCCTCGTCCTGCCGCTGCAGGAGATCGGCAAGGCCAACGAACACGTCTACGGCCCCGGCACGCTGTCGCTGAGCGCAGAGTTGCTGATCCCGGTTTGGACCGCCATCGGCGCCAAGGTGGCCGAGGCCGGCATCCGCAAGATGGTCATCGTCAACTCCCATGGCGGAAACCTCGATATCATGGGCATCGTCGCGCGCGAGCTACGCGTACGCTACCAAATGGCCGTGGTCGCCACGCAATGGACCCGCTTCGGCACGCCTGAGGGCATGATCGACGACCATGAGCAGCGCTTCGGCATCCATGGCGGCGATGTCGAAACCTCGCTCATGCTCCATTTCCGGCCCGAGCTCGTGCGGATGGACAAGGCTCAGAATTTCGCCTCCAAGGCCGAGTGGATGAAGGAACATTCGAAATATCTGCAGCCTTTGCCGCCGCATTCGCTCGCCTGGATCGCGCACGACCTCAATCCGAACGGCGTCGTCGGCAATGCCGCCAACGGCACGGCGGAAAAAGGCGCGCTGATCTGCCGTCATGAGGTCGCCGGCTTCATCGAGATGCTGCGCGACCTGCGCGACTATCCGCTTGCCAACCTCTATTCGAAATAGGCGTCCGCGCGTCGTCGCTCGGAGGGCGGGATGATATGCCCCTTCGCTTGCAGCTCCTCGACGATCCCGGCCAACTCCGCGAGCAAATATTCGACGAAGAGGCTGGTGGCGGCATCGAGCGGTGCTCGCGTGCGAGCGAAGAGCTTCATCGGCTGAGGCCGTGAGTGTGGCTCGGCGATCGGCCGGAATACCAGCTCGCCGCGCCGACATTCGGTGATGACATCAAGCGGATTGAGCAGCGTCAGCCCCGCCCCGCATTTGACCATCTGCTTCAGCATCTCCGAAGCATTGCTCTCCAGAACCGGCTCGACCTGGACGGCAAGACGGGCGAGGGTCAGGTTGATGACGTCTCTAAGGCTGGTGCCGGGCTGCGCCAGGAGCAGCCTCTCCTCGACGACGTCGGCAAGGTTGATCGGCCCCGGCCCGATCAAGGGGTGACCGGGCGGCAGCACGACGCCGATCGGTATGTCGAAATTGCCCAGCGAGCGGATGCCGGGTGTCGCCGGGATGTTGAAGCCAAGCCCGATGTCGACCTCGCCCGAAACCACCGGCGCAATCGTTGTCGAGCCGGCATCGTTGCGCAGCTGGATGAAGACCCTTGGATGTTCGGAGAGAAAGCGCGCGATGATCTCAGGCAAGGGACCGCCCGTAAGACCGACGGTCGCGACCATCCTGACCTTGCCGGCCTGCTGCATCTTGAGACTGCGGATGCGACCCTCCAGCCGCTCGTAATTCTTCAATACCTCGCGGATGTGCTCGATACAGAGCTCGCCGGCCGCCGTCAGCCGCAGGCCGCGCGGCAGGCGTTCGAAGAGCGGGGCGCCCATTTCCTCCTCTAGCGCCAGGATCTGGCGGTTGATCGCCGATGAGGCCACGTTCAGCCGTGCCGCCGCCTTGCGGATCGAGCCGCAGCGGGCGATTTCATTGATATAGAGAAGCCGTCTTGAGTGCAGCATGCGAGTTCCCATTGCTTAATTTTTGCCCAGGCCGCACAATTTAGGCACAGACCCGGGAACAGATGCCGAAAAGGCATCAATGCGCACGAATTTTGATGCTTTTCAAAGAGCAAGGCAACCGCTCAAATGCAGGAAATGGGCGCCAACAACGACGTCCCATGGCAGATAAAGGGAACAGTCAGCCATGTATAAAGCCTTGAAGACAAAAACATTCCTCGCCGCCATCGGGCTCGCCGCCGCAATCATGGCGGCCGAGCCCGCAAATGCGCTCGACAAAGTCACTTATGGCACCAACTGGCTTGCGCAGGCCGAGCACGGCGGCTTCTACCAGGCCATCGCCGACGGCACTTACAAAAAATACGGCCTCGATGTCACCATCGTCCAGGGTGGCCCCAACGCCGCCAATTCGGCCTTGCTGATTTCCGGCAAGCTGGATTTCTACATGGGCGGACCGCAGCAGGAGATCGACGCGGTCAAGCAGGGCATTCCGATCGTCGATGTCGCGGCGATCTTCCAAAAAGATCCGCAGGTGCTGATTGCCCATCCGGATGCCGGCGTGGAAAAATTCGAGGATCTTGCCAAGCTGCCGACGCTCTTTCTGAGCAAGGATGGCTACATCACCTATTTCGAGTGGATGAAGGCAAACTTCCCGGGCTTCAAGGACGAACAGTTCAAGCCATACAATTTCAGCCCCGCTCCCTTCCTCGCCGACAAGCAGTCCGCACAGCAGGGTTACGTAACCTCCGAGCCCTATGAGATCGAGAAGCAAGCCGGCTGGAAGCCGAAAGTCTTCCTGATTGCCGACGCCGGCTATTCACCCTATTCGACGATGATCACCGCGCAGAAAGCACTGGTCGACAAGAACCCCGATCTCGTGCAACGCTTCGTCAATGCCTCGATCGAGGGCTGGTACAATTATCTCTACGGCGACAACAAGGCGGCCAACGAGCTGATCAAGAAGGACAATCCCGATATGACGGATGGCCAGATCGCTTATTCCATCGCCAAGATGAAGGAATATGGCATCGTGGAATCCGGCGATGCCCTCGACAAGGGCATCGGCTGCATCACCGAGGCGCACTACAAGAAGTTCTTCGACGAGATGGTGCAGATCAAGCTCTTCGACGCCGACATCGACTACAAGAAGGCCTTCGACACGCAGTTTGTCTGCAAGGGTTTTGGGATGGCGCTGAAGAAGTGAGCCCTAGCACCTCCCCCTTGAGGGGGAGGTCGCCGCAACGCGGCGGGTGGGGGTGACATTTGAAGATTAGGAGGATCACCCCACCCCGGAGCTTCGCTCCGACCCTCCCCCTCAAGGGGAGGGTGGATCAACAAAGAGCCGAACGATGACACTATCGGAAACCATTGCAACGGATCGAACGGAAAAGCGCAAGCGACCGCTTGTCGTCATGGAGCAGGTCTCCAAAATCTTCTCCAACGGCACGCTGGCGCTATCGGGCATGTCGCTCAATGTTGAAAGCGGCGAGTTCATCAGCCTGCTCGGCCCTTCCGGCTGCGGCAAGTCGACGGCGTTACGCATCATCGCAGGTCTTGGCGGCGCCTCGAGCGGCAGGATCGACTGGCCGAGTTCGCGCATCAACGCAAAGGGCCTGCCGGAGGGCGATATCAGCTTCGTCTTCCAGGAGCCGACATTGCTTCCCTGGAAGACGGTTTTCGGCAATGTTCATCTGCCGTTGAAACTACGGGGCGTGTCGCAGGCGGCCGCGCACGAACAGATCATGGAAACACTGGCCACGGTCGGACTTCAGGACTTTGCCGACGCCTATCCGCGCGAATTGTCCGGCGGCATGAAGATGCGGGTTTCGATCGCCCGCGCGCTGGTGACGAAGCCGAAACTGCTTTTGATGGACGAGCCTTTCGCAGCACTCGACGAAATCACACGCCAGAAGCTCAATGATGACGTGCTTCGTCTCTGGCAGACAACGGGGATCACCGTCATCTTCGTCACGCATTCCGTCTATGAATCCGCCTACCTCTCCAATCGTATCGTCGTCATGAAGGCGCGGCCGGGCCGCGTCCATACCGACTTTCCATTGGAAACCAGTGGCGAGCGCGATCCTCTTTACCGTTCGTCCGAAGAGTATCGGCAGGTGTGTGAAAAAGTATCCCGTTCCCTGATCGAGGCCATCGGCTGGCCGGAGGTCCATTGATGAGCGATAGCACCAGCCTGCCCGCCACTCTGTCCATTGAAACGGCCGATATGCCCGCTGCCGCAGCTGCGAGGCAGCGCAGTTTCGAACGCGTCCTCGGCATCTTCGTGCCGATTCTGACCGTCCTTGTTCTTCTTGTTCTCTGGCAGCTTCTGGTCGTCGGCACCGGTGTTCCGCAATATATCCTGCCGAGCCCGATTGCCGTCGCCAAGGCACTCGTTTCCGACTGGGGCATCTTGTGGCCCGCTCTATGGGTGACCACGGAGATCACCTTCATATCCTTGGTCCTGGCGCTGATTGGTGGCGTCGGCTTTGCGATCTTCCTCGTGCAGTCCCGCTGGATCGAGCTTGCCTTCTATCCGCTGGCCGTCATCCTTCAGGTAACGCCGATCGTCGCGATCGCGCCGCTGATCCTGATATACGCACCGACACGCGAAGCGGCGCTCTTAATTTGCGGCTTCCTCGTCGCCTTCTTTCCGATCCTCTCAAACATGGTTCAGGGCTTGAAGAGCGTCGATCACAATCTCCTCAATCTGTTCGATCTCTACGGCGCCTCGCGCTGGCAGGCGCTGCTGCATCTGAAGCTGCCGGCCGCCCAGCCCTATTTCATGACGGGCTTGAGAATCGGCGGTGGTCTGTCACTGATCGCATCGGTCGTTGCCGAATTCGCAGCCGGCTCCGGCGGCCCGAATTCAGGCCTGGCGTTCCGCCTTTTGGAAGCACAATACCGTCAGAACATGCCGCGGCTCTTCGCAGCCCTGCTTCTGCTCTCGGCACTCGGCGTCGCCATTTTCGCCTTTACCTCTTTCATCTCATGGCTGAGCCTGCATCGCTGGCATGAGAGCAGCCTCAAGCGGGAGAACTGATGTCACACGCCTTCATGTCGCCGCCGAATGCCGCCCGCTTCGTGCTGAGCAATGCCACCATTCCCGCCGTGACGCTCTTAGGCTTCAAGGCACCAGCCAGCGAGGGCCTCGTCAAGGCCGACATCGTCGTCACCGACGGTCTCGTCAGCGATATCCGCGCGCCCGGCACTGCGCCAGCCGAATATGCCAAGGTCGACGTGCGCGACGGCATGGTCTGGCCGACTTTTGCTGACATGCACACCCATCTGGACAAGGGACACATATGGGAGCGGCGCTCCAACCCCGATGGCAGCTTCATGGGTGCGCTCGATGCCGTGCGTGCCGACCGCGAGGCCAATTGGTCGGCCGACGATGTGCGCAGGCGCATGGAATTTTCGCTGCGCTCGGCCTATGCCCATGGCACCGGCCTGATCCGCACTCACCTGGATTCATTGGCACCGCAGCACCGCATCTCCTTCGAGGTCTTCAGCTCGGTCCGCGAGGCCTGGAAAGACAAGATCGCGCTGCAGGCCGTCGCCCTGTTTCCGCTCGATGCCATGGTGGATGACGCCTTCTTCACCGATCTGCTCCGTGTTGCGCGCGAGGCCGGCGGCTTGATGGGCGGTGTCACGCAGATGACCCCGGAACTTGACGCGCAGCTAGACAAGCTTCTGCGCGCCGCCGCCGATAACGGCCTCGACATCGACCTGCATGTGGACGAGACGGAAGACAAGCAGGTCTTGACGCTGAAGGCGCTTGCCGAAGCCGTGCTTCGCAATGGCTTCACGGGCAAGGTGACGGCCGGCCATTGCTGCTCGCTTGCCCGGCAGGACGAGGATGTCGCCCGCGCGACCATCGATCTCGTCGCCAAGGCCGGCATTTCCATCGTCTCGCTGCCGATGTGCAACATGTATCTGCAGGACCGCCATGCCGGCCGCACGCCGCGCTGGCGTGGCGTCACCCTTCTGCACGAGCTTGCCGCCGCCGGCGTGCCAACAGCCGTTGCCTCCGACAATACCCGCGACCCCTTCTATGCCTATGGCGACCTCGATCCGGTCGAGGTGTTCCGCGAGGCCGTGCGCGTCCTCCATCTCGACCATCCGCTGGATACGGCGGCAAGGGTCATCACAACCTCGCCCGCAGAGATACTTGGCCGCCCGGATATCGGGCGGATCGCCGTCGGCAGCCCGGCCGATCTCGTGCTTTTCAGCGCCCGGCGCTGGAGCGAATTCCTTTCCCGTCCACAGTCTGACCGCGTCGTCCTTCGCAAGGGCAAGGTGATCGACCGCAGCCTGCCGGACTATCGTGAACTCGACAGCGTCATTGGAGCCTGACATGCCGGATTATCAGCGCATCAAGAAAGAACTCGAAGGCATCGCCGTCGAAGACAATCCGGCGCTCGTGCGCCAGAAGAGTCGTGACTTCTATTGGTATTCGCCGATCCTGAAAGCCCAGCTCGACAATGTCACGGCCGATCTCGTGGTCACCCCGAAGACCGAGGAGGAGGTGATCCGCACTTTAAAGGTCGCCTACGCGCATGACGTACCCGTCACGCCACGCGGCGCCGGCACCGGCAATTACGGCCAGGCCATGCCGCTTTCCGGCGGCATCGTGCTCAACCTCGCCGCCATGAACAGGATCAAGGAGATCCATCCCGGCCGCGTCATCTGCGAGCCCGGCATCGTCATTGCCGAACTCGACCGCCAGACCAAGGCGCATTCGGGCCAGGAATTGCGCTTCCATCCCTCGACGGCCCAGACGGCGACTATCGGCGGCTTCATCGCCGGCGGTTCCGGCGGCGTCGGCTCGATTACCTGGGGCGGCCTGCGCGATCTCGGCAATATTCTGCGGCTGCGCGTCGTGACGATGGAGGCCGAACCTCGCACCCTCGATCTGACCGGTTGGGACCTGACCAAGGTCAGCCACGCCTACGGCACGAACGGCATCATCACCGAGATCGAAATGCCGCTGGCGCCAGCCTATGATTGGGTCGACGTGCTCGTCGGCTATGACGATTTCATGGATGCCGTGCGCTTTTCGGACGCGCTCGCCAAGTGCAACGGCATTCTGGTCAAGGAAATTGCCCCGATCGCCGCGCCCATCCCGTACGAGTATTTTGCCCGCCACAAGCCCTATATCCGTGAGGGGCAATCGATCGTGGCTCTGATGATCGCACCGCATGCGATGGACCCCTTCGTTGCCTTTACGCGTCAGCAGAAGGGCGAGATCACCTTCCGCTCCGACAAGGTGGAGAGCATGAAGGGCATTCCACATGCCTATGAGCTCGCCTGGAACCACACGACGCTGCGCGCCATCAAGGTCGATCCCTCGATCACCTATCTGCAGGTGCAGTATCCAGGCCCTGACCACGTCGCCAAGGTCCGGAAGATGGTGGAAATCTTCGGCGACGAAGTGCCCGGTCATCTCGAATTCATCCGCTTCGACGGCCAGATCCAGTGCGCCGGCCTGCCGCTGGTGCGCTACACGTCGGAAGCGCGCCTCGAGGAGATCATTAGGATTCACCAGGACCATGGCTGCCCGATCTTCAATCCGCACCGCTATACGCTCGAAGAAGGCGGCATGAAGCAGACGGATGCCGTCCAGCTTGCCTTCAAGAAGGAAACCGATCCGAAGGGGCTGCTCAATCCCGGCAAGATGATCGCCTGGGACGATCCGAATTTCGACTTCAAATCGGGCAAGAACTACCTCTTCCCCGGCCTCGCCGACCTGATGGAGGCTTCATGAAGGTCTTGGTCCTTCATTCCCACCCGGTCGAGGAAAGTTTTGGCGGCGCGCTGCACCGGCAAACCCTCGATAGCCTGAAACGTGCGGGACACGAGGTCGACGACTGCAACCTCTACGCAGAGGGCTTTGACCCTGTCCTGTCACGTCATGACCGGTTGATCTACCATGACTATCCCGAAAATACCGATGCGCTGAAATCTTACGTGGAACGGCTGGAGCGCACCGAAGCCCTCGTCATTGTGACCCCGGTATGGAACTTCGGCTTTCCGGCGATCCTCAAAGGCTATTTCGACCGGGTCTGGCTTCCGGGCGTTTCCTTCGAGCTCGTCAACGGCAAGGTACGCTCGAAACTGCAGCATATCCGCAAGCTCGGTGCGGTCTTGACCTACGGCGCGGACCCATTCCGCGCCTTCGTCGCCGGCAACCCTCCGAAAAAGATCGTCAAGCGCGTGCTGCGCGCCCAGATCAAGCCCTTCGCCCCGGTCGTCTTCCTCGCCCATTACGACATGAACCGCTCGACAGAGACTTCCCGCAAGGAGTTTTTGGCGAAGGTCGGCCGCGAGATGGGGCGATTTTAAAAGCGGCTTTTTCTAGCGGCCGGAATGACCATGACTGTCCAACGGACAACTCCTCCATTTCTGGGTGAGACTATCGTTTAGCGACAATCGCGAGGCTCTTTCGCCTGAAGAAAGTCTGGCATTTGCGGGCAGCAGATGCCGGCCAATGTTCCGCAGCCGAAGAGACGTGAAAATTGGCCCGTTGTTCTGGCTAGCGGTAAACCTCGATCCGCTTGCGCGTTTGGGGAAATGACGGATCGCATTCCCCCAAACCGCTTCAATGAGCATCGAAAGCTTAAGAGCAATTCCCCGAAAAGCGGAAGAGCTCTAGTTGTTCAAAGCGCCGCCGATAATCGCGCCGAGTGCAAAGGCTGCGGCAGGATACCAAAGACCATCGCTGTGACGGCGATAGCCCGGGCGGCGATCGTGGTAACCCCTGTAGCCGTGATAGTAACCCGAACGGTCCTTACCCCGATATGGTCCCCATCCCGGGCGTCCCGGTCCCCGCGGCGGCATCTTGCGATGAACTTCGTCGGGACGATCACGATGATGACGGGGCCATTCCTGCGCGTTGGCAAAGGGCGCTGCCAGCGTTACCGCAGCCATGGCGAGAGCAAAAATCTTTTTCATTGGGCTTCCTTCCTTTTCATCAGGAAACCTTAGTAATCTTAAGGTGAACAGAGCGTTAATGTGCTGCTACCTTAAATAGCCGACCGCGCGGAATATCTCCCGGATCAATCCGGGCCGTCAGCCCTGAGAGCATCGTCAAAAGCAGGCCGAATATGCGCATACTTCAATCGACTCGGTGATATGGCAAAGTCTAGACGCCAGCCGACTTGCGCAGCGGCGCGGCAAGTTCGGTATCCCGGCGTTTGACGGCCTCGATGTCGCGATAGCCATTGGCAGGATGGGTTGCCGGCAGGTAAGGTCCCTCGCCGAAGAGCTTTTCGCGCAGGGTGCCTGGACGATAGGCAGTCGGATACACCCCACGCTTTTGCAGTTCCGGAACGAGCAGATCGACCGCCGCCTCAAAACTGTCCGGCGTTACCGCATAAGCGAGGTTGAAACCGTCGAGATCGGTCTCTTCGACCCATTCCTGCAGGATATCGGCGATAGTCGAGGGCGATCCGACAAATACCGGACCGGTTCCGCCGATCCCGCCCCATTTGGCGAGTTCCTCGACCGTCCAAGCCCGATCCTTGCCGCCAAAATGCTCGATCATCGAGACGATGGCATTGGTCTCGACCTTCTTCAATTCGTCAGTGGGCGCATATTGGCCAAAGTCGATGCCGCTCCAGCCCGACATGAAGACAAGCGAGCCGTCATAGGAGGCGTAGCTCTGATACTCCTCGAAGAGCTGTTGCGCCTTTGCGTCGGTTTCCGCGATGATCAGCGTCGTGAGATTATAGATCAGCACCTTTCGTGGGTCGCGGCCGGCAGCCGCAGCCCTTTGCCTGATATCGGCGACATAGGCGCGCAGCAGGCTCTTGGTCGGAGCCGCCACGAAGACGCATTCAGCATGGCTGGCAGCAAAGGCCTTGCCAGGCCCCGATGCACCTGCCTGATAGAGCACGGGTGTGCGCTGGGGCGACGGTTCGCAGAGATGATAGCCGGGAACCTCGAAATACTTGCCCTTGTGACCGATCTCGTGAACCTTGGTAGGATCGGTGAAAATGCCGCGCTTGGCATCGCGCAGCACGGCGCCCTCTTCCCAGCTTCCTTCGAAGAGCTTGTAGAGAACCTCCACATATTCGGCAGCGATCTCATAACGGTTGTCATGGGTCTTCAAGCCACCCTGACTGATGTTCTTGGCGCCGCTCTCGAGATAGGAGGTCACGATATTCCAGCCGATGCGACCCTTGGTGTGGTGGTCGGCGGTCGCAAGCCGTCGAGCAAAGGTATAGGGATGCTCAAACGAGGTGGAGGCGGTTATTCCGATACCGAGATGTTCGGTCGCAAGCGCGATCGGCGCCGCCAGCTGGATCGGGTCGTTGACCGGTATCTGCGCGGCCTGCTCTATCGCATGGTAGTTCGAGCCCTTGTAGACATCGTAATAGCCGATGACGTCGGCGATGAATATGCCGTCGAAAATACCGCGTTCCAGCGTCCGCGCCAGATCCTGCCAATAGTCCAGATCCTTGTATTTCCATGATTTATCGCGCGGATGCCTCCACAAACCGGGGGACTGATGCGCGACGCAGTTCATGTCGAACGCGTTGAATCGAATATGCCTTGTCATGCCAGCTCCGGACGAATTGAACCGACGATCAAGCTAGGGGCGGCAATGCAATTCGAAAAGTAATTGCATAATGTCTATATACTCTATGGAGAAATATTTTTCCCCATTGCTCACCGGCAATTCGCTATTCGATCCTTGTGACTGGTGAGCGACTGGCGGACTCGATCTAAAGGGCTGCCTTGTATGCAGACCATGTCGGCGGCGCGATCCGGAAGCCATTCTTCCCCGACGACTTCGCTTCGTACAAACCACGATCCGCCTTCGCGAATATGTCCTTGGACGAATGGCCGGGCACGATTATCGCCGCGCCGACGGAGGTTGCGATGCGAATGGTCTTCGCCGGCGTGGAGACGGTCCAGTTCAATCCCTTGACGACACGATCGGCGATTTTTGCAAGATGCTCGGTCGACAGGCATTCGTGGATAACGGCAAACTCGTCGCCGCCAATTCGCGCCACCATATTGGCCTTGGGGACTGCGCGCGAAAGTCTGCGCCCTGCCGCTTTGAGGCAATCATCCCCGGCCTGATGCCCGAGAGTATCGTTCACGGATTTGAAGCCGTCGAGATCTACCAGCAGGAGCGCTCTGCCGGTTCGGCCCTCGGCCGCACATATTTCGTTGAAGAACGTTTCAAATCTGGTGCGGGATGTCAGTCCGGTGAGCATGTCATACTCGGCCAATTGACGAAGCTGCTCGACCATCGTCTTCTCGGCGGTAACATCCTGTTTCATCCCGAAAATTCTAGTCGCGGCTCCATTCGCGAACTCGACGCAGGCGGTTATCCTGATCCATCGACGATTGCCCCTTGCGGTAATGATCTGCGCATCCAGACTGAAGCCCTCGCCGGTGCGGATTGCTTTCTCACGCACCTCATCGAGACGTATTCGGGTCTCCGGCGTATAAAGTTTAAGGATTTCTTCCCTCGTCAGCGGCGTTTGCGGCGCAAGATCAAAAAGCTCATAGACCATATCCGTCCAACTAAGAGTCTGGTCGGGGAGGCTGCATTCCCATACCCCGATGCGAGCGGCCTTGAACGATCGATCGAACAATTCCCGCAAATGCATGAACTCCCGGGAGCCGATTGCCTGTGGATCGAGTATTGCATTTCCATCGCAAGACACTGGAGGCCCTCACCAGCTGATCAAAAAGAGCGTCACCAGCTTTATCGCTGAGAATCTTTCCCAATGGAATGATTACATGGATTGTTTGCATTTTGGTTTCTAAAAGTACGAGCGCTGCGATTATCGCCGATATCAACAGCCCTGATTTGAGACCAAGCCTCCAAAGAAGGGGTTATTTCAAGCGGCAGACGTATTTGCAAAGCATGGAGCAACCGACGGGCGCAGCTTGACGGGGGAACTTGCTTCGCCGCCAGCCGCTTGAATGGCCGCAGCGCGCCATTTTCGAAAATGAGTCGATGGTCAGTGCGGGCATTTGCTCCCAAACTTGGCGCCAGCGATTTCCTGATCACACCTGGCCAACGCCGCTCAGCCCGATCAACGCGCCAATGCCCAGAACGATGAGCGGATGAACGCGCGTTGTCGAGAGAACAAGCGCGCCAGCTGCCGCTATGGCCGCCAGAATCCAGCCCTGAGTTGACGCCTCGGTAATGACAGCCGCGCTGGCGGTGACAAGCCCCGCGGTCATCGGCACCAGGCCTGCCTGTACGATCCTTCGCCACGGCCTGTACTTGAAGCGATTCCAGAGATGGAGCACCAGATAGGTCAGAACCGAAGAAGGCCCGAATTTTGCCGCCGATGTCACCAAGACGCCCGCCCATCCGGCAACATGCCAACCGACCAGGGGCACGACCATCAGGTTTGGACCGGGAGCCGCCTGCGCCAATGCGAACAGCGCACCGAATTGCTGCGCCGTCATCCAATGCTGCACGTCGACGACCTGCCGGTGCATTTCAGGGAGGATGGAATTGCCGCCGCCGAAGGCCAGCAATGAAAGCTGCGTGAAAATGATTGCGAGAGCGAGCAGGGTCGTGGTCATGATTCAAGCTTCCAGGTGGCGATCATGCTGAGAGGCGCCAGAACCAGCATGGTCGGCAGCAAGGGCAATCCGGCGATGGCGATGGCAGCAAAACAAACGGCGGCAATGACCAGGGCGACGGGCCTGCGGCGCAACGGCAGGACGATCTTGACGGCCATCGAGATCAGCAGACCGGCAGCTGCCGCGGCAAGGCCGGCAAACATGTGCTGGATGCGCGGATCGCTGTTGAACTGATCGTAAATGACGCCGAGACCGATGACGATTGCCGTCGGCGCGACGATCAGGCCGAAAAGGGCCGAAAAAGCGCCTGCCACACCTTGAAATTTCGAGCCGATCGCAACCGACATATTGATGATGTTGCCGCCAGGCAGGAACTGACAGAGCCCGAGCAGCTCGGTGAATTCCTCCCCGGTCAGCCACTTGCGATCCTCCACCACCATGCGGCGTGCAAGCGGCAAGACACCACCAAAGCCGATGAGGCCGAGCTTGAAAAAGCCGAAGAAGAGTTCGGCGACGGTTGGCTCTTCGCGTTGAACGGTGCTGTGAGGGGAAATGGCATCCATATCTTGGCCTATGTGCTTTATGTCGAACAAGGCGGCAAAATAGGCTTTCATCGACCATGCGTCCAATATATGGATTTATTAGTATCCATATATTTGAGATATGCCATGATCGAGCTTCGACATCTTCGCTATGCCGTAACCGTTGCCGATGAGGGGCATATGACCCGTGCCGCGGAAAGGCTCGGCATCCAGCAGCCGCCACTCAGCCAGCAGATCGCCAAGCTGGAAGCGATCGTCGGTGCCCCGCTCTTCAAGCGTTTGCCGAGAGGCGTCGCACTGACGGATGCTGGGCAGACCTTCGTGGAGAGAGCAAGGACCATCCTGCATGACGTCGATCTTGCAATAGAGGCAACAAGACGCAACGCGCGTGGAGAGGAGGGAAGCCTCGCCATCGGCTTTACCAGTTCGGCCGCGTTTCATCCCCTCGTCACCTCGGCCGTCCGTTCGCTCGGCGAGACATCGCCCAATGTCGTGCTCAAGCTTGAGGAAGCCAGTACGCCCGATCTCATTACCATGATGCATTCCGGCCTTCTCGATGTCGCATTCGTGCGCTCTCCCGTCGCACAATCGAGCGGGCTGATAATTTCTCGAATTCTCGACGAAGAGATGCTGGTGGCTCTTCCCGATCGTCATCCGCTTGCCACGACGAGGGGCGAGAACCCCGTTCAATTGTCGGAACTCGCAAACGAGCCCTTCATCCTTTACCGGCGACCGTCGGGGCCGGGACTATATGACGGCATCATAGCGGCGTGCCTTGCCGCGGGTTTCAGCCCGAAAATACGGCATGAGGCTCCCCGGTTGCTGTCGACGCTCAGCCTTGTCGCCGCCGGGCTCGGAATCTCCATCATTCCAGGATCGATCGCCCGGCTGGAGACGAACGGCATCGCCTATCTCAGACTTGACCCTCGCGCCAACCTCATAGCGCCACTTTATCTTGCGCAACGCGATGAACAGCCAAGTGGCGCGCTGCGGCTGTTTGCCGACATCGTCCATCGGGAGAAAATGTCGCTGAAATACGGACCTTGAGCCAGCCTCCTGTCAGGAAAGATCGACCGGCTTGTGTCTGGTCCTTTGCGAGTACGTTCGACAACGCCTGCGTAGCCTAGAAGCTCAGCGTTGCATCCTTCCAGAGACGAAATCCCCCAAGGAAGGCGTTTTCGTTCTCGCCGACACGGCAACCGGCTGGCAGCTCCTTGAGCTTTTCAGCGTTGCCGCCACCGATGACGATTTCGTGTGGCAACAACGCCGCCCGCAACCTTTCCACGATCTCCTCGACCGACTGGCGCCATTTTTTCTTGCCGTATTTTTCAAGGCCGCGTTCGCCGATAAAATCTTCGAAAGTGTCACGCTTCTTGTAGGGCAGGTGGGCGAGTTCCATGGGCAGGCAGACGTGATTGGCGATCATCGCCGAACCCAATCCCGTGCCGAGGCCGAGAAACAGCATGTTGCCGTTCTTGTAGTTGCCGATTGCCTGCATCACGGCATCATTGACAAGCTTGACCGGCTTTCCGAAAGCGGAAGAAAAATCGAAATCCTGCCAGCCAGGTCCGAGATTGTGTGGCTCCGCAGCCGGCTTGTTGTTCAACACCGGGCCTGGATATCCCATGCCGATAACGTCGTATTGCCAATCGCTCGTCAGCTCCTTGACGGTCTGAACCATCTGTTTTGCCGACATTGTTGGACCGGAGACGGCCGCTCGGCGCTCACCGCCGGAGCTGAGACGCATCTTTACATGCGAACCGCCGAGATCGATCGCCAAGACGACCAGTTCTTCTGTCGCAGCCGGAGCCGCGATTTTCTTCGATTTTGCGTTTGCTTTGCGGCTCTCTGTTATCTGGCTCATCTTCGCCCACACTTTCTATCCATGACCGGCACCATGCATGCTATGGCATTTCAACGACCGAGACGGAGAAATTCTCTCCCTCCCAATGGTCGGTGTCAGGCCAGTAGAAGGTGAAGGCAATCACCGCGCCTTTGGGCAGGCGTTCGCTTGCAAGCTCCGCAACATTGATGCCGAAGCCATTCTGGCGCGTTTCGGTATCGTTGACACTCGCCCAGCCGTCAAAACTCCAGTGCACGACCGCCGGCGCCATGACCTCGACCCGCAGGCGCTTGCCGACGGCAAGCTGCGACAGCTTGTTGTTGAAACGCCATAGCACGAACGGTGCCGCAACGTTGTTTTTCACATAGCGTTCGATACCCTGCGGCGGCATGTCGAAAACGGCTTCGTCTCTCAGCGAGCGCAGGAGCTTGATATGCTCGGCGTGAGCCCAGACGAGCGGCATGGCGCTGCCGGAAGGTTTGCCCAGGACAAGGCCCAGTTCAGGAACATCGGGCTGGTCCCATACCTGCTCGGGCAACAATCCACCGTGGCCTGCGGACTGTTCGAGTGTTTTGAGCAATTCCAGAGCCATTTCAGGCCGGCCGGCTGCAAGCTCGTAATGGGCTCGTTCACCTGCGAGCAGCGGCCACGGGCGCCCGATGCCGGTGCCGTCGAATGGCCCACCATCTTCATGCTCGCCATAGCCGTCACCGGTGTAACGATACCATAGCCGGCCCTGCGGCAGGTCGCATTTGAGCTGTGCGTCGATAACCCTCACGGTGTCGAGAATGCGGGGATCGTCGGCGGCACGCAATCCGAACCGCACCAGCGCCAAAGCATCGGGACTGACGACGCGAGCGGTCGGCAAAAAGGATTCGGCTGGCGGCCTGTTCTTGATCGGCACGAAACCCTCGGCCGGCGAGGTTCCGTCGGCTATTTCCGGCGGCGCAATACGGACATAGTAGCCCCTGACCCCGAGAGCGGAGCTCTCCGCATCGCTGCTGACATAGGTCCAGCGCTCGATCTGGTCGTTCCACGCATCCGCCGTCTGGCGCAAGTAGTCCGCATTGTGCGTCTGACCGGCGATTTCGAGAATATCGGCCGCCGCCAGCAGCGCAGCGATCTCAACCGCCAAGGTGAAGGGGGAAAAACCGCCATCCTCCTCCCAGCGGTCCTCACCAGTGACCGGACCGTTGACGACCACGTAACGCGCTGCTTTTTCGACCATCGGCACGTAGGATGAAAGCAGTCCGCCCGTTAACACCCCTTCACGGCGCAGTGCATCTGCCAGCAGGATCGGGAAGGCGCATTCGTCCATCTGTATCCCGGTCCAGTAAGGCTCGCCGTCCAGCCAGCAATTCTGCGGCCAATGCCCGTCCTCTTCCTGGATGACGCGCAGATAGGCAAGAATGCGCAGCGCGTCTTGCGAGGCGCCCGCAGCCAGGAAGCCGCCGGCGGTCTCGACCAGATCGCGCGGCCAGACCAGATGATAGCCTCCGAGGTCCTCGTCACCCTTGGCAAAGCCCCAAGGGATGGACAGGGAAGCAACGGCCGGCCCTTCGAAGGACAGGGGCCGGTGCGTCGCCAGCACTGCTGTCGATATCCGATAGCGATTGAGCTCCGGCGGTGGTGCTCTCGGTTCGTCGAGCGCCAGCAACCCGTCCTGCCACGCCCGCCAGTCGGAGACATAGCTGCGCTCCGCATCGTCATAGCCGGCCTGCAAACTGGCAAGGGCATTGTAGCCGGCTTCTGTGGCATGGCTTCCAAAGCCGAGAGATACGACGACCGTATCACTGCCACCAGTCAGATCGATTTCGCCGGTCAGTGCGACGTTACCATCGGCTGCACGCGCGAAGGCCGGGTCCAGTTGAGCCGCTTTCCGCAACTGCTGCCATCCGTCGGACACCCCGACATAGCCAGCGGATGCCGTCCTCCAGCCGCCACTGACGGCAAGTGCGAGCGAGACACCGCCTGTGCCGGTCGCAAAAAGCATCGGCGTGCCCTTATAATCTCCCACCCAGCCCGTATTGCCGTAGCCGGCATTCACCAGATGCGGGGCCGCAAGCAGGTAAAGGCGATAATCGTGGATCGATCCTTCGAGCGGCTCGAATGATATCTGCTGAAGCAAGCTGCTGCGCATCGGATCGACGATGATGCGCTTTATGATCCGATAACGACCGTCGATTGCGGTATTGATCAACCGATAGGCCGGAACGCCATCCTCGACCGTCGTGACGACGCTTTCCGTATCGCGCTTTTCGTCCGAGAAATAACCATCGGGACCGGTGACGATCAATCCGATGTCGCGGGTACAGGCGCTATCGACGCGGGGATAATAGACTTCGTTCAGGATGCCGTGACTGAGTGTGAACCAGATGCGGCAGGCTGGCGAAAGCGCTGTGCCAATTCCGCTCTTTGCACTGGACGTCCAGCGAGGTTCGATACCGTTCACGTTGGAGCCGGAAGCATCGTAAAGCGCCATGCACTATCTCCTCTATCGCAGCAATCTGCTCCGACCAAAGTGTTTCGGCAAGACGGAACCTGGTTGCATTCGAGCTGAGATACCCTTGTTTTCACCACCATTGACAGCCCGCACGCGTCCTGTATTCTGTTATAAAATTGTATATAACATAATTGTGGAACATAATTGGGAGAATATCGATGAAGCTAAGTGCCGGCTTGCTGATAGCAGCTGCCTTGATTGCAACCCCCTCGCTATTGATGGCCCAGGAAAAAGGTGGCGTCATCAACGTCGCGACGATCGGCGAGCCGCCGACGCTCGATCCAATGACCTCCACGGCCGATCTCGTCGGCATCGTCACGCAGCACATCTTCGAAACGCTCTACACCTTCGATAAGGGCTGGAACGTCACGCCGCTGCTGGCCGACAGCCTGCCCGAGATCAGCGCCGACGGCAAAACCTATACGATCAAGCTCAGAACCGGCATCAAGTTCCACGACGGCAGCGTCATGACGTCCAACGACGTGGTCGCCTCGCTCAACCGCTGGATCAAGCTCGCCTCGCGCGGCAAGCAGGCGGGCGGCTTCATCGAATCGATCACCGCCCAGGACCCGGCGACCGTCGTCATCAAGCTGAAGCAACCCTATGCCCCCTTGACCTCGCTGCTTGCCTTCAACAACTCAGCCGCCATCATCATCCCGGCCAGCAAGCAGGCGGATACGATGACCGACTTCATCGGCACCGGTCCCTACATGCTGAAGGAGCGCAAGCCCGACCAGTATATCCAGCTGGTGCGTTTTGACGGCTACAAGCCGCGCGATGGCGAAAGCAACGGTTACGGCGGCGCCCGCCACCAATATCTCGACGAAATCCGCTTCGTACCGGTTCCCGACGCCAATACCCGCGTCGAGGCGGCCATTTCCGGTCAGTACGACTACATCGACAGTCTTCCGGTCGAATCCTTCGACAAGCTGAAGTCGTCATCGGCGACCCAGCCGCTGCTCCTGAAGCCATTCGGCTATCCGGTCTTCGTCTTCAATACCGCCGACGGCATCACGAAGAATATCGCGATCCGCAAGGCGATCCGTCAGGCGCTCAGCATGGAAGATATGCTGGCGGCCGCCTTCGGCAGCACGAATTTCTATACGGTTGACGGCAACATGTACCCTGCCCCCTATACCTGGAGCACGGATGCGGGCGTCAAGGGCAACTACAACATCGCCGATCCGGAAGGCGCGGCGGCGGCCGCCAAGGCTGCAGGCTACAAGGGCGAACCGATCCGCATCCTGACCAGCCGCCAGTACGAGTTCCATTACAAAATGGCGCAGGTCGCGGCCGAATATCTGAAACAGGCGGGCTTCCAGGTCGATCTTCAGGTGGTCGACTGGGCAACGCTCACCCAGCGCCGCACCGACAAGGCGCTCTGGGACATCTATATCAGCCACAGTCCCTTCCTGCCGGAACCAGCGCTGATCGGCACGCTGTCGCCAAGCTCTCCCGGCTGGTGGACCACGCCGACGAGCAAGGCAGCAATTGACGCATTCAACACCGAGGTCGATCCCAAGAAGCGTATCGAGCTCTGGGCGAACGTTCAAAAGACCATCTATGACGAAGCTCCCATGATGAAGATCGGCGACTTCAACGCCGTTGCGGCGATCTCCACCAAGCTTCAAGGCGTCGACCCGGCGCCATGGCCCTACTTCTGGAACGCATCGATCAAGAAATAAGCCTCCCAAGGCGCTCGGGCGCCGGTTACGGCCGGCGCCTGTTCCCGAGATTCGAAAAGAAGCGGAACCGCTCCAGGGACCGACCCAATGATACGCTACATCCTTCAACGCCTTGCCGGCATGATCGTCGTGATGTTTCTCGTCGTCACGATCGTCTTCGTGATCGTGCGCGTGACACCGGGCGATCCGGCCGCCGTCATGCTCGGTCCGGATGCGACCGCGCAGGATATTGCCGAACTCCGTACCCGGCTTGGCCTCGACCAGTCCATCCTCGTCCAGTACGCATTTTACGTCGGTCAACTGCTGAAGGGGGATCTTGGCCAGTCGATCTTCCTCAACATTCCGGTCGGCTCCGCCCTTCTCGAACGGGCCGAGCCAACCTTCTTCCTGACGCTGTTCTCGCTTCTGATCGCCAGTGTCATCGCGCTGCCGATCGGCATCTATGCCGCCTATCGGCGTGGATCGTTCGTCGACCAGGCCTCGATGGCAATCGGCATGCTGGCGGCAAGCATTCCTAGCTTCTGGCTCGGTCTTATCCTGATGCAGTTCTTCGCCGTGCGCCTGGGGATGTTCCCGGTTTCCGGCTATGGCGGACCGGGTGCAAGCTTCATGGATCGCATGTATCATCTGACGCTGCCGGCCGTAGCACTCGGCCTCGTCTCCTCGGCGCTGATCCTGCGCTTCACCCGTGCATCGATGCTCGACGTGCTCGGAGACGACTATATCCGCACCGCTCGCGCAAAGGGGCTTATCGAGCGACGCGTGGTCCTCAAGCACGCGCTGAAGAACGCGTTGATCCCCATTCTCACCGTCCTCGGGCTGACCGCCGCTGTGCTGATTTCCGGCGCGGTCGTCACCGAGACTGTCTTTGGCCTACCGGGTGTCGGAAGCCTCGTCGTCTCCGCGGTGCTGCGCCGCGATTATCCGGTGATCCAGGGAGCCCTGCTCGTCATCGCAGGCCTCTACGTCCTGATCAATTTTGCGATCGACATGCTCTACCTGCTGGTTGATCCGAGGGTACGCTACTGATGGCCGATATCGCAACCGATACATCAAAGCGGGCATCGAGCGAGCGAAGCAAGTTCCTTCGCCGGCTTCTGAAGCGGAAGACGGTCGCCGCCGGCCTCATCGTGCTGACGATCTTCGTGCTTCTTGCCGTCCTCGCGCCTTGGATAGCGCCCTACTCGCCCTCGAAACTTTCGATCGTCAACAGGCTGAAGCCGCCGAGTGGGGTTTACTGGTTCGGCACCGACGAGTTCGGTCGCGATGTCTTTTCCCGCACCATCTATGCTGGCCGGCTGTCGCTCCTCGTCGGAGCGGCCGTGGTGGCATTGTCGGCAGCGATCGGCGTCACGCTCGGCCTGCTCGCCGGCTTCTTCCAGAGGCTCGATACACCGATCGCCCGTCTGATCGATGCGATGATGGCATTTCCTGACATCCTGCTTGCCATCGCGCTGGTTGCGGCCCTCGGGCCGTCGCTGACGACGGTCATCGTCGCGCTGTCAATCGTGTACGCACCGCGGCTGGCCCGCATCGTCCGCGCCTCGACACTCGTCATCCGCGAGCTGCCTTACGTGGAGGCGGCCAAGGCTCTCGGCATCTCGACGTTTCACATCATGACGCGGCATGTGCTTAGAAACCTCCTGTCGCCGATCCTGGTGCAAGGCTCCTTCCTCTTCGCTAGCGCCATGCTCGCCGAAGCCGGGCTCTCATTCCTCAGCCTTGGCGTCAGCCCGGAAATTCCGACCTGGGGAACCATGATCGCCGCCGGCCGCCAATATATCGGCCAGGCCGACTGGATGACCTATTTCCCCGGCTTTGCCATCATTCTTTCCGTGCTCTCGTTGCAAATGGTTGGCGACGGCCTGCGGGACATGCTCGATCCAAGACTTCGAAAGGACCTGTAAATGACCGGTGAAAAAGCGGGCAAGCCGCTCCTCCTCACCAATGTGAAACCCATGGCCTTCGGCGGTGACGCGGCCGCGGGGGTCATCGATATCCTCATCGGCGCCGACGGCAAGATCGCCGCCTTCGGCCCTCAACTTGCCGCGCCCGGCGATGTCGAACGCGTCGATGGCAAGGGCGCCTGGATTTCTCCCGGCTGGGTCGACCTGCACGTCCATATCTGGCATGGCGGCACTGACATTTCGATCCGCCCGTCCGAATGCGGCGCCGAGCGCGGCGTCACGACGCTTGTCGATGCGGGTTCGGCCGGCGAAGCCAATTTTCATGGATTCCGCGAATATATCATCGAACCCTCCAGGGAGCGCATCAAGGCCTTCCTCAATCTCGGTTCGATCGGCCTCGTTGCCTGCAATCGCGTTCCCGAACTGCGAGATATCAAGGATATCGACCTCGACCGCATCCTCGAATGCTATGCTGAGAACAGCGAGCACATCGTCGGCATCAAGGTGCGCGCCAGCCATGTGATCACCGGCTCCTGGGGAGTAACACCCGTCAAGCTCGGCAAGAAGATCGCCAAGATCCTGAAGGTGCCGATGATGGTGCATGTCGGCGAGCCGCCGGCGCTCTATGACGAAGTGCTCGAAATCCTCGGACCGGGCGATGTCGTCACCCACTGCTTCAACGGCAAGGCCGGTTCGAGCATCATGGAGGACGAGGATCTCTACAATCTTGCCGAACGCTGCGCCGGCGAAGGCATCCGGCTCGATATCGGCCATGGAGGCGCATCCTTCTCCTTCAAGGTCGCCGAAGCGGCGATCAAGCGCGGCCTGCTGCCCTATTCGATCTCGACCGACCTGCACGGCCATTCGATGAACTTCCCGGTCTGGGATCTCGCAACCACCATGTCCAAGCTGCTCTCGGTCGGCATGCCATTCGACAAGGTCGTGGACGCCGTCACCCATGCGCCGGCCTCGGTCATCAAGCTTTCGATGGACAACCGGCTGTCGGTCGGCGAGCGCGCCGACTTCACCATCTTCGACCTGGTGGATGCGGATCTCGAAGCCACCGATTCAAACGGCGACGTCTCGCGCCTGAGCAAGCTGTTCGAGCCGCGTTACGCGGTGATCGGTGCGGAGGCGATTACCGCCAGCCGCTACATACCGCGCGCCCGCAAGCTCGTCCGCCACAGCCACGGTTATTCGTGGCGCTAATCGAAACACCAAGGATCGCATAGCAGGAGCATACGTGAACACGTCCCCAACACAGGCCGCTTCAGCAGCGCAAACACCTTACCAGCGACTGGCTGCGCTCGGGATCGAGCTTCCACCGCCGCCGCCGCCGATCGCCAACTTCGTGACCCATGTCCGCGAAGGCAACGTGCTCTATCTGTCGGGCCAGGGCCCGCGGGAGCTGGACGGCCATCTTCATTCCGGCAAGGTCGGAGGTGACGTCGGTGTTGATCGGGCCTATCAGCACGCGCGGCTGACGGGCATCAACCTTCTTGCCGTCATGCACGGAGCGCTTGGCGACCTCTCCCGGGTCAAACGGGTGGTGAAGCTGCTCGGCATGGTCAATGCCGTGCCGCATTTCGAGGACCATCCGAGCGTCATCAACGGCTGCTCGGACCTCTTCATCGAGGTCTTCGGCGAAGCAGGCCAGCATGCCCGTTCGGCCGTCGGTTTCGGCTCGCTGCCCGGCAACATCACGGTCGAAATCGAAGCGATCGTATCGCTCAACGACTAGTTTTTACGCAATTCCGGACGCAAAACCGCGTCACACTTTTGCTGGAATTGCTCTAAGGAGGACGAATTCAGTGGTTGCGCCAGCCCATCAGCTTTTCGATCCGCTCGGCAGCCGCGCGCACCTGCTCGCCATAATGGTTGCCGTCGGAAACGACTTTCTGTTCGGGCAGCACGATCGAAATGGTCGCGACACATTGGCCGTCCCGGTCAACGACCGGCGAGGCGATGCACGCAACCGCATAATCGGACTCCGCCACTTGAACCGACAAGCGCTCCTCAAACGCCTTGCCCGCAGCATCGGAAAGCACGCGGGCATCGACCTCGGCCCGACCGGTCGGCGAGGTGCGAGCACAGCGCTTGAAAAGTTCGATCCTCTCGTCTTCCGGCAAGTGGCCGACCAGCAGTCGGCCAGAGGCCGTCCAGTTGAGCGGCACGCGGGTTCCGACCCGAGAGGCAACCTGGAAATGACTTGGTCCGTCCGCCATCGCCAGCACCAGCATATTGTCGCCGTCGCGGCCGCAGACTTGTACGGTCTCGCTCGCCTGCCGGCAAAGGTCATGCATTTCGCGGGTGGCGACACTCATGAAATCCAGCGACCGGGCATAGGCGAGACCGTAATGATAAAGACGCGCGCCGAGCCAGACGGAACCGTCGGCATTGCGGCCGAGCATGTTCTTTTCGACCAGATCATCGATGATGACATAGACGGTCGAAAGAGGCGCCTTGATCGCCTTGGCAATCGCATAGGCTCCAGCCGGTGCGCCGGTTTCGTAGAGATAATCGATCACCTGCAGCGCGCGGTCGATGCCGCTTACGCGCGAGCGGCGTACGCCTTTGGCTTCCGTTTCCCCCGTGGAATCAACGTCTTCAGGGGGTGCGGCGGGTAGGGTCTTGGCGTCCAAATCAACGCTCCTCACGAGATTTCGAGAAGCTATTACATTACTATGGTATAGCTGTCGATGGCAATCGGCAGTCAGTCGTCACTTTGGAGAGATAGAATGTCCGATGATATCCGCAGCAAGATCGGCCTGAGGCCCGTCATCAACGTATCAGGCACCATGACCAGCCTCGGCGCGTCGATCGTCGTGCCCGAAGCCGTTGCGGCAATGGCGGCGATCCTGCCGCAATTCGTTGAAGTCAACGACCTGCAGCGCAAGGCAAGCGCCATCATCGCGCGGCTGACAGGCGGCGAGGCGGGCTTCGTGACGGCGTCCTGCTCCTCGGGCATCAGCCTCGCCGTCGCCGGCGCCATCACCGGCAACAACCTGCTTGCCATAGAGAAGCTGCCTGATGTCACCCCGGACAAGAACGAAGTTATCGTGCAGATGGGCCATGTGGTGAGCTATGGCGCGCCGGTAGATCAGGCAATCCGCCTTGCCGGCGGCAAGGTCGTCCTGATCGGCCAGGCGACGTCGACCCATCGCTTCCACATGGAAAACGCCATCACCGAGAAAACGGCGGCAGCCGTCTATGTGGTATCCCATCATGTGGTCAACTACGGCCTGCTGCACCTCACCGAATTCGTCGAGATTGCCCATGCCAAGGGCGTGCCCGTCATCGTCGATGCGGCTTCGGAATATGACCTGAAGCTCTTCCTGGCGCAGGGCGCCGACATCGTGCTCTATTCCGGCCATAAGTTCCTCGGCGGCCCGACCTCCGGCATCGTCGCCGGCAAGAAGGAGCTGGTGCGCAACGCCTTCCTGCAGAATATGGGCATCGGGCGCGGCATGAAGGTCGGCAAGGAAAGCGTCTATGGCACCATGGCGGCGCTGGAGGCCTGGGAAAAGCGCGACCACGCCGGCATCCGCGAACGCGAGACCGGCTATCTGAACCTGTGGAAGCGGACCCTGGACGGCCGCCCCGGCGTCACCGCGTTGATCGAGCCCGATCCCACCAACAACCCGCTCGACCGCATGCGGGTCATCATCTCGGCGCCCGAGGCGCATATCAGCGCTTGGGATCTCGCAGCAGCACTCAGCCGCGGCAACCCGCCTGTCATCGTCCGGGACCATGAGGTGGAACACCATTATTTCTATCTCGACCCGTGCAACCTGCACCCCGGCCAGGAGACGATCGTCGCGACCCGGCTTGCCGAAGAACTCGACAAGGCGCGCGCCTCCAACGAGATCATCGCGACGCCGATCGAGAACCGCAGCAGGCATCGCTTCGACGGCGTGCTGAACTGGCCAGACTAAAGCTGTGGTAGGGATCGCAAGAAGGAAACGAGCATGAGCATGTCGCAGGCAAAGGCCGCGGGAGCCGCCGAACCTATCCTCTCCGTCGAGAACCTCACCACCTCATTCCTGTTGGATGGCGCATGGAAACCTGTCGTGCGCAATGTTTCCTTCTCGGTCGCGCCGGGCGAGACGGTGGCGATCGTCGGCGAGAGCGGTTCAGGCAAGAGCGTCACCTCGCTCTCGATCATGCGACTGCTGCAAAGCGATTCAAGCCGCATCGAAGGCAGGATCATGCTCGGAGGGCGTGACCTGCTTTCGCTCCCCGAGCATGAGATGCGCAAGGTACGCGGCAACGATGTGTCGATGATTTTCCAGGAGCCGATGACTTCTCTCAATCCGCTCTTCACTATCGGCGACCAGATTTCCGAAGCCTTGCTCTGCCACAAGGATATGTCGGCGGCGGACGCCAAGGCCGAGACGATCCGGCTCCTGGAGAAAGTCCGCATCCCGTCGGCCGCCTCGCGTTTCGACGAATATCCGCACCGCTTTTCCGGCGGCATGCGCCAGCGCGTCATGATCGCCATGGCGCTCGCTTCGAAGCCGAAACTGCTGATCGCCGACGAGCCGACGACGGCGCTCGACGTCACGATCCAGGGACAGATCCTCGATCTCATCAAGATGCTGCAGGACGAGGAAGGAACCTCCGTCCTGTTCATCACGCATGACATGGGCGTGGTCGCCGAGATCGCCGATCGCACTGTTGTCATGTATCGCGGCGAGCAGGTGGAGACAGGCGCGACGGCGGACATTTTCCACCGCGGCCAGCATCCCTATACCCGCGCTCTGCTGTCGGCCGTGCCCGTGCTTGGCTCGATGCAGGCCTATGAGCGGCCGCTCCGCTTTCCGATCGTCAATACAAAGACGGGAGAGTCCGATACGCCTGTCGAGGTGCCGGATACGGTAGCAACGGAAAAGCCGGTGCTGCAGGTAAAGAACCTCATCAAACGCTTCGACATCCATTCGGGCCTCTTCGGGAAGCTCAGAGGCCGCGTGCATGCGGTCGAAGACGTCTCGTTCGATCTCTTTGCCGGCGAAACATTATCGCTTGTCGGCGAATCCGGTTGCGGCAAATCGACGACGGGGCGCGCCATCATGCGGCTGATCGAGCCGCAATCCGGCTCCGTCATCGTCGACGGCCGCAACGTGCTCTCGCTTGGCAAACGTGACATGCGCGAGATGCGCAAATCCGTGCAGATGATCTTCCAGGACCCCTTCGCTTCGCTCAACCCGCGCATGACCGTCGGCCAGGCGATCGCCGAACCCTATCTCGAACACAGGATGGGTACGGCAAGGGAAGCTCGGGACGTGGTCGCCGACATGCTGCATAAGGTGGGGCTGACGCCTGACATGGCCAGCCGCTATCCGCACGAGTTCTCTGGCGGTCAACGCCAGCGCATCTGCATCGCCCGCGCGTTGGCATTGCAGCCGAAGGTGATCGTCGCCGACGAGAGCGTGTCCGCGCTCGACGTGTCGATCAAGGCGCAGGTCATCAACCTGATGCTCGACCTGCAGCAGAGCCTGAACCTCTCATTCCTCTTCATCTCCCACGACATGGCCGTGGTCGAGCGTGTCAGCCATCGCGTCGCCGTCATGTATCTCGGCGAAATCGTCGAGATTGGTCCGCGTGCCGCCGTCTTCGGCAATCCGCAGCACGATTACACGAAGAAGCTGATGGCGGCCGTTCCGGTACCGGACCCCGACCGCAGGCGCGAAAAGCGCATGGCAGCCGGCGACGAATTGAAGAGCCCGATCCGGCCGGTCGATTACCTGGTCAAGCCGCGCGAGTATCGAACGGTCTCTCCCAATCATCTGGTCGCGGTCTGACGCCTCACTCCGATCGGCCTGACGCCCTTCGTCATCCGTAAATTGAGCAGTCGCCAATACGGCAGACCGTGCTTCATCCGCGCGCCGCAAAGATACTCTTGCAAAAGCACGTTGCTTTGATTAATCGTTTAATCAAGGAAACCAGAGCGGACTCTTGAATGAGCCAGGCACGCCCCTCTTCCATTCGCGAAATCGCAACCAAGCTGGGTGTCTCCACGGCAACGGTCTCGAATGCCCTGCGCGGCACGGGGCGGGTATCATCAGGCCTTGCGGAGCAAATTCGGCTGGAAGCAGACAGGCTCGGCTATGTGCCTGACCATACGGCACGCGCGCTGCGCACCGGCAAGAGCAATACGGTCGGCCTGCTGGTTCCGAACATCGGGCAACCTCTGTTTCCTGCCTTTGCCCAGGCCATCGAGCGGGCAGCCAAACGGCGCGGCCTTGCCGTCTTGATCGGCGACAGTCAGGGCGATCCGCAACAGCAGGACTTCGAAATCAGAAACATGGTCGCCCGCGGCGTCGATGCGCTGATCGTGATACCGACGCGCGGCACGACCATTACGCAGGCGGATGTTCCGATTGCCGTCATCGACAGCGCCGCCACAACAGGCAATATCGCTGCCAGCGATCATCGCGAGGGCGGGCGCCTGATTGCCCGCCATCTGCTCGCGCTTGGTCATGAGAGGCTTCTTATCCTCGCCGGTCCTGAAAATTCGCTGGTGGCGCGCGAGCGCGTCGAAGGCATGTGCGAAGTCTTCCGCCAGGCCGGGGTCGAACCGGCATTGCAACACAGCGATGCGACTTTCGAAGCAGGCAGCATCCTCGGCCGCGAGCTCGATCTGCGGCATTTTACGGCCTGTGCCGCCGCCTATGACGCCCTCGCCATCGGCTTTGCTATCGCCGTCAAGGAAAGGGGCTGCAGCATTCCGGAAGACATGTCGCTCACCGGTTTCGATGATCTGATGTGGGCGCAAATCGTCTCTCCGCCGCTCACGACAGTCCGGCAGGACCTGGAAGCGGTCGCGAACCACGCGCTCGCCTTCGTTGCCGGGGAAACCGGGACCAGCGGAATATTCCCGACGAAACTTGTCGTGCGGCAGTCGACCGCTCGCCCATCCGCATTTGCCAAGGGAGGCAAACATGCCGAATGAACCCCAAGATATCAATTCGTCCGAACTGCGCGATCGTGCCGTGCGGGCGGCACTGGGGCTTGAGCCGTTCGATGCGCTGATTACCGGCGGAACGTTGGTCGATGTCGCGACCTCGGAGATGAGGCCGGCCGACATCGGCCTTGTCGGTCCCTTGATCGCGAGCGTTCATCCCTCCGGCACCAGGAGCGACGCAAAGCAGATCGTCGATGCCTCGGGACGATTCATCACGCCCGGATTCATCGACACGCATATGCATGTCGAAAGCTCGATGGTGACACCAAGGCGATATGCCGAAACGGTCGTTCCCCAGGGTACGACGACGGTCTGCTGGGACCCGCATGAAATCGGCAACGTCGCCGGCCTCGACGGTATCAGATGGGCACTTGAGGAAACACGGCAATTGCCGCTGCGTTTCCTGACATTGGCGCCGTCCTGCGTCCCTTCGGCGCCCGGTCTCGAGCTTGCGGGCGCGGAATTCCGCTCCGGCGAAATGGCAACCATGCTGAGCTGGCCGGACATTTCCGGCGTCGCCGAAGTGATGAACATGCGCGGCGTCCTTGAGCGCAGCGAGCCGATGCGCGGCATCGTCGAAGCCGGACTTGCAAGCGGCAAGCGTGTCTGCGGCCATGCCCGCGGCCTCGAAGGCGCGGAATTGCAAGCCTTCGCATCCGCAGGCATCCAATCCGATCACGAGCTCACCTCGGGCGAGGACCTGCTTGCGAAATTGCGAGCCGGCTTTACCGTCGAGTTGCGCGGCTCCCATGATTATGTCCTGCCGAGTGTGATCGAGGCGCTGAAAAAACTGCCGCATCTGCCGCAAACACTGACGATCTGCACCGATGACGTTTTCCCTGACGACCTCGTAAACGACGGCGCGATGTCATCCGTCCTCAGGCGTCTGATCGGCTATGGTATGAAGCCGATCGATGCGGTGCGAGCCGCCACGCTCAATGCCGCCATGTGGCTGAACCGCTACGATCTGGGGCTGGTCGCGCCCGGTCGCCGTGCAGACATCGTCATCCTCTCCGATCTGGAAAAGATCGTGGTTGACCGCGTCTATGCATCCGGGCGCGAAGTTGCCAGAGACGGGCACCTTACTGGAAGCAGCAGGAGCGTGGCTTCGGATGCCTATCGCGACACCGTAAAGCTAGAACGGCTTTCTGCCGCCGACTTCGCGATCAAACTGCCGGGCGCGACCGAGGTACGCGTCAACACCGTCGTCAGTCCGCGCTTCACGAAATGGGGAGAGGCGGTCGTCAAGGTGGACGGCGGCAAGCTCGTACTGCCTGACAATACGCTCCTGATGGCCGTCATCCACAGGCACGGAAGGAAGGACCCGACACCCGTCATCGGCATCCTCGAAGACTGGGGTCATTGGCGTGGCGCCCTGGCGACGACGATTTCGCATGACAGCCATAACCTCACCGTCTTCGGCCGCGATCCCGCCGATATGGCTGCGGCGGCCAATGCCGTCATCGAGGCCGGCGGCGGCATGGCGACGGCAGCCGACGGCAAGGTCACGGCCGTCCTCCGCCTGCCCGTCTGCGGATTGCTGTCGGATGCGCCTGCAACAGCGGTGGCCGACGATTTCGCCAGGCTGCGCGCGGCAGCCGATTCGATCGCCGACTGGATGCCGCCCATTCGCACCTTCAAGGCAGTCGTCGGGGCAAGCCTTGCCTGCAACCCCGGCCCGCACGTCACCGATCTCGGACTGACCGACGGAACCACCCAGGAAATCAGACCGCTTCTGGCTACAAGCCAAAATTGAGGTCACCTGCCAAACGGCAGCATTTGCCGACTTAGGAGATATACGCAATGACCTCAAATACGAATGTCGGGCAGCCGGGCGACACATCCGAACCGCGGTGGAAGACTTACTTTCGCATGCGTGAGCGTAGGACCAATACAAAGACGGAAATCATTGCCGGGATGACGTCCTTCCTGGCGTCGGCCTATCTTCTCGTCGTGATCCCCTCGCTTCTGTCTGCGGGAGGTATCGACCGCGCTGCGGCAACGACGGCAACCATTCTCGTCATCATCGGCGCGACCCTGTTCATGGCGCTTTATGCCAATATGCCCTTCGTTGTGGGGCCGGGCATCGGCGGATCGGTTCTGGTGGGGCCGACGATGGCGGCGGTGGAACACATCCCCTGGCAGACAGGTCTTGCGATCTCCTTCTGGTCGAGCGTCATTTTCGTTCTGCTGACGGTGCTTGGCGTACGCCAGGTCATCGCCCGCATGGTTCCGGCCCAGATCAAACTCGGCCTCGGCGCAGCGATCGGATTGTTCATCGCGCTTCTTGGATTCAAGAATGCCGGCCTCGTCGACATCAACGCCAAGAGCCACGCTCTGATGCTTGGCTCGTTCAACTCGGGACAGGCGATCATTGCCGTCTTCGGCATCTTCCTCGCGGTCTTTCTGCGTGGGCGCAAGGTGCCGGGACCGATCCTCTGGGCCATTCTGGGCAGCACGCTGCTCGGCATTCCGCTTGGCGTTACCAAGGTGCCTGCAACACTCTTCGGTGCCCCGCATGGCATCTCAGAGATCGGCCTCCAGCTCGATTTCTTCGGGGCGCTGAAAGTAGAATATTTCCCCTATCTCTTTGCCTTCTTCGCATCCGAGTTCTTCTCGACCCTGGGCACGACGCTTGCCGTTGGTGCCAAGGCCGGCCTGGTCGACGCGGAGGGCAACATGGCGGATCTGGGCAAGCCGTTCCTTGTCGATTCGATTGCCGCAACAATCAGCCCGCTGCTCGGCATTCCCTCGGCCACGGCTCTCGTCGAGAGCGCCACCGGCGCAGAAGCCGGTGGCCGCACCGGTTTTGCTTCGCTTGCCACCGCAGCCCTTTTTGCCCTGACTTTGCTTTTTACCCCGATCGCGCTGATGATTCCGGCAGCGGCCACGGCACCCGCCCTGATCCTCGTCGGCATGTCGATGTTCAGCGCGCTGAAGCGCGTCGATCTGGAGAATTTCTCAGACGGTCTTTCCGCCCTAATGATGGTCCTGCTGACCCTGGTTTCCAACAGCTTCGGCACCGGTATTGCCGGTGGACTGCTGTTCTACGTCATCGTCAAGGTCTTGTCCGGCGAAGCAAGACAGGTCTCCATTGGCATGTACCTTCTCGCCATCCCGCTTGCCTATTATTTCTGGACCGTGGCTGCTCACTAAGCTGCCATAAATCCAGAAATTCCGCAGCTGCGATCCAGCATGAAACTGCAGACCGGCGACCTGATCGGCGATGCCTGTCGATAGGGTTTGGCGCGTCCTCTTTTCTGTCACATCCATGTCATGAAATACGCCGACACCTCATGCCAAATCAGGAGCGGGTATCGACATGGATTATTTCAGACGTTTCAACTTTCTGTTCGCAACGCCAACCTTCGACAATGAGGATCTGGAAGGCGCCCGCTACAACCAGATCGTCGAGGAGATCGAACGTTCCGGCTTCGAGGTGGTGCGTGCGCGCAATCTCGAAGATGCCGAGATCGCAGTGCAGACGGACGCCGCCATCGGCTGCATGCTGGTCGACTGGGGCAAGAAGGGGCTCGAGGGCAAGACGGCCTCCCTCATCAACCTCATGCGCCGGCGCGGCCTCGAATTCCCCATCATCCTGCTGATCCGCCGCAAGCGCTTCGAGGACGTGCCGGTCGAGGTGCTCGACTTCATCGACGGCTATGTCTTTCTGTCGGAAGAAACGCCTGCCTTCATCGCAAAAAGCCTCATCAGCCGGCTCAAGCAATATGCCGAGACGCTGAAGACGCCGTTCTTCGGCGCGCTGGTCGATTATGCCGAAGAGGGCAACCATCTCTGGACCTGCCCCGGCCATAATGGCGGCATCTTCTATAGCCGCAGCCCGATCGGGCGTGTCTTCATGGAGCATCTCGGCGAAGCGGTCTTCCGCGACGACCTCGACAATTCCGTGCTCGATCTCGGCGATCTTCTGACCCATGAGGGTCCGGCACTCGCCGCGCAGAAGGAAGCGGCCAAGATCTTCGGCGCCGAAAAGACCTATTTCGTGCTGAACGGCACCTCCACGTCAAACAAGGTCGCGCTTTCAGCCCTCGTCACCGACGGCGATCTCGTGCTGTTCGACCGCAACAACCACAAGGCCGCCCATCATGGCGCCCTGATGATCTCCGGCGGCATTCCGGTCTACCTGCCGACGATACGCAACGTCTATGGCCTGATCGGCCCCATGGATTTCGCAACCATGGACGAGGACGCCCTGCGCGAGCGCATTCGCACGCACCCGCTCGTGAAAGATCCCGAAGCCTACAAGAAGCCGCGCCCGTTCCGCGTCGCGGTCGTGGAACAGTGCACCTATGACGGCACGATCCACAATGCCGAGATGATCCTCAAGCGCATCGGCCATCTATGCGACTACATCCTCTTCGACGAGGCATGGGCCGGCTTCATGAAGTTCCATCCGCTCTATGCCGGGCGCTTTGCCATGGGTCTTTCCGACCTCGGCCCGGATGCGCCTGGCATCATCGCTACCCAATCCACCCATAAGCAGCTGGCAAGCTTCTCGCAGGCTTCGCAGATCCACATGAAGGATCGGCACATCACCGGCCAGAAGCGCCGCGTCGAGCACCGCCGCTTCAACGAAAGCTTCATGCAGCACGCCTCGACCTCGCCCTTCTATCCGCTGTTCGCCTCGCTCGACGTCGGCGCGCAGATGATGAAGGGACGCTCCGGCGAGGTGCTCTGGGACGACACGATCCGCCTCGGCATCGAACTGCGCAAGAAGATCCGCGCCGTGCGCCGCGAATTCGAGGAGAAGGAACATCGCCCCGAGCGACGCTGGTTCTTCGAGCCCTTTGTGCCGGATCGCGTCGCGATCCCCGATGTGTCAAGCCCGGGCGCCGTGCATGACGTAGCGTGGGAGAGCGTCGCAACTGACCAGCTCGCCACCAATCCCGCTTTCTGGCATCTGACGCCCCATGCAGCATGGCACGGCTTTTCCGGAATGGAATCGGGCTTTGCCATGACCGATCCGAACAAGCTGACCCTGCTCACCCCCGGTTTCGACCGGGTGAGTGGCAAATACACGGAGCATGGCATACCCGCGCCAGTGGTTGCTCAATATCTACGTGAAAACCGCATTGTTGCGGAAAAGAACGATCTCAATTCGCTGCTGTTCCTGCTCACCCCCGGTGTCGAGGCCAGCAAGGCCGGCACCCTGATCAGCGGCCTTGTCGCCTTCAAGAAGCTTCACGACGACAATGCGCTGCTGGAAGAGGCAATTCCGGAATTCTATCGTCGCCGGCCTGGCCGTTATGCAGGCGTGCGTCTGCGCGACCTTTGCGCTGAAATGCACAATTTCTTCCGCCAGGCCGATGTCAGTGCGCTGCAGACAAAGCAGTTTTCCGCCGACCACCTGCCGCCGATCGCCATGTCGCCGCACGATGCCGCACGATGCCTCGTTCGCAACGATGTGGACTATCTGCCGATCGACGCCATTGCCGGCCGCATCGCAACCACGCCCTTCGTCGTCTATCCACCGGGAATCGCGACGATCGTGCCCGGCGAACGCCTGACGGAGCAGGCCCAGCCGATGATCGATTATCTGAAGATGTTCGAGACCTGCTTCAATACCTTCCCCGGCTTCGAGGTGGAAATCCAGGGGGTCTATCGCGAGATTGATGCATCCGGCAAAATCCGGCTCTATACCTACGTCGTCGCGGAATAGGCTTGGAAATTCAGGTTCGGACATGAAGCAGGATAAAACAATCATCGTTCGCCCGTCCCGGGAGAGCGACGTCGATGCCATGCTGGCAATCTATCGCCGCCACATTCACCGTGGCGTCGAGGCCGGGGTGGACGATAGCGACACTCCGCAGCCCGACGATCTGCGCGAGCGACGCAAGAATTTGAAGGACCGCCGCTTCCCGCATGTGGTGGCGATCGAGGGTGAAAAGGTCGTGGGCTATGCCTATGTGGTGCTGTTCCGCAAGCGCCCGGCCTATCGCTACACGGTCAAGCACTCGATCTATGTGCATCACGACCATGTCGGCCAGGGCGTCGGCAGCCTGCTCATGCGCGGGCTGATCGACGCCTGTGCGGCTGCCGGGTTCCGTCAGATGATCGGCTATATCGATGCCGACAATGCCGCCTCTCTCGCCTTGCACGAACGTTTCGGCTTCGCTCGGGTCGGCCTGTTGCCGGCAGTTGCCTATCGTTACGGTCGCTGGGCCGATACCGTGATGGTCCAGCGTTCGCTCGGTCCAGGCTCGACCACACAGCCGCCCCCGCCGCCGCTCTCCACCCGCTGAGACAGGGCGAGTTGCTGCCCGCCCGGCAAAGCTTCGCGCTTATGCCGGGCGTCGCGTCGAAGCGGGCCTGAAACCCAACACGAAATCCACGACCTTCGATGAGGCCATTTCGCAAGGCTTGAGGGTGAGGCTTGCTCCGGATAGCACATAGAGATTGAAGCTGACGATGTCGGCCCCGCCAAGCTCTTCACCGTAAAGCCACACCCGTTTCCCATCGGCCGATCGCTTGACCGTCACACCCCAGGGGCGACCTTGAAAACGCCCCTCCGAATAGCCGTCAGGTAGCGTCGCAAGCGCATGTTCGAATCCAGACAATTCGGCCGGCAGCAGCTGCGGCGCCTGGTCCGTCATGGCGCAAGGCATTCGTCGCATATGCCGCAGCCGTCCTCATCCATCTTCCGCGCCGATCGCGTCCTTCGACAGCAAAGACATGCGATGCCGTCCGCACGGGACTCCTCGTCGCGCTCAGGCGGGAGGATCTCCATATGCAGGTCGGAAAGCGGATCGGTTGCGATTTGGCCCATCTTGAGGCTCCGTGTGGGGACCGACTAGAGATAGGAAGCCGCGGGCGCATCTCAAGGTGGCGTCCACGTCATGGCTGGCATGCGGCGATTTCCCTGCCTCTCTCCGGCACGGCAACAGAGCCGGTTTGATATCGTCATGCAGGATGATATGTTCTGCATTTGTTTCAGCTTCTACAATTGAAGGCCCGTGCTGGAACTGCAGTGTGATGACCGAGACCGCCATGAACGACACGAGCTCAAGCCCCGTCCGAAAGATCATCCATGTGGACATGGATGCGTTCTATGCGTCGGTCGAACAGCGAGACAATCCGGAGCTGCGCGGCAAGCCGCTTGCGGTCGGCGGGTCCGCGGCCCGCGGCGTGGTGGCGGCCGCAAGCTACGAGGCCCGCGCCTTCGGCGTTCACTCCGCGATGCCTTCGGTCACCGCGAAGCGCAAATGCCCGGACCTGATTTTCGTGCCGCCGCGCTTCGACGTCTACCGGGCGGTATCGCAGCAAATCCGCGAGATCTTCGCCGAATATACTTCGATGATCGAGCCGCTGTCGCTTGACGAAGCCTATCTCGACGTCACCCAGAACCTCAAGGGCATGGACATCGCCACCGAGATCGCGCTGGAGATCCGCACGAAGATCAAGCAAGTCACCGGGCTCAACGCCTCGGCCGGTATTTCCTACAACAAGTTCCTCGCCAAGATGGCAAGCGACCTCAACAAGCCGAACGGCCAGGCAGTGATCACGCCGAAACATGGGCCGGCATTCGTCGAGACACTTCCCGTCAAGAAGTTCCATGGCGTCGGGCCGGCAACAGCCGAACGGATGCACAAATACGGGATCGAAACCGGGCTAGACCTGAAGTCGAAATCCCTCGCCTTTCTGCAGGAGCATTTCGGAAAGGCCGGTCCCTATTTTTACGGCATTGCCCGCGGCATCGACGAACGGCAGGTAAAACCCGACCGGGTTCGCAAATCCATCGGTGCGGAAGATACGTTCGCCGAGGATATCGACGATCTCGCGCTGGCGACGGCGGAACTGCGCCCGCTTGCGCAAAAGGTCTGGCGCTATTGCGAAACAGGCGGCATCAGCGCCAAGACGGTGACCGTGAAGATCAAATATTCGGATTTCACCCAGGCGACGCGCAGCCGGACAAGCGCCTATCCGGTTGCCGACATGGACGAAGTCCTCCAGATAGCATCCGCACTTCTGGCGACCGTCCACCCGTTCGCACGGCCAATCCGGCTGCTCGGCATCACACTTTCGTCTTTGACGAACCAAGAGAGCGACGACGCTGGAGCACAGTCCCAGCTCGATCTCGGCATCTGAGAGGACCGACCTTCCTTCCATCGCTGAGGATAGTGCCCCTAATTTGTCTACCTTGCGCGGCCAAGTACGCGAACGAGGAAAGCTAAACCGTTTCCTCAGCCGAAGGTGAAGGCATAGGCCTGGGCGCCGGGGTCGAGAAACTTGATCTCGAACGTATGATCCGACACCGGGCCACTCGCACGAACGAGCTGGTAAAGCTTTTGCCCCGTCACCACGCCATTGCCGTTTGCGTCCGTATCGACGCCATGGCCGTCGCCCGGCGGCTTGCCATCGACGGTGATCTGGAAGCGCACCGGCTTTCCGTCCGCCGATGGTCCAAGCACCAAATGCAGGTCGCGCGCATGGAAACGGTAGTAGAGCCGGCTATCGGCGCTGTTTGAGGTCGCCTCCTGCGGGCCGACGGTCCAGTTGCCGGCAAGGCCCCATTCGTTGAGTTTCGGCGTCGCGGCAGCGTAATCGTGGGACGCATCGTTGACCGTGCCGGCATCGTCGACGAAATTCTGCGACCGCAGATAGCCGACATAGGTTTCCGGTGACTGGACGTCGGCCTCGTTGGAGGCGGCCTCCGCGCCCGTCGCCTTGACGTTCACGATGTCGCTGGCAACATTGCTCTTGCCGGCTTCCGCGAGAAGCTGCTGGATCACCCTTTCGGATTGATCGTAATCGCCTTCGCCGAAATGATGATGGCGCACCTGCCCCTGTGCATCGATGAAATAATGGGCGGGCCAATATTCGTTGTCGAAGGCGCGCCAGATCGCATAATTGTTGTCGATCGCAACCGGATAGGTGATACCGAGATCGGCAATGGCCTTCTTCACATTGTCGACGTTCTTTTCGAAGGCGAATTCCGGTGCGTGCACGCCGATGACGACGAGGCCCTGATCCTTATATTTCTGCGCCCATGCTTCGACATAGGGTATCGCTCGCAGGCAGTTGATGCAGGAATAGGTCCAGAAGTCGACAAGCACGACCTTGCCCTTCAGGCCGGTAGCCGTCAGCGGCGGCGAATTCAGCCATTGCACCGCGCCATCGAATGGAGGAACGGGACCTTCGACCGGCAGCTGTGTGACAGCAGGCTTTTGTGCCGTGGCCGCCGTCATGGAACCGTTGCCGGCCGCTCCGTCAGGCTTTGCGTTCATCATCGCCGTATTTGTCGCGCTCATCATCGCACCGCCATCACTCTTCATGACGACGGATGAGGGCTTGTTCGGGTCTTGGGCGTGGAAACGGTCGATGAGGTTCTGTTCAAGTGATGCCGTGCTTGCAAGCGACGCCTGCGTCAGCAGGCCGGTATCGAGCCCCATGGCGATTGCGACGACAGCGACCAGCACGGCAACGCCGACGCCGCGGCGCAGCCACTCGCCGATGCCAAGCGATTGCTTCATCGCCTGATAGACCCGGCCACCGATCAGAAGCGCAAGCGCAAGTGATGTGGCAGCCCCCAGCGCATAGGCGAGCAGCAGCAATGTCGTACCCACGCTTGCCCCCTGCAGCGCGGCTCCCGTCAGGATGAGGCCGAGCACGGGACCGGCGCAGGGTGCCCAGAGCAGGCCGGTCGCCACACCCAGCAACAGCGATGCAACAATCGTCGACCCACCGTTGCGGCTCGCACGATCAGCCGATTGCGACAGCCGCGCGCCGAGCGAGACGAGCGGACGCGTCAAACGATCGGACAGCGATGGAAAGAGAAGAATGATGCCGAAAACCGCAAGCAGCGCCATGGCCGCATAGCGCCCATATTCGTTGGCCGTTACGGCCCAGCCGCCGCCGAAGGCCGCAAGCGTCGCGACCGCCGCAAAGGTGGCTGCCATGCCGACCAGCAGCGGCAGCGTGCTGCGCAGGAAGGGCTGGCCCGCCCGCGCAAAGACGAATGGCAGAACGGGCAGGATGCAGGGGCTGACGATCGTCAGGACGCCGCCGAGATAAGCAAGGATGAATAGAAGCATCGTTCGGTCTCTGATCGTTCAGGCAGCGGCCCTATGGAATGTCATGGCGACGCCGTTCATGCAGTAGCGAAGGCCGGTCGGCTTCGGCCCGTCATCAAAGACATGCCCGAGATGACCGCCGCAGCGGCTGCAATGCACTTCGTTGCGCACCATGCCGAAGGAAGTATCGCGCGATGTCGCCACGGCGCCGTCGAGCGGCGCCCAGAAGCTTGGCCAGCCGGTGCCGCTGTCGAATTTCGTGGCCGAGGAAAACGCATCCTGATTGCAGCCGGCACAGGCGAAATTGCCCTTGCCATGCTCGTTCAAGAGCGGGCTGGTGAAGGGGCGCTCGGTTCCCTCTTTCCTCAGGACGGCATATTGGTCCGCCGTCAAGATCTTCTGCCATTCCTCATCCGTGTGAGAAACAGGGAAATTCACGGCGGTTTTGGCAGCGGCCGTGCCGTAGCCCAACCGCAGGCCGATGGCGCCAAGAACCGTTGCCAGAAGCACTCCTCGTCTGTTCAGCATCGCACCGTTCTCCTTCAGCGGACAAGCCGAGCTCACAGGACATCCAAGTCCGATATTGCTTCGGCGACGGGGCGTGTCCCGTCGCTATGGACTACGGAAAAGAGGGCCGTTTTGTTACACACATGCCGATGAGAACACCGAAACGTGAACAGTCTTCATTCCGCCGCCAGGGGCGCAGCAATGACGGCAACGAAACTCGCCAGGCTTGCCGAGCGCAACGGCAGATACGGCTTGTCGCTATCGCGGCAGAGCCGCTTCACCATGTCGGCCGCCGAATGGCTGATGCAGTCGACTGGGAAAACGGCTGATGACGCCCGTCCGACCAGCGCGGGCAACAGGGAGAGATTGTCCTCGACACCGCCATCGTGAAACAAGAGTTCAATGTTGCGCCCTTCGGCAAGCTTCCGCAGGCGGTCGAAGAGGTTCGGGCGACCGCCGACATAGAGCAGCGTCTCATGCCGAGTCGAACTCCCGGCGATGACAGGATCAGCAGCCGCTGCAATAGTTGCCTCCAGCAGATCCAGCTCGCGCTTCAATGCCAGATTCTCGTCTGCGAAAGACGATAGCTGCGACTGGGTTTCAGCAAGCTTCGCTTCCGACTGCGCAAGGCGTTTCTCGTAGGCTTCCGAACGCTCTCCGGCTGCCTGCAGCTTCTCAGACAGCCTTGCATCCTGGCGCTGCCCTGCGCTTGCAGAAGGGATTTCGCCGGCCGTCGCCTGCACGCGCCGCAGGCTCTCCTCCAATTCATCGATGCGCTTCTGCAAAAGGATGTTGTCTTGAGCCGCCGCCTGGAGGCGGACTTCCTGGCGGAGAATCTTCTCATCTCTCGCCTCGACATCCAATTGCAGCCGACGCAGGCGCGCGAGATCAAGCCGGCTGGAGCTGCCGACGAGATGCGACAGCATGTGCACTTCGCCAAAAATATCATTCATCAGCGGACGATCGCTGGCCGGGTGGCTCATGGCCGCCCAATAGGCTCCTGATATATCGCCGTCGTCGACAGCCTTGTCCCACTGCGCCTTGATCTCCGTCGTTGTCGCAAGCTTGGCAAACTGCTTGAGGATACGCTCGTGACGGCGATCGAGCGCCTTGTTCAACAGCTTGGCGGCGATATCACGCTGGCCGGCGGCCCGGACACCGCGGCTGTGCAGGGCATGGTCGGTCGCCACCTTCGTATCGATATCGCCCACTTTCGCCAGTACCTGCCGGAGCTCCGTCGTCGTCAGGCATGTGCCGACGATGGAGCAGTGGAACATCGGCGGCAGTTCCCAGGTCTTCAGCCGCTGAGTCCTGACCGCCGCCGCCGAAAGAGCGGGCCGCTCATCCAGCCGCTGTTCGACAATCGGAAGCGCAAAGGGCCGTTTATGATTGAGGAGAACCGACATATGAGCACTAGCGTTATATTTCTTCGAATATTACGCTAGTGCGTCTTTCGCCAACAGGCAAGCCCGGTCATCCAAACCGGCACCATCAGGGCCAGAGCCGCTCCTTCAGCCAACCCGCCTTTTCCCGCCTGTATCGCAGGCGATGGTGCCGCCGCTCGCTATCGCCCTGCCAGAACTCGACCTCATGCGGCATCACGATGAAAAGTGCCCAGTTCGCAGAAACGAGATCGGGCTCGTCCTGCAATCGCCGATGCTGCAGTGCCAATGCATCGTCGAGTTCCTGGGACGAGCCGAGGACCTCGCTCTGTCGCTCGGTCAAGGCGACGGCTTTGGCGCCTGCCGCGCGTGCACGAAAATCGGCATAGCGCTCATGGGCTTCGGCCTGAAACGCCATGCCCCGCAGCCGCACCTGCCGCCCAAGCTGCGGCCAATAGAAGGTGAGCGCCACGGAAGGATTGGCGGCGATCTGCCGGCCCTTCGGACCACTGCCTGTCGTTGCGAAGTGCCAGCCGCGCTGATCGAGGTTTTTCAGGATGAGAACACGAGCATCCGGCACGCCATTCGCGTCGACCGTGGAAAGCACCATGGCGTGCGGTTCCTTGATCTCAGCCTCGATGGCATTACGCAGCCAGGTTGAAAACAACTCTCGCGGCTCGTCCGGCGTCAAATCCGCTTCAAACGCCGGAAACGGCCCTGCCAACGATTTCAATATGCGCAATTCGTCTCTCACGGCATTCTCCTTATGGTCTGGCAATGATGAGCCGCAGCGACCCCTCAAAGAACGGCTGTGTGCGGAGGATGCCATAACGGCGATCCCAGGATCCATCGGCGAGATCGCGGCCGAGCTCATCGACAAAACGCTCGCCGACGGAGGCGTCGACAAAGCTCCATGCCGAATTGGCAAGCCGCGCGCCGGGATCGAGCATTCGTTCCGGCCTGCCATAATAGGCCTCGCCGAAGCCATCGACGCAATTCAGCGGGATAGGCACTGCCTTGATGTCCACATCGCCACCAAGCGCCGCCGCGATCACATCCATAGCCGGATAACGTCTCGCCTCGACAGCAATCATCTCCGGTGCATAGGCATGCAGCCAAGACCGCTCCAGCAGATCCGGATCGCAGCTTAGGACCAGAACGGGACCGCGCGCGACGCGCCGCATCTCGGCGAGTCCCCGCTTGAGGTTGGACCATTGATGCACCGTGAACGTCGCCATTGCCGCGTCGAAGCTCCGATCGGCGAAGGGAAGCTGTTCGGCCGTGCCGTCGATCGCGGCAGGAAGATGCGCCGGCCGCTGGGCACGCATGGAGGCGGAGGGCTCGATAGCTGTCACCTGCCGATCGATCGGCTCATAGGAACCAGCCCCGGCGCCGACATTCAACACGGTCTTGGCATCGCCGAGAGCAGCGCGGATGAATTCGGCGATGTGGGGGTCGGGCTGGCGGTAGTTGGTATAGCCCGATCCGATGACGCCGTAGTTCGCATCGCCTGCGCTGCCGTCCTGATGTCTGCCTTGCATGTCCAGTCTCCTTGGCATTTTCGGACAAAGCTTCGCCACCTGCGCAAATGCCATTGCATTGCCGCATCATTGTTCGGTATTCACATTGTCCATTCGTTTCGTCGGCAAGAAACACACTATTCTCTCGAAAGAAAAACGATATGTTCGAACAGTCAATGTTCGGAAAATGCACATGGCTAGACGAATACCTTCCCTGAACGCATTGCGCGCCTTCGAAGCGGCCGGCCGGCTGGGACGCATGACGCTTGCCGCGGATGAGCTGAATGTGACGCACAGCGCCGTCAGCCGGCAGATCCAGCATCTGGAGGACGTACTCGGCATTCCCTTGTTCGAAGGGCCGAAGAACCGGCTGAGACTGACCGAAGGCGGGACGACCCTGTTGACAGGGCTCACGACCGCGTTCGACCAGATGGATCTGTCGGTGCGCGCCGTCGCCGACACCGAAGACGGTCAGCTCGACGTCTCCTGTCCGGGCACATTCACGATGCGTTGGCTCATCCCTCGCCTCTACCGGTTTCAGGCGAAATACCCCAACATAGAAGTTCGTCTGTCGGCCTCGTCAAAACCCGTCGATTTCAGTCGGGACGGCTTTGACGTGGCGATCCGGGTCGGTGTCGCGCCATGGCCCGCTGGTGCCGACGTCATTTCCCTTTTTCCGGAGCAGACGGGTGCGGTGCTTGCGCCGTCGCTCTATCTCGAGTCGACGCCCGCATTCGACGGCCTGCCTCAGCTCCACACGCGCACAAGGTTGCGGGCATGGGGTGATTGGCTGGCCCGCTCCGAAAGATCGGTCGCCACCGGGCAACGTGTCGAATACGAGCATTTCTACTTCATGTTGGAGGCCGCAAGCGCCGGCCTTGGCGTCTGCGTCGCCCCGTGGCCCTATGTCAGCGACGATATCCGCTTCGGCCGCTTGATGGCGCCCTATGGCTTTCTGGAAAGCGGCCACGAATATGTCGCGCTGCGCCGCGCCCGCCGTAACCGGAAATCCGCACTATTCTGCGAATGGCTGCAGAACGAGGCCGACGCCTATCTGCGCTCGAGCGCGCCCCCGAGGAGTTGATCCCCGATACGAGCGTGTTGCAGATCAGCCGACCGGAGAAAAGCCGGCTTTGCCGAGAACTTCCTGCCCGGTCTCCGACAGCAGAAACTCTCGTAGATATTGGGTTTCGTCATCCGCGTCCCTTCGGATTGCCATGCCGTATTCAATAAGCGGCTGAAACTCGTCGGGGATATCGACGACACTAAAAAAGCCGGATCGCCTGCCAGCAGGCGCGCATTCGAAGAATAGCTCATCATCAGGTCGACCACGCCATCGGCAATCAGATAGCCACCGCCCTTGCCTGGCGGCGCCGGCGGCGAGTTGCGCCCGCCGACTAGTTGCCGCGACCGCGACTTGATCGCCTCGCCCTTGCCTGGATGCCGGGCTTCGATGCGGTCGAAAACCTCGAACGCATAGTCGCCACCCGGATCGTCGCCCGGCGTCGATGTGCCGATGCCGACGGCGGGATCGGACAGAACCGCGAGAAAGTTCTCCGTCGTCAAACCAAGATCGGCGCGCGAGAGCACGCAGAGCCGATTGCGGGCAAAGCAGACGGCATTTTCCGCAAGACCCATCGAAACAAGCCGCTGCGGATGTGCCATGTTGGCGGATGCAAAGAGGTCGAAGCTGGCGCCCTCCTCGATCGTTTCGCGCAATAGTCCGGCAGGCCCCAGCGTCAGCGAAATGCCGATACCATATTCATGGCCGAAAGCACCGATGATCGCCGGAAAGGCATGGCGCAGACTGCCGGCGGACAAGACTTGAACTGCGTTGCTCACGGGCGATTTCCTTTCCTGTCTCGTTGCCGGAACAGCGGCACGAACGCGGTCTCCATGAGTTCGCCACTGCCGAGCGTCGCCGAGCGGACGGGAATACCATAAAGCGCCTCGAGATTCTCTTCCGTCATCACATCATCGGTGGTGCCGAAGACGGCTCTTGCCTGGTCGAGCATGAGCAGCACCTTATCGGCGATGGCGACCGCGTGGTTCGGCTGATGCGTGGTGAAGGCAATCGCCAATCCCTGACGATCGGCAAGGGTTGCGAGCAGCGACAGCACGACATCCTGGTTCTTGAGGTCGAGCGCCGAGGCCGGCTCGTCAAGCAGCAGCACGGCGTTTTCGCCGGCCAGCGCCCGCGCGATCAGCACCAGTTGCCGCTCGCCGCCGGAAAGCGCTTCGATGTTGCGCGGCGCATAGTCGGCCATGCCGGTGAGATGAAGCGCCTCCATGGCCTTCTCGACATCGACCTTGCGCGGTGTCCGGAACAGCCCGATGTGACGGGCACGCCCCATCAGCACCACGTCGAGCACGGAATAGGGAAAGGAGCCGGAAAACTCCTGCGGCACGAAGCCTGTCTGTAGGTTCAGCGTGACGTTGCCGGCGCTCGGCTTCAAGAGCCCGGCGAGCACGCGCAGCAAGGTGGACTTGCCGCGACCATTCGGCCCGAGAATAGCTGTGATTTGGCCGGCGCGGAGATCGAGATGAAGATCGCGGAACTGCCAGCGCCTGCCATCATAGGTTTGGCTCGCCCCTTCGATGCGCAGCTTGACCGGATCAGAGACCACGCGCGCCTCGCTGAGTTTGCCTGAGCACCAGGGCGAAGACCGGCGTGCCGATCAGCGCAGTCAGAATGCCGAGCGGGATTTCCGAGCTGGTCGCGGTCCGGGCGATGGTGTCGATGATGAGCAGGTAAAGCGCGCCGATCAGCAGGGATGCCGGCATCATTACGCGATGATCCGGCCCGACCAGCATGCGCGCCATATGCGGCACGACGAGACCGACCCAGCCGATGATGCCGCTGACGGCAACCTGCGCGGCGACGATGCAGGAGACCAGCACGAGGATCAGCCAGCGCAGCGGCTCGACATTGACACCAAGGGCACGGGCATCTTCATCGCCGATTGACAGCAGATTGATGCGCCAGCGCAGACCGAGCAGCAGCAGGCTGCCGATGACGACGGGTGCTGCAATCAGCCAGAATTTCTCCCAATTGGCGGTCGCAAAGCTGCCAAGCAGCCAGAACACCATGGCCGGCAGCTTGTCTTCGGTGTCGGCGAGATATTGCACGAGACTCACCAGCGCTCCGAAGAAGCCGCTCACCACGACACCGGCAAGGACCAGCGCCAGGATATTGCGCCGCGCGACAATGCCATTCAGCGCGTAGACGATAACAAGCGCCGAAAGACCGAATGCGAAAGCGGAACCGAGCAGACCGTAGCGCGAGAAGCTTAGCAGGATGGCGAGCGTGCCGCCGAATGCCGCCCCCGACGAAACGCCCATCACCTGCGGCCCCACCAGCGGATTGCGGAACACGCCCTGCAGCGTCGCACCCGAGAGCGCCAGTCCGGCACCGGCAAGCAACGCCAGCAGGATACGCGGCATGCGCACCGTGAAGACGACATTCGTCTCGGTCGCCGTCACGGGCACCGCCGGCGGTGAGATCGGCGACCAGAGGATTTCCACGACGCGCAGGAATGGAATATCGTAGCGGCCGACGCCGAGTGAAACGACGGCGACGATCAGAAGCAGGATCGCCAACGTGGCGATCGTTGCTCTAGACCCATATCGGCTGAAAGCGACCGCGCTCATTGCGCGGCGCGATAGTCGGTGCGGTAGAATTCCTTGTAGTAGGCGTCCGCTTGCCTCTGCATGTCGATATCCTTGAACCGCTCGGGATAAAGCTCCTTCGCCATCCAGAGCTCGCCGAGCGCCATGGCTTCCGGCATCGGATAGCCCCATGCCTTGGCATATTCCGGCATGAGATAGATGCGCCCGCTCTTGACGGCATCGATCGTCTGCCAGGAGGCAGCCTTCCTGATCTCGTCCACGACGGCCGGATAACGCTCCTGGACGAAGATGACGGCGGGGTTCCACGTCAGCACGTCCTCCATCGTCACCTGCTTGAAGCCGGTGATCGAACTGGCGACGTTGCGTGCGCCGGCGCGCTCCATCATCAGGCCGGTATATTTGCCGCGGCCGTAGGTCGTCAGGTCCGGATTGGCCATATAGACCGGCACGCGCTTGTCCGCCGGGATATCGGCAAGACGATCGGCAACGAGTTTGCGGGTCTTCTTGGTAACCGCAATCATCGCCTCGCCCTGTTGCTTGCGTCCGAGCACGTCAGCGATGAGGCGCACGCCGGTCGCAAAGCCGACGTCGATTGCGGCTGGCTCATCCTTGACGGAGGGGTTGAGCTTGACGGCCTCTGCTGGCGGCACATCGAGCAGCGAGATCGCCACGACGGAAAGGCCGGCATCCTCGATCTGTTTCACCATGTCGGCCGGCGCATAATTGGTCACGAAGACCACATCCGGCTTCAGCTTCAAAAGCTCCTCGATATTCACTTTGGTGAGTCCGCCCGGCATCGGCAGATTGGGCAGCTGCGGCGCAAGCCGCACATAATTGGCACCGAGCTGCTTCTTCCATTCGTCGAGAACGCCGACCACCTTGTCCATTGCATCGAGCTGGACGGCGATATTGAGCGTCTGATGCTGCAGGATGACGACCCGGTTGACGGCATCGGGAATATGCACCTGCCGGCCGATCTGATCGGTCACGACACGGTCAGCCCAGGCGGGGGCGGAAAACAACAAGCTGCTGAAAATGATAGCGATTTTAACGAAAACAAGCAGACGTTGGCGCTGAAACATGGGATCCTCCTGAAAAGGTCCCAATCGCTATCATTATATTTCTTCGTATACAACGATCGCCAATCTGAAAACCAAACCGCAAGCCGCGCCCTCATCAGCGCGGCGCGTCGATCTCTCAAGCCACCTGGAAAAAGTGGCCGTCTCCCACCTGCTCGTATCTGCGCTTTGGTGGTTGGTAGTCGACTGTGCGGAACGGGCTCCCGATCTCCTCATTCGAGATGCGGCGCACCTGGCGCCTCGTCGGATCGGCAATCGGCACTGCCGCCATCAGGCGCTTGGTATAGTCGTGTTGCGGATTGTCGAACACCGCCCGGCGAGGCCCGATCTCGACGATCTCACCGAGATACATCACCGCAACACGGTGGCTGATGCGCTCCACCACGGCCATGTCGTGGCTGATGAAGAGATAGCCGAGACCGTACTTCTCCTGCAGGTCCAGCATGAGATTGATGACCTGCGCCTTGACGGAGACGTCGAGCGCGGAAACCGATTCATCGGCAATGAGAAGCTTCGGCTCGAGCGCAAGTGCCCGGGCAATGCACACACGCTGGCGCTGCCCACCCGAGAACTCGTGCGGAAAGCGATCCGCCATCGAGGCCGAAAGGCCGACCCGTTCGAGAAGACCGCCGACGCGATCCTTTGCCTGCGAGGCGCTTGCCAGCCCATGGGCAATGATCGGTTCGGCGATCGCCTGGCCGATACGCATGCGCGGATTGAGGCTTTCGAACGGATCCTGGAAGATCATCTGCGCTTCGCGCCTGATATCGGCGAGATCGCCCTTGCCGGCCTTCAGGACATCCTTGCCGTCGATGTGGATTTCGCCTGACATTGCCGGGGCAAGACGGATGATCGAACGTCCGGTCGTCGACTTGCCGCAACCGGATTCGCCGACCAGCGACAGGGTTTCACCCTGCTTGAGTTCGAGCGAAACGCCTTCGACGGCGTGGATGCTGCCGACGGTCCTACGCAGGAAGCCGCGCTTGACGGGAAAGCGGGTGATGAGGTTGTCGACCTTCAGGATGGGCGGCTCGCTGAGCTTTACCGTATCTTCGGTCGGCTTCACCGGCTGCACCTCGCCGGTCGCCATATCCACCTGCGGAAAGCGCAAGGGGCGGTCCTTTCCGGTCATCGAGCCGAGTTGCGGCACGGCCGAAAGAAGCGCGCGCGTATAGGGATGCCTGGCGCCGGCAAAGAGCGCTGCGGTCGTATCCGTCTCCACCTGCTCGCCGCGATACATGACGACCGTGCGATCGGAGATTTCAGCAACGACGCCCATGTCATGGGTGATGAAGAGAACCGACATCCCCTCTTCTTCCTGCAGCGTCTTGATCAGACCGAGGATCTGCGCCTGGATGGTCACGTCGAGCGCGGTCGTCGGTTCGTCGGCGATCAGAAGCTTCGGATCGCAGGCAAGCGCGATTGCGATCACCACGCGCTGGCGCATACCGCCGGAAAAATTCATCGGATAGTCGTTAAGGCGCGATTTCGCCGAAGGGATGCGCACCTTCTCAAGCAGGCGCACCGCTTCAGCTTCGGCCTGTGATTGCGACATGCCGCGATGCTGCACCAGCACCTCGGTGATCTGCTGGCCAATCCTCAGGACGGGATTGAGCGAGGTCATCGGTTCCTGGAAGATCATGCCGATCCTGTTGCCGCGGATCGCCTGCATATCGGCAAGCGGCAGGGACAGAAGATCGCGTCCCTCGAACTCGATCCTGCCTGTGATCTTCGAATTGGCTGGCGACAGAAGCCGCATGATCGACATGGCCGTAACACTCTTGCCGGAGCCGGATTCGCCGACAACAGCGACGGTTTCCTTCGGGCCGATATCGAAGCTGATATCGCTGATGACATTGCGCCACTCGCCTCCGACGCGAAAGGCCGTGTTGAGCTTGGAGATCGAAAGGATCGGTTTGGTCATGGCTCAGCCTTCCCGCCGTGGATTGAGGATATCGCGCAGCGCATCGCCGATGAGATTGATCCCGACGATGAGCATGAGAAGCGCAAGGCCCGGAAAGAAGCTGATCCAGTAGTCGCCCGACAGCAGATATTCGAAACCGTTGGAAATCAGCAGGCCGAGAGACGGTTGTGTGACCGGCAGGCCGATACCGAGGAAGGAGAGCGTCGCCTCCAGCATGATGGCATAGGCCACGCGCATCGTCGCGACCACGATCAAGGGTGGCAGGCAGTTCGGCAGGATATGGCGAAAGAGGATGCTGCCATCGGGCAAGGCCATCGAGCGGGCAGCGTCCACATAGGCACGTTTGCGCTCCACCAGCGCCGAGCCGCGAATCGTGCGGGCATAATAGGCCCATTGCGTGACGATGAGCGCCAGGATGATCTTGTCGACGCCTTGCCCGAGGATGGCGAGAAAGATCAGCGCGATGAGAATGGCCGGGAAGCTTAGCTGGATATCGACTACTCGCATCAGGAAGGCATCGAGGCGACCGCCGACATAGGCGCTGACGAGCCCGATCGAGGCGCCGATGACCAGCGCCACGGCGGCACTCGATATGCCCACGAGCAGGCTGGTACGCAGGCCGTACAGGATCGCGCTCATCAGATCGCGACCCTGATCGTCCGTACCGATCAGGTAAAGCATGCCGCTCGTGCTATGCGAGCCGGGCGGCAGGCGCCCATCGAGAATGTCGAGCTGGGACAGGTCATAGGGGTTCTGCGGGGCGAGCAACGGCGCGAATATTGCAGCAACCACGAAGATGGCGACGATGATGAGGCCTGCCAGCGCAAGCCTGTCGTGCAGAAGAGCCGACATCGTCTGGCGGAACGGTGAGCGCGAGGCCGCCTTGCCTGCATTCGCCTGGCCCGCATGCACCGAACCAGCGTTTGAGCTCTTGTCGGCCATTACGAATTCCCTTCGAGACGAACGCGGGGATCGACGATCGAATAGAGGATGTCGACCAGGAGATTGATGACGCTGAACATCACGACGGTGATCATCAGATAGGCGAGGATGACCGGGCGATCGAGCACGCCGATCGCGTCGATGATGAGCTTGCCCATGCCGGGCCAGGCAAAGATCGTCTCGGTCACGACGGCAAAGGCGATCAACGAGCCGAGTTCGAGGCCGATCACGGTGATCAGCGGGATCAGCGTGTTCTTCAGCACATGCACGGTGACGATCCGCCGCTCGGTCAGGCCCTTGGCGCGGGCGAAGCGGACGAAATCGAGCTGCATCGTCTCCATGACGCCGGCGCGGGTCAGTCGGATGACGAGCGAAATCTTGAAAAGCGCCAGGTTGAAGGCCGGCAACACCAGATGGGAAAGGCCGTCCAAAGTGAAGAGGCTGAGCGGCACGCCGAAAACTGGCAATGTCTGGCCCCGGCCGGAGGCCGGCAGCCAGCCGAAATGCACGCTGAACAGCATGATCATCACGAGGCCGATCCAGAAAGTCGGCAGGCTGAAGCCGAGGATCGAGAAGGTCATGATCGATTTCGAGATCAGGCCCTTCGGCTTCAGGCCGGCATAGACGCCAAGCGGAATACCGATGACAAGCGCCATGACGAGTGCAACGAAGGCGAGCTCCAAGGTCGCCGGCATACGGTGAAGGATCAACGTCAGCGCGGGTTGATTATAGACGAAGGAATTGCCGAGATCGCCTGATAGCGCACGCGTGATAAACAGCCAGTATTGCTCCCAAACAGGCTTGTCGAGGCCGAAGGACTGGATCACCTGAAGACGTTCCGCCGGCGTTGCCGTCGGGCTCAACAGCACATCGACGGGATTGCCGACGAGATAGAGTCCGGCAAAGACCAGAACCGACATGACGAGCAACGTAAGAACGGTCTGGATCGACCGGCTCAGCAAATATCCGCCCATGATTTTCAACCTCCCTGCGCTGTTGTCCCGAGCCCATCCCGCCCATAACGGGCGATACGCTCGATCAGCAGTGCGATGAACCCGGCCTCGTCGACGTCGGTGATGACAGTGGCATTCGGCAAGCGATCCATCTTTCCGTAAAAGTCCGCATAGGTGTAGCCCATGGTGAGGCCGGTTACCTGCACGCCGACGAAAGCCTTGCGGCCGGTGAACAAATCCGGGCGTATGAGCCAGGCAATCGTCGTCGCGTCGTGGATCGGGCCGCCCGGCCTGCCGAACCGCCCGACGTCGCTGCGGTCGAAGGTCGAAAGCAGGTTGAAAAGCGCGTTCCCTACCTCGCCGCCGGCCCGGAACTGCTCGAAATGCTCCGCGGTAAACAGGGCCTGAAGCGTCATGTCGAGCGGCATCGTTACGATCGGCACGCCCGAGCGATAGACGACCTCGGCGGCGTGCGGATCGGCATAGATATTGAATTCGGCCCAGGGCGTGCGATGGCCGAGCGCCTTAAAGGCTCCGCCCATCGAGACGATCTGTCTTATGCCGGATGCCACGTCCGGATGCTGGATGAGCGCCAAGGCGATATTGGTCATCGGCCCGATGGCGCAGATGGTGATCTGCTCGCCGGCCGCTACCGCTTCGCGCGCGGAGCGCGCGATGAAATGGACGGCATGCTCGTCGGATGGGCCTATATCACCGGCTTTGACCAAGGCATCGTCAAACGCGCCGATCCGGGCATATTTGCCATAGACCTGATCCCGCACGAGCGGTCCGCCAGCCCCCGCATGAACCGGCACGTCATGACGGCCGCTAAGACCGACGATCTTGCAGGCGTTGACCACCGTATCGCGAAGCGGAACATTGCCTGCGACGATCGACAAACCAAGTACATCGACTTCCGGCGATGCGAGCGCCATCAGGATGGCGGCGGCATCGTCCACGCCGGGATCGGCATCGATGATGATCTTTTCGCGTCTCATGCGACAGCCTTCTCGGCATAGCGCGACAAGCGCTCGAGAAAGAAGGCGATCACACCCTCGGCATCGACCTTGGTGACGATGTCGGCATTCGGCTCGAGGCCGCTCTTGCCGTACCAGTCGGCAATCGTCTGACCCATGCAGAGTTCGCTTTCATATTCCACGAATACGCGAGCCTTCTCGGTCTCGAACAGATGCGGGGCGAGGATATAGGCGATCACCAGCGGATCGTGCAGCGGGCCGCCGCGCGAGCCGTAGCGGCGCACATCGTTGCGATCCCAGAAGGCCATCAGCTCGGCAAGCGTCTGCGAGATGCGCCCGCTGACGCGGGAGAATTCGGCGACATGCTCGGGCTTCAGCATCACCTGATGCGTCGCATCGAGCGCCAGCGCGACGAGCGGAATTCCGCTCGAGAAGACGACATGCGCCGCATGCGGGTCCGCCAGCATGTTGAATTCGGAGGTCATCGTCCGGTTGCCGGGTTCGCGATAGGCGCCTCCCATCATGACGATCCGCTCGACGCCCTCGGCAATCCCCGGCTTCATGCGCAGGGCGACAGCGACGTTGGTCATCGGTCCGAGGCAGCAGAGCGTGACACGCTCTCCCGTCCGCGCTGCTTCGCTCAACGTATCGATGAGGAAATCGACCGCCGATTTGCTCTCCGCCTTCTTTTCAGGCTCCGGCAAGATCGTGTTGCCAAGCCCGGTCTTGCCGTGAAACTGGCCGTGGATCGGCTCGCGCAGCATCGGGCGGAAACAGCCTGCAAAGACCGGAATATCGGGGCGTCCGCCGAGTTCGCAAACCTGAAGGGCGTTGCGCACGGTGCGCTCCAGCGGCTGGTTGCCGCAGACCGGCGTGATGCCGAGTATGTTGAGTTCCGGCGACACGAATGCGGTCAGAAGTGCGATCGTATCGTCAATTCCGGGGTCACAATCGACAATGATCGAAATCGGCTTCATGGTGAAATGCCTTCAATAGACGGTAAACGCGGTGTCAAAGGGCGTCGAGTTCGCGAAGAACGTCCGCGATCTCGGTTCGTGCGGCCTCGCCAAGCGGGAGTTGCGGATGCATGGGGGCGCCGACGGCAAAACCCTGCAGTTCCAGCGCCGTCTTGATGCAGGCGGCGATCGAATATTTTGCGAAGATCTCGTTGACCCGCCAGAGCGGCCGCTGCAGCTCCATCGCCCTTGCCCAATCGCCGGCATTGGCCGCCTCATAAAGCGCGATGCTCTGCTTCGGCACGACGCAGGCAGGGCCTGCCATCCAGCCGACGCCACCGATCATCATCACGCAGACCGGAATGTGGGCCGAGGCGGCAAACACCTCCATTCGGCCATGGGTCCGTTCGATGATGGAGAGCAGCCGCCCCGTATTGGTCGAGGCGTCCTTGAGGTAGCGGATATTATCGACGCGGCTAAGCCGCTCGATAACGGGCAGGCTCAAATCGGAACGCTGGAATTGCGGATTGGTGTAGAGCACCACCGGCCGCCCTTTTGCGGCCTTGGCAATGGCCGTGAAGTAGGCCTCGACACTCTCATCGTTGACCGGAAAATAGGATTCCAGCACGGCAAGGATACCGTCGGCCCCTGCCTCGACCATATATTCGGTCTGGGTGACGGCATCGCTGGTCGATGTCGATGCAACCCCCGTCACCACGGGAACGCGTCTGCGGCTGGCGGCAATCACGGTATCGACGACGCTGCGGCGCTGATCCCAGTTCAGATAGGCGAATTCACCGGTACTTCCGAGCGGCGTCAGGCCGTGGACCCCTGAAGCGATCAGGTGATCCACGAGATCGGTCAACACGCCCTTCATCACCTGACCGGATTGATCGACCGGGGAGACGAGATAGGGAAATACGCCGCGGAAAGACATCTTCGATCGTCCCTTCGCCGGCTCAGTTGGGCTTCACATAATAGGGAAGCGTGTAGCCATCCGACCGACCGGGATAAGAAAGGTCCTTCTTCACCGCCCAGGTGTTGGCGAGGTAGAAGATCGGGATGACGCCAAGGTCGTTCATTGCGATCTCGGTCGCCTTGCGAAGAAGCTCCTCACGCTTGCCATCGTCGAGCGTCGAGCGTGCTTCGTTCAGCGCCTTGTCGAACTCCGGGTTCGAATAGCGCCCGCGGTTGCCCTGCCCCGCCTTGTCGCCAAAAGTTTCCAGGATCGGGCCGAGCACGCCGGATGCCTCGCCCGTCTCGACCGCCGCACCACCCATGATGAAACTGAACTCGAGATTGGAGGCGCGGGTGAAATAGACGCTGCCGGGCAAGGTCGCGACCTCGGTCTTGATGCCGACGCGACTGAAGAACTGGCCGATCGCCTGGGCAACCTTTGAATCATTCGGATAGCGGTCGTTGGAAGCATGGAAGGTCAGCGAGAACCCGTTGGGATAGCCGGCCTTGGCGAGAAGCTCCTTCGCCTTGTTCGGATCGTAAGGATCGACCTTGATGGACGGGTCATAGCCGAAATAGCCTTCCGGAACGAGCTGCCCGGCGGGCACGCCCTGCCCGTCCATGATACGGTCGACGAGTGCTTCGCGGTTGATCGAAAGCGAAAGCGCGCGGCGCACCTCAAGCTTCAAGAGTGGGTTCTTGCCGTCGGCCCCCTTGGCGAAGGGCGATTCCTCGCGCGCCTGGTCCATGTGAAGGTACATGATCCGGTTGCCGGCAACATTGACGACCTTCAGCTGGTCGGAACCCTGCAGCCGTCGCGTGTCGGCCGTCGGGATGCTTTCGATCATGTCGACATCGCCGGAAAGCATTGCGGCAACACGCGCGCTGCTGTTCTTGAATACCTTGAAAGTGACCTTGTCCCAGGCGGCCTTTTCGCCCCAATAGGCGTCATTGCGCGCGAGCACGACGTTATCGTCGGGCGTCCAGGAGACAAATTTGAACGGGCCTGTGCCGATCACGCCCTTGCCGGAATTCATCTCTTCCGTCGTGATATCTCGCATCTTGGCCGGCAGGATCGCGATACGGCTGAGGTTGTTCAACAGCAGCGGCGTCGGGCCGTCGGTCTTGATACGGACCGTCAGCGGATCGACCGCCGTGACCTCGGTGATCGCCTTGACATAGGCCGCAAAGGAGCTCGGGCTGTTCTTGGACGCGAGCGGCACGCGCTTGACGCTGGCAACGACATCATCGGCGGTAAAATCGCTGCCGTCATGGAATTTCACATTCGGACGAAGCTTGAATTCCCAGGTCGTGTCGTCGATTGTCCTCCACGATAGCGCCAGTGCCGGCTGCAGCCGCTGCTTCTCATCCTGATTGACGAGACCATCGAAAATATTGCGTGCCATCGCGCTGTTCGGCCCGACGACGTAGAACTGCGGATCCATGGATGTCGTCGAGGCAGCAAGACCTACGGTCAAATCCCTGGCCTGGCTTGCGAGCGGCATGGCAAGGACGGATGCCGCCAAGACGGCTGCGACCTTTAGAAATTTCATGATGGTGTTCCTCCGGCGTTTGCGAAATCCGCACTCTCCAAGCAGATTTTCTCTGCAACTAAAGAACCTGGCCCAAAAAGAAAAATTGCATTTTGTGTTCGATCCATGCCCTAATGTTATGGAAAGGGCGTTGGGATGCGATTGAAACCAAGACAAGTGGAAGCCTTCAGAAGCGTCATGATGACGGGGGGCATCACGGCTGCAGCCGATGCCTTGAACGTCACGCAGCCCGCCGTCAGCCGCCTCATCCGTGACTTGGAGGAAATCGTCGAAATCACGCTGTTCGAGCGGGTGGGTGCCCGCCTCGTGCCGACGGTGGAGGCGACACAGCTCTTCCGGGAAGTCGAACGGCTCTATCTCGGCCTCGACCAGATCGCCCAGGCAGCCGACGATATTCGTCGGCACAAGAATACCGTTCTGAGGATTGCCAGCGTGACATCGCTTGTGCGGCCATATCTTCATCAAGCCATCCTCGATGTCGTCGGCAACCGGCGCGACATTCCGCTTGTCATCGATGTCGAAAACAGCCGGCACATTTGGGACATGGTCGACAAGAACCGCTACGACCTTGGCTTTGTCTTCGGTTCACCCCGTATGGCGGACAAGAATGCCGTTCTCCTGCACAGTTCCCATGCTGTCGCCGCCATGGCCCCGGGGCACCGGCTGGCCTCCCGAAACGTCATTCGACCCGCCGACCTCATGGAGGAACGCGTGCTGATCCCCGGCCGCAATTCGCCGCTCAGACTTGCACTCGATCGCGCCTTCTCCGCGCAGGATCATCAGCCAACCAGCACGATGGAGACATCGATGCTCAATTGCTGTCATTTCGCAGCCGCGGGCATGGGCGTTGGCATCGTCGACCACACAAGCCTGCAGTCTGCCGGAATCGATATCATTGCGATCCCATTCGAACCGCAGATCGAGGTCGCCTACTTCGCCATTCGTCCTTCCGGCGGCCACCGCATCTCAATCCTGGACGACCTCATCAAACGAATGAGCGAGCTCATCGGCTCGGACATGGTGTCCGCGATTTGAAGCATATCGCGCAAAAGTGTGCAGCGGCTTTTCGACAATGACATGCGGGAAATCAAAGGTCTAAAGCGCAAGAAGCGATCCTGAAAGATTGCAAGGCGCTTCAGGCTAGAAGCAGGCGTTTAATCGCGCCATCCAAATGAAATCGCGTTCTGTCGCAGGACATCGGAATCTTACCGAGATGCCCGTTGAGCTCGGACGCGGGATGCGAGGATTAGCGGTAATCCTCAAGCCGAAGCTGCTCGGCATTCCTGATCCCTGGTATCTCCGCCGGCTTCCCTCGGTTCGTTTTCATCGCATCGCGGTTGAAGTCATTTACCGCCCAACAGACACCGATGGTTTGGAGATGCGCAGCGTTTTCTATTCCAATTTTGATAAGAAAAGTCAGCCGCCCGGCTAGCGCGTTGCGGCTATGCTCGTTGTTATCGAACCAGGGCTGGCTGGTGACGTTGTCCAGCACCTCCTGGAGTGTCGCGACTTGCTTCGGCGATAGGCTGCCTCCCATAAGGTGGCGAAAGCGTTCCATCATGCCTCCTTCCACTGCCGGTCCGACATCACAGATGGCCGAGCCCTTGCAAGTGAAACTACTCTGATACTATTGCAACGCATTACTTCAGCTTTGGCTATTCGCAACGGACGGTCCTCGGCGGCAAGCCGCCAGCCGAACCGGCCGCATCCATGTCTGCTGCTTGTCAGGTTAGGCAGACTGCCGCCTAAAGACTACGTCCATTTTTGACACCGCCGGTACGCCGGGTGTCCGAGCCCGCTACGAAACCGGCCGCAGCGCCGATATGGTGATCTGATCCCAAGGGTCTCGGCGAATCGTTCAGCAAGCCCGCCTGCGCTTCATCATCGCGCTCAGCCTCTCCATCCCGGCTTCGTCGACGGGCGTGTAAACGATCATGCGGTCGTCATTGCTGGGGCTTGCCCACCAATTGTTGGATTGCAGCGCCAGTATCGTGCCATCCGTCAAACGGAAGCGCTTCACGACATTCTCGATGCCCTTGAGCTGATATCGGTCCCAGACGATTCGAAACTGATCGGAAGCGCTCATGTAGCGCTCCAGTTGCCGCTCCCAGGCCGGGTCGTCGATGTGTTCCGCCATCGAGGCGCGGAACAGCGCGGCCATGCCGGCCAATACCTCATCGGGATTGACCTGGCTCGCCCGCCACGCGGGATTGACGAGGGACAGATAGATGCAATTGCGATCTTCAAGCGGGATCGCATCGAGATCGACGCCGACGAGACGGCGATAGGCTTCGTTGAAGCCGCGTATATTGTAGCGCTTCGTCTGGATAAAAGCGGGGTAAGGACAGAGCTGATCGAGGATGCGCTGGCTTGCCTCCGTGAGCGGCTCGCAGACCCGAGGATTTTCGAGCCGGGGCGGAACCGGCAGATTGGCCAATCTGAACAGGTGTTCCGTCTCGACTTCGTTGAATTCCAGAGCGTGGGCGACAGAGAGAAGCACGCGCGGCGACACGCGGATCGGCCGGCCCTGCTCCAGCTTGGTGTACCAGGTGATGCCGATATCGGCACGCGACGCCACTTCCTCCCGTCGCAATCCGGGTGTACGAATGCGCCCGGCGCGGCCAAGACCCAGTCGCTGCGGGTCAAGAGTTTCCCGCCGTCTTCGCAACATCTCACCAAGTTCCTGTGCCCGCGAGAGCATCTGATTGTGGGTGATATCGAGCGTACCGTGCATTTCCATTCTCCAGCCTGATACTTTTTATACCAGTCTAAACAGGTATCTTGTACCAGTTTAACATAGGTGTAGAACGCTGTGGACTCAGTTCTGGAAATCGTTTGAGGTCCCCATGACATCCGCACCAATCCGGCTTGGCCAATTCGGCCTGCTGATCCTGCTTGCCGGGCAATTGCTGCTGCAGCTCGATTTTTCCATCATCAATGTCGGCCTTGCCGCCATCTCCGCCTCGCTGCATGCCGGCGAGACCGAACTCGAACTTTTCGTCGCCGCCTATGGCGTCGCCTTTGCCGTCTGCCTGGCGATGGGTGCGCGCCTTGGTGACAATTTCGGCCGCCGGCGCATGTTCGGCCTGGCCGTCCTGATGTTCTGCCTCGCGTCCCTGCTCTGCGGAGTGGCGACTTCAGTCACCTTCCTGATCGTCGCTCGCGCACTGCAGGGAATTGCAGCAGCGCTGATGGTGCCGCAGGTACTGGCAACGATCCATGTCAGCCTGACCGGACGCGATCACGCCCGCGCCGTTTCTCTCTATAGCGCAATCGGCGGCATCGCCTTCATCGTCGGTCAGGTTCTCGGCGGCTTCCTGATCTCGGCCGATATTGCCGGCTCCGGCTGGCGCAGCATCTTTCTCATCAATCTGCCGATCTGCATCCTGATCCTGCTCAGCATGTGGCGGCATGTTCCCGAAACGCGCGGCCAAGACAGAGTTCCGATCGACTGGTCCGGCATGATCACACTGGCGCTACTGACGCTTTCGGTGCTGCTGCCGACCGCGCTCGGCCCCTCGCTCCACTGGAATTGGCTTTGCCTGCTGGGCTTCGTGCCGATCCTGCCGCTGGTGGTGCTTCTTTGGCGCATCGAACGCGCCAAGGAGGCGCGCGGCGCCTTCCCGATCCTGCCTCCCTCACTCACACGCATCTCCAGCATGCGGTTCGGAGGCTTGATCGCCATACTCTTCTTCACCTGCTGGAGCGGCTTCATGTTCGTCTTCGCGCTGACGCTGCAGGCAGGCGCCGGGCTGACACCGCTGCAATCGGGCAATGCCTTGATTGCGCTCGGCGGCTCCTATTTCATCTCGGCCGCCTTCGTCACGCGTCGCCTTGCAAACATACGCCGGGAGCTCATGCTGGCGATGGGCTGCGTGATCCAGATGAGCGGGCTCATCCTGCTCATCGTGACGCTCGAAACGGTCTGGCCTCAGCCGGGCGTCATCAACCTTATCCCATCCACGGTCCTGATCGGTTTCGGGCAGGCTCTGATCGTCAACAGCTTCTACCGGCTGGGGTTGGCGGACGTGCCACATGAACATGCCGGCGCCGGCAGCGCCATGCTTGCGACCATGCAACAGGTGTCATTGGGTCTCGGACCGGCGATCCTCGGGGCTGTATTTGCCCAGGTGCTGCAGTATTCGAGCGCCTATCTCTCCGCCGGCGTAACGGCCATCGCCGTCGAGCTCGGGTTGATGGCCATCCTGCTGGCGGCTACGCTTCTACGGCTGGCGCGACAGCGCAGCCAACCTGAAGAAGCCGAGATCGACGACAGCCTGATCGTCGCACCCGAATGATCGAACGGTCACCGGCAGTTGCTCCAATAGCAAAGTCCGGCCTGTGACCAGGCCGGACTTGCAAGCATGAACCTCATCTTCTACCGGATGCCGCTATGACGGCAGCTGGAAAGCCCAATTGGCGATCAGCACGATGGCAAGCCCGCCGGCAAGCGCCAGATAGGGTAGAATGCCCGCCTTCCTGACACCCAGATCCTGGCCGACCAGGCCAAGATCATCCATGGCGCCGGCCGGGAACTTGCCGCCATCGCGAACATAATGCCTGTAGGCAAAGACCGGCAGGATCAGGGCCGCGAAGGCAAAACCGATCCAAAGGGCATTGGCATAGCCCCAGACCTTGGCGCCAGCGCCAAGGAAAAGCGCGTTGACGAAGGCAAGGATGGTATTGAGGCCAATGAGCCAGGACGGTGCCTTCCATGGACGCTCGACATGGCCGGAGTCCATGCGATGGATCCAGCCGGAATTGAGATTGAGGAAGTTGAAGATGATGTATCCGACGTTGGAGACGGCAAGCACGAAGAAATAACCGCTCGTGTCCGACGCAATAGCGAGAAGAAAGAGATTGAAGGCAAAGTCGGTCCACATCGCTCTCGTGGGCGCGCCGTTCTCGTTCACATGATCGAGATATTTCGGCAGCCAGCCATCCTTCGAGCCCTGATAGAGGGTGCGGGAGGAACCGGCCATTGCCGTCATGATCGCCAGGAATAGTGCCAGGATCATCAGGATGACGAGCAACTGCGTGACGACGCGGCCAGCGCCGATCAGGCCGCCGAGCGCTTCGGCGACACCAGTGCCGTCGACAATGCCCGGAGCCAGCATGCCAGCATGACCGAGCACGCCCTGAAAGGCGAAGGGCACGAGGAAGAAGAAGATGCAGCAGGCAAGGCCCGAATAGAAGATCGCCTTGAAGGTATCCGTCTTCGGGTTCTTCAATTCCCGCGTATAGCAGACCGCAGTCTCGAAACCGTAGGTCGACCAGGCGGCGATATAGAGACCGCCGAGGAAGAGCGTCCAGCCGCCATTGCTCCAGGTGCCGTCGGTCGCAGCGTACGCCGCTGTCGGCGGCAACAGTCCGGTCACGTTGGCGGAGAGGATTTGGCCGCTGACGATCGGATAGACACCGATAATCAGAAGCGGCACGAGTACGATGATGGCGAGCCATTTCTGTACGCTTGCCGTTTCGGATATGCCGCGATGCTGGATCGCGAAGATGATCAGCATCAGGATGCCGCCGATGAAGAAGGTGGCATTGATATTGGCGGTCGCGAGGAAAGGAATGTTGAAGCTGAACAGCGACCAGTTGCGAATGGCCGGCGTAAAAGCTGCGACGCCGTCGGCGCTGAGTAGCGCTTTTACCGCATCGTCGGGCGATGTACCGGCGTGGGCCGCGATGTATTCCGCAACACGCGGGCTATCGGCGGTGATCGAGGCCGCGTGTGCACTGATCCAGCTGAGCACCGCCTGCGAATCCGCCGCTGGAATGGGGAAGAAGGCATTGAGGATATAACCGGCCGCTATGGCGCAGCCGAGCGACAGCACCGGCGACCAGGCAAACCAGTTGCACCATACGGAAAGCGGCGCAATGAATTTCGAATAGCGCAGCCAGGCGGTCGCGCCGTAAACCGAGGCACCGCCGGACTTGTTGCCGAACATGCCGGCAATTTCCGCGTAGGTGAAGGATTGCAGGAACCCCATGATCATCGAAATGATCCACACGACGAAGGCAAGCTTGCCCGTCGTGCCGGCGATGCCGCCGATGGAGAAAAGAACAAGCGGCGGCACGCCCGCAGCCACCCAGAACGCGCCCTTCCAGTCAAGCGCGCGTATAAGCTTACCTTCGGTGCCGGCGGAAGCGCCGGCGTCCACGATATCCGTCATCGGTGATATTCCCCATTTTGTTCCGGACGTATCTCTCGTACGTCTCCCTGAACGTGCCTCCCATGGCATTGCGGGGCTTGCTGGAGGTTTTCATGAGCCGAGTCTGCGCGCGGTTTCCAGATACATGCCCTTTATACATAGTGAAGATATTTTCTTTTTAGTCAACATCCCTTTACTTTCGAACAGCATTTTGTCAGCATGATTCCGGTGTCCGACACACCTCATTTCCCGAGAGGGCTCTATGCGAGATCTCCATCCGCCGACCGCCGGAATACGGCCCGTCTCGGCAAGCATTATCCGCTATCCGGGCATTCCGACGCTGCCGCCCGACACCGAGCGCTACCGCTGCAAGGGCGGCGGATCGCTGGTCGTGCGCGTCGAGCCCGGTGACCGGATCACGGTCACGGACAGCGAGGGCGGACAGGTCTGCGAGCTGACTTTCCTGGATGAAAAGGGCCGCTTTCAATCCGCAGGATTGGGCTCCGCGTTCACCGGCGAAGCGACAGGATTGAAAGCCATTCTTTCGTCCGCAGATGAAAGTGCCGGACGCATGCGCAAGACGCTGGAGCGGCGCGGCGCGGACCTGGCCACCGCCGCCGCATTGCACCTTTTCGGCGGGTCATCGCCTACCGGCAGCACCGCGGAATTCACCATCGCTCTCAAAGGTCTGCTGATCGCCTGCGCGCCGGGAGCAGCTATGTCGCCAGAGGCACAGGACACGGCAACACCCATCGAGGTCAGGATACGCCACACGACGATCCTGCGCGATTATGCCTCCGCGCTGCCGGAACCGCTCGCCGATCCGATCGAGGACATTCGCATCAAGGCGGCAACCGCTTCGGCCTATTTCGTTCGTGCCGGCGAATATATTCAGATCATCGATGTCTATGGCCGGCAATGCACCGACTTTCAGGCCTTTTCCGCCCGCAAGGTCGACAAGGGCCTCGATCTTGCACTCGATTCCACAGTGACCCGCACCCTGCTTGGCCGCAGCTATCCGGCTCCCGGCCTTCCTTCCAAGGCTTTCGACCGTGATTTCGAGCCACTGGTGGAAATCGTGCAGGATACGGTCGGCCGCCACGACGCCTTCGCAACGGCCTGCAATTCGCGATACTATGACGACATGGGCTATCCCGGCCATGTCAACTGCACCGACAATTTCAACGCGGCACTTGCGCCCTACGGCATTGCCGGCCGAAAGGGCTGGGAGGCGCTCAACTACTTCTACAACACCAATGTCGATCACAATAACCAGCTCTATCTCGACGAACCCTGGTCGAGACCGGGCGATTACGTCCTGATGCGCGCACTGACGGATCTCGTCTGTGTTTCCTCCTCTTGCCCCGATGACATCGATGCGGCCAATGGCTGGGACCCGACCGATATCCACGTCCGCACCTTTTCCGGCAAAGAAAAATTCACACGAGCGGTGGCTTATCGCATGACCCCTGACGCCGACCCTGAATTGACGCGGGAAACCGCATTCCACCCGCGCCTCTCCGCCATGACGCGCGATTACACCGAATATCGCGGCTTCTGGTTGCCGAACCGCTTCTCTTCGGAAGGAGCGGTCGAAGAATACTGGGCCTGTCGCGAACGCGCCGTGGTGATGGACCTCTCGCCGCTTCGCAAGTTCGAGGTGACGGGGCCGGATGCGGAAGAGCTTCTGCAATATTGCCTGACGCGCGATGTGCGCAAGCTATCGACCGGTCAGGTCGTCTATACCGCCATGTGCTACGAACATGGCGGCATGATCGACGACGGCACGCTGTTTCGTCTCGGCGACAAGAATTTCCGCTGGATCGGCGGTGACGACTATAGCGGCATCTGGCTGCGCGAGCAGGCCGAGAAGAAGGGCTTCAAGGCCTGGGTCCGCTCTTCCACCGACCAGATGCACAATATTGCCCTGCAAGGCCCGAAGAGCCGTGATATCCTGAAAGAGATCATCTGGACTGCGCCCCGGCAGCCGACGATCAGCGAGCTCGAATGGTTCCGCTTCGCCGTCGGCCGTATCGGCCACTTCGAGGGAGCGCCGGTCGTCGTGTCGCGCACTGGCTATACCGGCGAGCTCGGCTATGAAATCTTCTGCCATCCGAAGGATGCGGCAACCGTCTTCGACGCGGTCTGGAAAGCCGGCGAGCCCTATGGGCTGAAGCCCATGGGCCTCGAGGCACTGGACATGGTGCGCATCGAGGCTGGCCTCGTCTTTGCCCACCATGAATTCGACGACCAGACCGATCCCTTCGAGGCCGGCATCGGCTTCACTGTGCCCCTGAAATCCAAGCAGGATGATTTCATCGGCCGGGAGGCACTGATCCGCCGGAAGGAAAATCCGCGCCATCTGATGGTGGGCCTCGATATCGAAGCCAACGAAGCCGTCGGCCATGGTGACTGCATCCATATCGGCCGGGCGCAGATCGGTGTGATTACCAGCGCGACACGGTCGCCGATCCTTGGCAAGACCATTGCGCTTGCCCGCGTCGACGTCACCCATGCGGCCGTCGGCACCAAGGTCGAGATCGGCAAGCTCGACGGTCAGCAGAAGCGGCTTCCGGCAGTCATCGTGCCGCTCTCCCACTACGACCCGCAGAAGACGCGGCCGCGCTCTTAGAGCATTTCCGACCCTTCCGCTTCCAGGCGTTGCTTGAAGCTATCGCGGTGCTCTTGTCGTTTCCCGATCGTTGACGGCGGCAGGCGGCGACCGATTTCAACACAAGCGAATTTATCGCGCGGCACATCGCGGCTTTCAAGCCGTGATATTCCGCCCCGTCTGTGATGTTCCGCACATTTCCTCGAAGCAGCGGCCTCTATTGTCGGGCTGCCTTGAGCAAGGAGGATAACCCATAGCCTCTCGCGCAGGACAGCTATGCGATATTCAACAAGAGGAGATGAAAATGGCAGTCGTCAATATACCACCAGATGGACAAATACACATACTAGGACCAGTGCCTGGAATTTTGCACGTCTATAATCGTGGTCCTAATGTATCGACGTACAATCTGACGATTGTTCACGTCAACAATTGGCAAAACGTCAATATCGCAGCAGGACACACAGATTCTTATGCTGCGAACGGCAATGCAACCTACATTCAGAATCTAGCTGGCGGTTCAACCCTGCAGTGCCTATGGGTCGGCCTGGCGGACGAACTTACTCCCGAACAGGCGGGCCTGGAGAAGGCGGAGAGCATGCCGGGCGTTTCCGGCCATTAAAACTGGCGTCTGACTGCATCGACTGGGTGTGGCCATGGTTTTCCAACCATGCGCCACCTCCGCCGGCCGCTTCTTTAAGGTTGCCGCAACGCAACACGGCTCTGCGAGGGGAACCACGAGGGAACTCCTTCGCTCACGCACTATCGGAACCTGAGTTGCACCGAACTAACGAAAATACGCGGAGAACGCTTTATTCTGCCTTCCTCTGCGCGCTCGAAATCGCACGCGCTGCCTCTTCCGAGGAGTTTGCGAGCGTGCGCATTTCCGCCGCCAATACGGCAAAGCCCGATCCGGCCGTCCCTGCCCTTGCCGCCTCGATGCCGGCATTGACGGCAAGCAGCTTCAGATAGCGCAAGGACTGCAGGATCTCGTTCGTCTTGGATGCAGTGACCCGCATGCCTGCGGTCTGTTCATCAAGGCGCTGATAAAGGGATTCGACATTGAGGATGCTGCCCTCGAGATAAAGCAGCTCGCCGGCCTCGTCCCAGACACCGCCGCCGGTCTCCGTCACCCAGACAAGATGTCCGTCACGGTGACGAATGCGATATTCCATCGTCCAGTCCGTGCGAGCTTCCAGCGCCTTGCCGACGAGCTCGTCCATGAGCGGAATGTCGTCCTCGTGCATGATCGAGGTAAACGTTCGCGTGCGGTTACCGACAATCTCGTCGGCCGGATAGCCGAAGATGCGCTCGATGCCATCGGTCATTTCGAGCATCGTATAGTTTTCGTCTGCCCGGCAGCGATAGAGGAAACCGGCCATGCGGCCGAGAACGCTTGTCTGGAAATCCATGGATGCCATGCCCGAAGAGAAGGTTGCGGATGAACTCGTTTCGTCTCAACGCACAAAAGGGCCGGCAAGGGCTGCTCTTCGCCTCCCTTGCCGGTTAGGTGGGGAAATGACCGCGGATCAGTTGCGCAGATATTCCTCCATCGAATCGTCAAGCGCGTCGACCCAGGGTGTATGATGCGTCGGCGACATGGTGCCGGTCATCAGCGAGCGATAGGCATGGTCGCGGAAGCCCATGATGTTCTCGGCCTTGTGATGTTCCCACTCCATGAAGGTCTTGTTGGTACCCTCGATGTCGAAGCTCGGATAATCGGTCTCGGCGAGCAGCTCCTTCACGTAGTCGCCCTGATACCAGATCATCTGCTCGGCATCCTCGAGCGTCTCCTCACGGGCGCGCCATTTGTCGAAGTTCGCCTGCAGCTCGGATTCCGGCGGCAGCTTGATGCGGCCCATGATGACATCGCGCGCCCACCATGCTTGCACGTCGAACATGTTGAAGGTGTAGAACTGATCCTGCATGCCGATATAGAAAAGCTGCGGATTCTTGTCGAAGATCACACCCTTGTAGAGGTGGTCGGCCCAGAGGCGATTGGCCGTCTTCAGGCGCAGATCATCCGGCAAGAACGGAAAGTGATGCTGATAGCCGGTGCACAGGATCAGCGCATCGACATCCTTCGATGAGCCGTCGGCAAAATATGCCGTCTTGTTCTCCAGCCGCGTCAACAGCGGCCTCTCTTCGAAGTTGGCAGGCCATTTGAAGCCCATCGGCTTGGAGCGATAGCTCGTCGTCACGGATTTCGCCCCGTATTTCCAGCATTGCGAGCCAATATCCTCGGCCGAGTAGCTGCGGCCGACGAGCAGCACGTCCTTGCCCTTGAATTCCAGCGCATCGCGGAAATCGTGTGCATGCAACACGCGACCGTTGAAGGTCTTCACGCCCTCGAAATAGGGCACGTTCGGTGTCGAGAAATGACCCGAGGCAACGACGACATAGTCGAACACCTCGTCATACATCCGGTCCTGCGTGCGATCGTGCGCCGTCACCGTGAATTTCTTCGTCTCTTCATCGAAGCGTACCATGCGTACCGGCGTGCTGAAGCGCACCCATTTGCGCACGTCGGCCTTTTCGACGCGGCCCTTGATATAATCCCAGAGCACGGCACGCGGCGGATAGGAGGCGATCGGCTTGCCGAAATGCTCCTCGAAGGAGTAGTCGGCGAATTCCAGGCATTCCTTCGGGCCGTTCGACCAGAGATAGCGATACATGCTGCCATGGACGGGCTCGCCATATTCATCGAGGCCCGTGCGCCAGGTATAGTTCCAAAGGCCGCCCCAGTCCGCCTGCTTTTCGAAGCAGACGACTTCCGGGATATCAGCACCCTTCTTTGCGGCCGATTGGAAGGCCCGCAGCTGGGCAAGGCCCGAAGGGCCGGCACCGATAACGGCAACTCGTGTCATGTCGCATTCCCCTTCTCGATTCTATCGAAATTCTTATTGCCTGCAGAAGTTTGGCGTGGTGCCCGGCATCAATCCGGAAAAATGCCGGGGCTGGTCGGCGCCCCGTCGTCATATCTCGAAAGCCAGTCGATGGTGGTCTGGCGGAAGCGCGTCAGGCCCTTGTAATCGATGAGCTCCGGCGGCAGGGTTTTCAGCACACGCGGGAAGCGGCGCGCCCATTTCGGCACGGTGACGAGCTCGTCCATATTCATCAGATAACAGCGGATGACGAAGAGGATGGCGTTGGAACGCGGCAGGCGCCACAAGCTCTGCAGCTCGACGCGAAGATGCACCTTTTCGCCGACATTCTCAGGCGTCACCGTGGTGCGATCCGGACCCCATTTCGGATAGTTTTCGGGGCTGGTATCGAGGCGCGGATTGATGGTCATCGTCCAGTTGAACCGGCGTGTCGGCTTGCCCAGCTGCAGGTTCAAGAGGAATTTCAGGGCACGGTCGAAGACCCCGATCTGGTGGGCGAGCGGCACCGGCCCGTGCCACTCCATGAAATTCATGCCGATATCGAAATCGAGCGACCAGTCGGCCTGGGTCGTCACCATGCCGGCATCCATCCAGAGATTGCCGTCGCGCTGGTCGACGATGCAGAAATCGCCCTGTGCCTGTCGCGTGATGTATTCGAAGGGTTCGTAAGGCAGCGTCGACGCATCGCCGAACGTAAAGGTGTCGTCGATGCCGAGGGGACGGTTGATCCAGCGCCACTGGTCGCCATTCTTGGTGAGCGTGAAATGCTCGGGATAGCCGGCGGCCTGCTCCTCCATCAGGAGCTCCAGCGTATCCCATTGCGCGGACATCATGTGCGGCAGCGCCTGGTAGCGCAGTGGATCTTGCTTCAGGACCAGAGCCCGGTCGTGCATCTCGGCGACGTAATGCTCGTCGACGTCGATCAGGCTTTCAAAGACCGTATCCTTCTGCCCCTTCACATGCGGTTCCATGTTGACCGAATACATGTACTCGTCGCGATCGAACGGGAACGGAAAGCGCCGGACATTTTCCGGACTGTTGCGATAGCTGAAATCGTCCCGGAATGTTTCATTCTTGAAGGCGATTGCCATGTCCGTTCTCCTGGGTATCGGCCTGAAGCCTAAAGGTCGAGATGCAATGCGCTTCCTTCGAAACGGGAAACACAGATCATCACCTTTCGGCCGGAGGCCTTTTCTTCGTCGGTCAAATAGACGTCATTATGCAGAAGCTTGCCGTCGCAGGCGGCAACACTTGTCTCGCACTGTCCGCAGGCGCCGCCGCGACAGAGGAAGGGCGCGTCGATGCCGGCAGCCTCGATCGCCTCCAGCATGCTTTCGTGGTGGCCGACATGAACGGTCTTGCCCGACCGCGTCAACATGATGGAGAAGGGTTTGCCAGGTTGTGACGAGAGGAAGCGCTCGGAATGCAGGTTCTGTTCCGGCCAACCGGCCTCGATACCCGTCCTCAGCACGCCATCGATCATGCCGGCCGGGCCGCAGACATAGAGATGCGTGCCGAGCGGCTGGCTTTCGAGCAGACGTGCCACAGGAATGAAATTGCGATCGGCATCGCAATAGATCTTCACCCGCTGCGGGCCATATTGCTCGATAAGTTCGCGGCAATAGGCGCCGCGATCGAGCGAGCGCACGGCATAGTGCAGCTCGAAATTGGCACCTTCGCGCGAAAACTGCTGCATCATCGCAATAAAGGGCGTGATGCCGATGCCGCCGGCAATCAAGAGATGCTTGCGCCCGCGCCAGTCCGGCTGGAAGAGATTGACGGGATAGCTGACCTTGAGCTCGTCGCCCTCCCTCACCTTCTCATGCATGAAGGCGGAGCCACCGCGCGATTCCTCGACGCGCAGCACGCTGATCTCATAGGCCAAGCAATCATGCGGCGGCGACATCAGCGAATAGGCGTTGCGACGCACATGCCCTTCATCATTCATGGAAACGATGACGTGCGCGCCGCCGGAAAAATAAGGCATCGGCGCGCCGTCGAGACGCTCGAAGCGGAAGCGCTTGATGCGATCGGCGACTAGCGTCACCTTCGCGACGCGAACCGGAATTTCCGTACCACCGCTCACAGGAACAACTCCTCAGGATCGGGTGCAGTGCCGGGCTCTTCCGCATCGATGTTGACACCCTGGAAGGCGCCGAGACGACGCGAATAGTGGTCGCGCACCAATAGCTGCAACCCGCAATGGCCGCAGGCGAAGGGACTGTGCGTGACATCTTCGGTGATGCCCTTGCAGTGGACACATTGCACGCGACGGGACAGCGATCCGCGATGTTCCGTGATGATCGAGGCATGATCCATGCCGTAGTCGAGCGCCACCATCATCGCCTGGCCGATAAAGCCCTCGGTACCGGCGATATAAAGCCGCGTGCCCATATGCGCCGTTGCAAGCGAGCCTTTCAGGCGGAAAAGCAACGTCGCGATCGTCGGCGCAGTGAAGAACATGTCGGCGCCAAGCCTGCGCAGGCTCTCGTCATGACCCCTGCCCTGTGAGCCGCGCGCAACATAAAGGATTTCGCTGCGCGACAGCGCTACATCGTCAAGCGCCGGCGTCTGGTCGAGGAGGGCATTGGCCCCCTCGCCTTCCAGAGCAAACAGATGCCGCCGGGCATGCGGCTGAATGGAGAGACCCCTGTAGACCGGTCGGCTCTTGATGCCTTCGACAAGCATGAGCGCCTCCTTAGCCGATAGCCGTCCTCTTCTTCTTTTCCGGATCGTCGAACGGCAGCGTATGGGCAATCGCGCTCGCCTTGAGGCTCTTGCCACGAACTTCCAGTTTCGTGCCCTGAACGGCCTTGTCAACGTCGAGACGGGCGATCGCCATCGATTTCTTCGTCAAGGACGAATAGCAGGGGCAGGTGATGACGCCGACCTTCTTACCCTCAGCATAGACCTCGTCACCAAGATCGGCCGGGCCATCGGCATCGATGAGCATGCCGAAGATCTTGAACCGTTCCTTGCCCTTGAGGCGCGCGTGTTCTTCGGCACCGCGGAAGCCGGTCTTGCCGGGGCTGACGGTGAAATCGAGGCCGAGTTCCCACAGGCTGTCGCCGGGCGGCTGGTCGGCAAAGGGATACATCTGCGAGTTATCATAGGGGTAGAAGAGCAGATAGCTTTCGACGCGGAGCATGTCGAGAACGCTGAAGCAGCAGGGAATGATTCCCATTTCCTCGCCTTCGGCAACGATGCGATCCCAGACCATCGGCGCATCCTGGCCGCGGACGAAGATCTCATAGCCGCGCTCGCCCGTATAGCCGGTGCGCGAGATCATCACGGGCACGCCGAACAGCGTCGTCTGCATGTGATGGAAATATTTGAGGTCGCGGATGCCAGGCACATATTTGGCGAGATAGTCGACCGCGGCGGGGCCTTGCAGCGACAGATCGTGCAGATCGTCGTCGAAGAGGACGGCGCAGTTGCGACCGGCGGCCTGCTTGACGAGCTCCTCATGGCCGGAGCCCGAACCATGCACCAGCATCCAGGAGTTCGGGCCGGTGCGGTAGACGATGCAATCGTCGGTGAAATAGCCGCGGTCATTGAGCATGGCGGCATAGACTGAGCGGCCGGGATAGATCTTGGACATGTCGCGGGTGGTGATATAGTCAAGCACGGCAATGGCATGCGGCCCGACGAGATGCACCTTCTTTAGGCCGGAAACGTCCATGATGCCGGCCTTGGTGCGGATCGCCACATGTTCCTGCGACATGTCCTTGTCGTAGGTCCAGGCGGTTCCCATGCCGCTCCAGTCCTCGAGTTTCGATCCGAGAGCACGGTGCCGGTCCGCCAAGGCGGAGAAACGCCATGATAATGCCATTTCGTTCCCTCATTTTCTTCTATGGAATATTTATTTCCTGACTATAATCGTCTTTCACGCCTTGGCAAGCCGATCCGAAGGTTTTTTCTCGACACTCCGGACCGTGTTTTCGGTCAGAATCTCGGCGGCTTTCTGCCAGCTGAGCGATGGGCGGCGCTGACGGTATTGGCCATCAGCATGGCGATGGTCATCGGACCGACACCGCCCGGAACCGGCGTGATGGCTGCGGCAATGTCTGAGGCCTCAGCATAGGCGACATCGCCCACCAGACGGCTCTTGCCCTCGCCCCGCTCCGGCGCATCGATGCGGTTGATGCCGACATCGATGACGGTGGCACCTAGCTTCACCCAGTCCGCCTTCACCATCTCCGGACGTCCCACAGCCGCCACCAGGATATCGGCGCCCCTTGCCACGGAGGCGAGATCCTTCGTGCGCGAATGCGCCGTCGTGACAGTCGCATTGGCATTGAGCAGCAATTGCGCCATCGGCTTGCCGAACAG